>CAZVMD010000098.1:0-23530 GCA_964628555.1 uncultured Myxococcales bacterium | reverse complement strand
GCCCCCGGCGCGCTGTCGTCCGACTCAGTCCCGCTTGTCCTCGTTACGACCGATTTCGCCATCCCATCTCCTAGCCCTGCGGCTGGGCGGGCCGCGGCGTACCGGCGTCATCGACGGGCTGGCCGAGGTTGAGCGGAATGCGCAAAAAACGCGCGCCCTGCGGGCTGGCCGGCGGCAGGTGACCGCCGTCGATGTTGACCTGGACGCTCTGGAACAGCAGGCGCGGCGGGCTGAGCGTGGCGTCGCGGCGGCGACGGAAGGCGACGAAGTCGGCCTTGGCGGTGTCGGCGCGGAGCTGGATGTTTTCGCGCTTTTCGCGGCCGATGGTCGTCTCGTAGCGCAGGTCGCGGCCGCCCGGCAGGTAGTCGTGGCCGACGAAGACGCGCGTGTCGTCGGGCAGGCGGTAGAGCTTGTCGTGCACCGAGTCGTACAGGTCCTCGGCGCTGCCGCGCGGGAAGTCGCAGCGGCCGGTGCCGTAGTCTTCGATGAACAGCGCATCGCCGGTAAAAACTGCGTCGCCGATCAGGTAGCTCAGGCAGGCCGGGGTATGGCCCGGGGTGTGGATGGCCTGCAGCCGCAGCCGCCCGAGCTCTAGCTGGCCCCCGTCGGCCAGCAGGCGATCGAACTGGCTGCCGTCGGTGCGGAACGTGTCGGGCAGGCCGAAGATGCCCTTGAAGACGGCCTGCACGGTGGTGATGTGCTCGCCGATGACCACGCCGGCCCCGAACTTCTGCTTGAGGGCCTGGGCGCCGCTTAGGTGATCGGCGTGGGCATGGGTCTCCAAGATGTGGTGCAGGCGCAGGCCGTGCTGGCGCACGAAAGCGGCAAGCTGCTCGACGGAGTGCAGGCTAACGCGCGAGGCCAGCGGGTCGTAGTCGAGCACCGGATCGATGATCACGGCATCGTGGCTGTCGGGATCGAACACGACGTAGCTCAAGGTATAGGTGGCGGCGTCGAAGAAGCTGTGGATCTGCATGGGAGCCTCAGAGCAAGGGGGGAGGAGGAGGGCCGACTCAATGGGCCAGGCTAGAGCAATCGACGTGCCAGGGCGCCGCACAGGCCCCGCCGGGGGTACTGTTTCAGGGTGAAACAAATTCGTTTCACCGTGTTTCAGGGAGTGGGCTTGGGACCGTCGCTGCCTGGCTGGGCAAAGAGTGCTGCAGCGCGGGCCCGGGCGAAGCGAGCGGTGACGCCGATCAGGCCCGGCTGGCCCGCCAGATCGTCGAGCAGCTGCAGCGCCTGGGCCGGCGTCAGCTCGTCGCCGCTGAGCCCGAGGCGCGTGCCGGCACGCTGCAAGAGCTCGCGGGCCTTGGCATCGCCGAGTGCCGACAGCATGCCCACCAGCTCATCCAGCGAGACCTTGATCTCGCGCCGGGCCTGCAGCAGCGCGGCTGCGGTTGGGCGCTGGGTCGGATCCGGATGCAGACAAGCGCTGAGCAGGTTGGCGAGCCGTGGCTGCAGCCGACGGACCTTGTCGCGCAGGGGCGGGATGCGCAGCGGCTCCTCGCGACGCGAGAGCTCGGTGGCGGGCTCGGCCAGCGGCAGCTCGCCGGTCAAGAGCTCATAGGCGATGACGCCGAGGCTGAACATGTCCGAGTGCGGACTGGCATGCCGCAGCCCCTGCGCTAGCTCGGGGGCGCGGTACATCCAGGCCGGCCGACCTTCGCCGCTCGACGCACCGGCCAGCCCAGGCGCGGTCGCTGGCTCGTCCTCCCGGGCCGGGGGCAGCGCGGTCTGCGAGGCCAGCTCTCTTAGATCGGTCTGCGCCGACTCAAGGACCGACGACAGGCCAAAGTCGGTGAGCTTGACCCGCAGCTCGCCCTCCTGCTCAACGACCAAGATGGTGGCGGGCTGCAGGTTGCGGTGGACGATGCCGCTGTCGTGCAGGGCGGCAAGACCGGCCAGCACCTGGCCAAGCACCGCCAGCCCGCGATCGACATCGCCGTAGAGGTCGCGTCGGGCGGCCAGCGGGGTGCTGGCCGGGTGCTCGGTGACCAAGAACATCATGCCGTCGGCGGTGCGGTCGATATCGACGATCGAGACGATGTTGGGGTGGCGGACGGCGGTGAGGATCTTGGCCTCGCGCACAAAGCGCGCGAGCAGGGCTGCGCTGGGGTTGCCGGTCAGCACCTTGGCGGCGAAGCGACGGCGGTCGGTCTGGCGCTGCACTTCGTAAAGGCGGCTGCCAGCCGCTTCGGCGAGAAGCGAGATGATGCGGTAGTGCCGCCCCAGCAGAGCGGCGGCCGGTGGGCCCTCGGCGGGGGCTGTGGCGGTCGGATCTCCGTCGAGGGGTGGGGCGGTCAGCGAGGTCGAGCTGGGGCTCTCGGGCGTCTGCTTGAGCGCGCGCTGCAGGCGCTTGTCGAGCTGATAGCGCAGATCGGCGTTGAGCTTTTGCACCGCTTCGTGGCTGGCCTCAAGCTCGCGCAGCTTGGCCAAAAGATCGCGGCGCATGCTCTCGATGGCGCGGGCCAGCGGGGCCAGCTCCTGCGCATCATCGACGACGATCGGCTGCTGCAGCTCGCCGGCGGCTAGGCGGGTGGCGGCCTGCAGCAGGCTCCACTGCTCGCCGAGGAGCTTCCTGGTGTGGGTGCTCTTGACCTCAAGATGGTCGGCGCGGGTGGCGGTCAAGGTCAGCGCCACCTGGTTGCCGAGCTCGATCAGGATGTCGAGATCCTCGGTCGCAAAGTCCCCGCGCGAGGGCGCCGCTTCGAGATACAGCAGGCCGAGCAAGCGTCCCTGCACCAGCAGCGGGGCGGCCATCACGCTCTGGCGCAAGGGCGGCGTCTCGGTGTCGTCGCTGCCCTCGGCGGGGCGGCGGATGTAGCGGCTGCGGCTGACCGGCCGGCGCTTGCGCAGCGCGGCCTCGATGACCCGCTGATCGTGGCCAGTGCTGGCCGGCGAGAGGTTGCCGACGCGGCCCTTTTCATCGCGAGCCGCCAAGATCGACAGGTTGCTGCCATCGGTGCGGCAGAGAAACATGAAGGCCCGCTCGGCATCGAGTAGGCGCTGCAGCGCCTTGAGCGTGCGGTGGGCGTGCTCGTGGCTGCCACTCTGCTCGTTGCTCGACAGGCTCATGCTCATCACCACGGCGTAGTCGGCCATGCGCTTGAGGAAGCGACGATAGCGACGGACCAGGATGGCGCCCATGGCGATCAGGAAGGCCAGGGCGATGAGCGCGCGCAGATCGACGTTGACGCCGACGACATCGAGCGTGCCCAGGAGCTGCGGCAGGGCGAGCAGCGAGGTCACCAGCAAGCCCCAGGCGAGGATGCGGGCATCGGGATTGCCGCGCAGCAGGCCAACGATGGCGGTGACGCCGATGCTGATCAGGAAGGGCAGCCAGAACAGCAGCGCGGCGCGGAAGAAGGTCTCAAGATGAATCACGCCGCCCAGCGTGAGGCCCATCCCGACGACAAAGAGCAGCAGGTTGGCTAGGCTCATGGCCCGCAGGTAGCGCGACACGCGCTCTTGAAACAGGTGCGCGACGAAGGCGCACATCGCGCCGCTTAGCAAGCAGAAGCTGCCCACCAGGATGTAGCGCCACAGCGCCGGATGATCGAAGAGGTAGCCGCGGGCCAGCGAGCGACTGAGCTGATACGGGCCGAGCAGCAAGCACAGCGCCGCATACAGCAGATAGAGCCGCTCGCGACGCTGCACCAGATACAGCGCCAGCACCCCCACGCCCAGCAGGAGCGAGATCATGCCGACGGCAAGGAACGGCAGCCCGCGTCGTACGGTATCGGCTAAGAGCTCAGCGCGACCGCCGAACAGGGGAGGGCGGATGATGCCGATGTTGGGATAGCTCGACTGAAAGCGCAGGGTCAGGAGCCGGCCTTGGTACTGCGGTCCAAGCGGCAGGTAGATCGGTCGCTTGGCGACGAACTGGTCCTGCGGGGCGTCCATCGGACCAAAGCGCAAGAGCAGGACACCGTCGAGGTAGGCTTCTAGACACTGATCGACTTCGTGCAGAAACAGGGTTGGCTCGTATGGCGAGGGGCCGACTAGGCGGGTGCGCAGCCACAGCTCGGATCGCGTCGCGTCCGCGGTGGTCTTCGGGGCGGCCTGGTCACTTGGCGCGCGCACGGCGGGATTGTGCAGGGCAGAGGTGGTGGGCCAAGGATCGGGATCGGGGCTCTCGCTGGCCCACAGGAGCGAGCCATCCTTGGCCCGGGGGGAGGAGCCGTAGCGGGCGTGCCACTCACCAGCGTAGGGCGTGACGGTCTGGGTGGCCGGAACATCGCTGCGCACGTCGGCAGCCGGGCCACAGCCAGCCAGCCCAAGCGCGATCAGGCCCGCCCCGATCAGGGTGGCCAAGAGGCGCAGGGGCAGACGGAGTGGGCGCACGCGCATAGACCTCAGTTGCGGGGCTCGAAGAGGCCACTTTCGTTGCGCAGCAGACCCAGCGCTTCGCACTTGCGGATCAGCTTCTGCCGATCGCGAGCGTTGAGCGGCGTCTCGGGCGAGAGCCGCGACAGCGCTTCGTTGGCGCCCTTGGCGTTCTCAAGCTGGCAGGCGTAGCGGCCCAGCGCACTCCACAGCGCGGGATGGTTGAGCTTCTTGCACGGCGCGCGCAAGAGCTTGTACGCCGCCGGCACGTTGCCTTCGTCTTCTTTCTCTTTGGCGGCGGTCAGGTAGGCCTTGACCTCGTCGGGTAGCGGGGCGATGGCCTCGGGCATCGGCGTCGGATCCTCTGGCTCGACACTGGGCATCTCGACGCCCGGCGGAGCGACCGGCGGCTTCTCGCGATCGATCGGTTGGCCGCTGACCGGGGTGGCTGGCTGGGGAGCGCTGGCGCGCCGCCACCAGATCGCGGCACCGATGACCACGACGGCCAATAGCGAGAGGGCATAGATCGGGGTGTACTGTCCGGGCGAGGTGGTGCGGGCCGGCGTGCTGCGCTGGTCGGTGAGGTTGACGCCAAACCAGCCATAGACGCGCTTCTTCAGACGGAAGCGCAGGCGGCGTAGCTGCTTGCCCAGCGAGCGTCGCTTCTTGCTGCGTTCCAGCTCGTCGGGGTCAGGGCTCGGGGGCACCGTATCCAGCGACTCCAGGGCATTGCTCCCAGCGGTGACGATCTGAACCTGCTGCCAGGCCGGCGTGAAGGCTGCTGGGCGCTGCGTCACCGCCTCATTGGAGTCCGCCGCCGCTCCGGCTGGGGCGGCTGGGGCGCGTACCTTGCGGCCCTTGACGGTCGGTGGCTCCCCCGGGGCAGCCCCGCGCTCCGGCTCGGCGCGCTCGCTGGTGGGCGGCGGCAGCGGTGGCGGCGGCACGGCGGTGGGCGGCTGCTCCTCGGTTACCGTCTGCTCCAGGGCCGCGGCCGGCACGGCGGCCCGATCCCGGTCAGGCTGGGTCTTGGCCAGGGCATCGACGCCCTGACTGAGCGGTGACAGCGCCACCGCCGGCTGCTTGAGGGCGGCTGGAATGCGAATGGCCGGCAGCGGCTTGGCCAGTGAGCCCACCGGGAGCGCCGCCGCGGGCTTGGCGACCGTCGGCAGGGCGGACTCGGTCTTGGCTAGGCCCAGCGCACTGTCAGACTGCAGGGTGTCGTCGTCCAGGTTGCCTTCGGCGAGCAGAGCCGCCATCGACTTGACGTCGGTGCTGACATTGCTGAGGTCGCGCAGCACCATCGCCACCGCACCCATGGCCGGCCGCTTCTGCGCATCCTTGAGCAGCATCGTGTCGATCAACAGGCGCAGCTTCGGCATCAGGTTTTCGACCAGGCTGCCGATCGGCGGCGGGTCCTTGAACAGATGCATGCCGATGTACTCGCCAGGCTCGTCGGCGATAAACGGCGTGCGCCCGGACAGCATCTCGAACAGCATGACCCCCAGGGCATAGACATCGGCGCGGTCGCCGACGGTCTTGCCGCCCTTGCACTGCTCTGGCGACATGTAGATCGGCGTGCCCATGACCACCGAGGTATCAGTGGTCAGCCCGCTGCGGTGCTCGCGCGCCAGCTTGGCGATACCAAAGTCGAGGATCTTGGCCCGCTCGCCGCTTGGCGCCTCGATATCCGGCACCAGGATGATGTTCTCGGGCTTTAGGTCACGATGAATGACCTTCTTGGCGTGCGCGGCGGCCAGCGCCATGGCGACCTGGCGACCGATGCGGATGGTGTCGGCTTCGCTCAGGCGCTTTTCCCGCGTCAGGCGGGTGTGCAGCGACTCGCCGGCCAGATACTCCATCGCCAGGTAGGCGGCGCCCGACGGCAGCTGACCGTAGTCGAAGATCTTGACGATGCCGGGGTGCTCGATGAGGTTGGCGGCGCGCGCCTCGTTGAAGAAGCGGGCCGCTAGCTCCGCCTTCATCGCATACTCGGGCCGCAACACTTTGATCGCCGCCCGACTGCCGATGTCCTCGCGCAGCCCTTCGTAGACGACGCCCATCCCCCCTTCGCCAAGCTGGCGCAGGATGCGGTAGTTGCCGATGCGCTGTCCGACGAACTGTTCCACCCTCACTCCTGCCGGGGGGCGGGTCGCTGCCGACACGCATCGCCCCCGATCGTCCATTCGTATTCTCTCATAGCTGCACCGCGGGGCCGCTGCCGGCTGGCAGGCTGCCGCTGGCTAGATCGGCCGGGGTCAGCACGTCCACAAGCTCGGCGGCGGTCGGGCGCAGCGCCGGGTCTTCGCTCAAGCAGCGCTCGATCAGCTCGACTAGATAGGCCGGGGCATCGGCGCGCAGCGTCGCCAAGCGGGCCGGGCGCAGCGGCTCGCCGCGATAGCGACTGACGACCGGCGGCTTGGCAAAGGGCAGGCTACCGGTCAGGACCTCGAAGGCCACGACGCCAAAGCTAAAGATATCGGCCGGCGGCCGCGCATCGCGCGAGCCCACCACCAGCTCGGGGGCCAGATACATCGGCGAGCCAAGGAGCAGGCCAGGCTGCTCGCGCTCGGCGCTGTCGGTGAGGTTGGTGTCGGGCTGGTGCATGGTCGACACCCCGAAGTCGACCAGCTTGGCCTGCGGGCCCTCGGCCAGGTCCGCCACCAGGACGTTGGCCGGCTTAAGATCGCGGTGAATCACCCCCAGTCGGTGCACGGTCTTGAGGCCAGAGGCGATCTGCCACAGCAGCGAGCGGGCGCGCGGGATCTCGCGATAGCGCTCCAGACACTGGCTGAGCGGCGTGCCGTGCACCAGCTCCATGACCAGGAACAGCGAGCCACTATCCGTGATGTCGACATCGACGATGGAGGCGATGTGGGGATCGGTAACCAGCGAGAGGATCTGCGCTTCTCGCGCGAACTGCAGGATGCTTTCCTTCTGCGCTTTTTCCGAGATGACCTTGGCGGCCAGGTGGCGACCATCAGTGGTGCGCTCGACCTGGTAGACGCAGCCGCTGGCGCCCTGGCCCAGGATGCTGATGACACGATAGTTTTCGGCCAGCATGTCGCCGGCCTTGAGCCACTTGTTGCCTTTGCGACCGACGGCTGCGGCGCCTTCCCCCAGCGCCTGCGACAGCAGCTGCTGGATGCGCTCCTCGATCTGAAAGCGCAGATCTTCGTTGAGCTGCTGCACCGCCGCGCGTCCCCCTTCTAGCGCAGCCATCTTGCCCCGCAGATCCTTGCGCATACCTTCTAATAGCGTGGAGACCGCGGTCAGCTGACTGTCGACAGGCACGGTGATCGGCGATTCAAGGTCGCCGCGGGCCAGGCAGCCGACCTGCGACAGCAGAAGCTCTTGTTCGCGCAGCAGCTTTTGCGCCTGCTCGCTCTCTTGCTCCAGCGTGTGGGTGCGAGCAGTCATCAGCAGGAGTGCGATCTGGCGACTGAGGCCGTGCACCAGCGTGCTGTCATCGCGGCCGAAGCCCGCGCTCCCCCCCTTGAGATACAGCACGCCAAGCAGCTGCCCGCGAGCCAGCAGGGGCTCGGCCAGCTCGCTGTAGCGCTCGCTCAGCTGGTCGGCAATGCGATCGCGGATCTCGTCGCGGTGGCGCTGGCTGCGCGTCGCGACCTGGCGCGTCCGCTGCGCCTCCAGGCACAGCGCGGGCAGGGGCGGCGGGACGCTCTTGGTCGAGTCGAGCAGCGGATCCCCGGCCCGGCTGGCGGCTGAGCCGGAGGGGGCTTCGCGCCTGGCATACAGGGAGAGGGGGCCGGTCTCATCGGCGCAGGTGAACAGCAGCGCGCGCTCGGCGTTGAGCATGCGCAAGAGCTCTGACAACAGCAGCTGGGCATGCTGCTCGGCCGAGGTCTCGCGGGCCGAAGCAAAGTTGAGCTGCATCATCGTCGACAGATCGGCCAGACGGCGCTGCACAGCGCGAAAGCGATGCAGCAGGATCGCGCCGAGCGTCAAGGCGAATAGGGCAGCGACGTAGTGCGCAATAAAGCCAGAGTTCTGTACGAGTCCCAGAGCCTGCAGCATCTGCCGGGTGGCCCCGAGCGCGCTGATCAAAAATGCCAAGCAGAAGATGCGCCCGTACACCTCGCCGCGCAGCGCACTAGCGATCGACTTCAGACTGATGGCCACCATCGCCGACAGGAACAGGCGCTTCAGCGCTTCCGAGACGCTAGGCAGCTGCACTAGGCCCGCGACGACCAGCACTGCGCTACCGAAAAAATAGGCGAAAAAGGCGGTTGCCAGCCAGGGCAGAACGGGGATGCGGCCTGGGCCGAGGATGCGGGCGCCAAAGAGGGAAACAAAACCGCCCATCAGGCACAGACTGGAGAGCTCGAGCACGTACCAGGCCACAGGGGCCTGCACGATGAACGCCCGCAGGTCGGAGCGGCACAGCATATAGGTGCCGAGGCTCATCAGGCACAAGCCGTACAGCAGCAGATCGATCTCGCTCCGCTGCACCAGGTAAAGTGCCAGCAGCGCCAAGCTGGCCGTGATCAGCAGCATGCCCACGAGGCCTGGCCCTAGTCCCATGCGAACGAGGCCGCTGAGGGCAGCCGTGTGCTCGCCAAAGTAGTGCGGCTCAGGCACGCCGATGCGCGGATGCGGCGAGTACAGGCGCAGCGCCAGCAGCTTGCCGCCGTAGTCGTTGCCCAGAGGGAGAAAGTGATGCAAGAAGCCCGGGAAGCGCGGCGGCACTGGCGGCTCACTCCAGGCAAAACTATCGATGCGCTTCCCGTCGAGGAAGGCCTCGAAGTTCTGCTCGGCCCAGGTCAGGTGCAGCACCGGCCGCGCAAGCTTTTCGAAGCGCCCCTGCGGCACCGGCAGGCGAGTGCGCAGCCAGAGAAACTGCCGCCCGTCGCGACCCGGTGGGTTGTAGGTGGTGGGGGCCGGCCGCCAGCCGCCGTCGTCGAGGCTCGGGCGGTCGCTGGCCCAGGCGAGCTCGCCACCCGGTAGCTTGGGCGAGTCGCCGTAGCGATACTCCCAGGTGCCGCGGTAGACCTCGACGCCGTCCGGCGGCGGCACCTCGTAGCCGTCGATGGGAGCATCGCAGCCTATGTAGAGGAGGATGCTCGCCAGGGCTACAAGAGGTAGGCCGTGGGCAGAGCGCATGCCTGCTCAATGTATCATGTTCGTCGCTGTGTTCGGTGGGGCTTGCGTAGGGGGCGGGCGCAGGGGCGCGGTTGACCGCCGGCCTCCGCAGAGAACCCCGGTGGACAGCCGGACCGGCAGTTCGCTAGCGTGGAGAGCGGCGCATGGCCAGCATCGGACATATCGCCGTCGGCTTGGCCGCCGCTCGGCTCTATCACCAGGCGTACCTGGGACCGCGCTCACTGCTAGGGGTGATGGCGATCTGCGCCGCGCTGGCCCTCCTGCCCGATGCCGACGTGATCGCCTTTGCTCTGCACATTCCCTACCGCGCTCCGTTTGGTCACCGGGGCGCCTCACACTCGCTGGTCGCCGCCGCCGCCTGCGGCCTGTGCGGGATGTGGGTGCTCTATCGCGCGCAGCATCGCAGCGGGCTTTCGCGACTGCGCCTGGGGCTGTTCCTCACCGGGCTGGTGGCCAGCCATGGCCTGCTCGATACCCTGACCGATGGCGGGCTGGGGGTAGCGCTGGCTTGGCCGCTCGACCTCCATCGCTACTTCGCCCCCATTCGCCCCATCCCCGTCGCACCGATTGGCGCCCGCCTGCTGTCCCCCTACGGCTACCGCGTGCTGCTCACCGAGCTTGTCTACTTCTTCCCGCTGCTGGTCTACGCGCTGTGGCCGCGCCGGCGACCTGACAAGCGCGCGATCAACACCGCGGACGCCTAGTGTGGCGAGGGCGGGTGCACATCGCCCATGCCGCCGTGCATGCTGCCGCCGCCCATCCCCGCTCCCAGGCCGGGAGGCGAGGGCGCGCCGGCCGCCTCGGTGCGCAGCTTGTCCAGGCGTAGCTCCACCGTGTTCGCCGGGACGTTGACCACCAAGCTGCCTTCGATATCGCCGGGCTGCTTGGTCATCGCGTCTTCGTCTTGGTCGATGCGGGCCGCCAGCACCACCTGACCGCGCAGGGTCAGGCCAGGCATCATGGCGTCGGCAGCTGAGAGCTCAAAGGGCTGCGGCCAGCTCCCCACCGTCAGGCGCTTGACGGCCAGCGGTGGCCCGGCCGGCGCTCCTCCCTGCGCTCCGCGCGCCGAGAGGAAGATCACCGCTCCCGGCTTGGCCTTGTCCTTGAGCTTGGGATCGAGGACCAGCGAGCCGCGCACCGCCCCTTCGACATTGGCCGCCGCCGGCGCTGCTGCCGTTGGAGCGGTCGCACTAGGCGGGGTCGCCGTCGAAGGCGGGCTGGCCGGATCTTCAGCCGGCAGCGGGCGCGGCTGCAGGAACTGCGGGTGGTCGGCGGGCATGGCGTGCGGATTGGCTGCCTTGGCGTTGCCGGCCGAGCGGCTGGCCAGCGGCGGCAGACCCCCTGGACTGGGCCCGCTGCTCGCGGCTCGTTCCTTCTTGCTGCAGCCGGCAAGCGGCGACAGCCCCAGCGCGGCGCAGGCCAGCAGGACCCACGTCGGGCGGTAGCTACCCATGGGCCCGACGAAACTCGACTCTCGACCGTTTCTTTGCATCTCGCTACCTTACCACCCGTGTCTAGTCGAATCCAACAGGCGCGCTTGCTCGCTCGCCGTCGGCTGGCAGAGCAAACCGACGAGTTTGTCTTTGCCGCCGCCGCCTCGCTCAACGGCCCTACCGCCACCGATCTGGGGTCGGCCGGACCGCCGTCCGAGCTGCGCTTTCGTCCGGGTCAGTTCATCTCGGTTCGCGTCGGCACCGATGCTGATCAGAACCCCATCTTGCGCAGCTACTCGATAGCCTCGCCGCCCGAACGATGGGGTGAGCTGGCGCTCGTCCTGCGCTTACTTTCCGACGGTGTTGGCTCGCGATTTTTCGCGGCGCTGCGCATCGGCGAGGCCATCACCTATACCGGCCCGATGGGCTTCTTCGTCAACGAGCTCGCGCACAGCGGCGACGTGGTCTATGTCGCGACCGGCACCGGCATTGCGCCGATGCTCCCGATGATCGAAGAGACGCTGCGTCGAGCCGAGACCGGCCGCGTCTTCCTGTTCTGGGGACTGCGCAGCGAGGCCGATGTCTTCTATCAGGACGAGCTCAGCACGCTCGCGACGCGGCAGCCGCGCTTCTCGGCCCAGATCTATCTGTCGCAGCCGCAGGGCTTCTGGCGACTGCGCGGGCGAGTCACTGGGCCGGTCCTTGAGCTCCTGCCCAGCCTGCGCGAGCCGACCTTCTATCTGTGCGGCAACGGCCAGATGATCGAAGAGGTCAAGGCTGGCCTGGTGGCGCGCGGCGTAAGTCGCAAGCGGCAGATTCGCACCGAGGCCTTCTTTGACTAGTCCGGCGACCGGGCCGACGCGCATCCTGGGCTTGGTGGGCTTGGCGGCCGTGGTTGGTGTGGCCCTGCTGGAGATCGCGCTCGGCCTGCTGGGACCGCGGCGCGCACCCAAGACCGCCGAGCTACAGGCCGCAGCCGCGGCCCTGCGCAGCGAGATCGGCCAGCAGGATCTGATCGCCGTAGCTCCGGCGTGGATCGATCCGCTGGTGCGCACCGAGCTCGGCGATCTGATGCCGATTGCCATGCTCGGTCGCCCCGATGGCCGACGCTATCCGAACATCTTTGAGCTCGGCTTCGGCGGCGCGCGGCACGAGGACACCCACGGCCTTACCACCGAGAGCGAGCGGCAGTTCGGTGGCTTTGTGCTGCGTCGCTATCGTCAAGTGGCGGTCGAGGTCAGCTACGACTTCGTCGAGCACTTTCTAGATGCAAGTGTTTTGCAATACCTGCCGCCCGCTAGCCCGTCGAGCGCGCTTGCTGGGCCGCCGCCGGAGTCGCAGCCCTGCCTCTTTCAGGGGCCGCTGCCCTCCGCCTGTCCGCCGCCGGGGCCAGCTGGGGCGTTTGTCTGTCCCCTGGGCCGCGTCGAGCGGCGCACGCTAGAGATCGCCTATCGACCGCGCTATGGCCTTTCGATCAGCGTCGGCACCGGCCGCGTCACCGAGCTGCACTTTTCGAACATTCCGGCCGCGGCCTGGCGTGGCGCGAGCCTGCATCTGTGGCTGGGACTGCATGACTACCACGCGCGCAAAAATGCCAGCGGCCCGGCCGAAGTGCTCGTCGAGCTCGACGGGCAGGTGGTGCCGCAGCCGCTGCTCTTAACTCCCACCGAGAGCGAGCGGCAGCTCAGTCACATCGCGCTGCCGCTGCCCGCCACCAGCAGCACCATGGCCGATGCGCCGCACAGCCTGCGCCTGCGGGTGTCCGCGGAAAGTGCACCGCATCACCACGTCGGCCTCCTCGCGGAGCTACGCCGATGAGCAAGCCATCCTCCCCCTTGCGCGGCAGTCGCCTGACCCGCAGCGATGGCTGGCTGGCGCTGCTGCTCTGCCTGATCAGCACGCTGGCGCTGGCCCTGGCCAGTCGCAGCCTCGGCTTTACGCGCGACGAGGGCTACTACTTCCAAGCCGCTGAGAACCACGTCGGCTATCTCGAAGAGTCGCTGCAGGGGCTGCAGCGCGGGCCCAAGCTGGCCTTCGCCAACCGTCAGGTCATCGACCGCTGGCTCGGCTACAACAGCGAGCACCCGCCGCTGATGAAGACGCTGTTCGGTCTGTCCTGGCGGCTGCTGCATCGCTGCCAGTGTGACCGCGAGCCGGGCCTGCATCCGATCGCGTATGCCCAGCGCCATCGCACGCTGGGCCTGCTGTCTCAGAGCGCAGCGCTGCGGCTGCCCACTCAGCTCCTGGGCGGTGCGCTGGTTGCCGCGGTGTATCTGTTCGGCGTGCTCTGCCTGTCGCGCTTGGCGGGACTGACGGCAGCCGCACTGACGCTGCTGCAGCCGCGGCTGTTTTTTCACTCGCAGCTGTCGTGCTTCGATGCCCCCGTGACCGCGTTTATCTTCTTCACCACGCTCGCCTATCTGTGGGCGCTTTTGGCGCAGGATGCGCGGCAGCGCCTGCGTCGCGGCCTGCTGTTTTCGCTGGTGCTGGCCGCCGCCATGCTGACCAAGCACAACACGTTCTTCTTGCCGCCGATCTTGTTCCTGCACTGGCTGTACGTGGTCGCGCTGCGCCGGCGGGCTGGGACGCTGCCGACGCTGGGTCTGTCGGCTCTGCTGCCGCCTTGGGTGCTGTTCGGGGCGACGCTGACCCCGCTCCTGTATCTCGCTGGCTGGCCCTACCTGTGGCCGGCTCCGGTCGCGCGCTTCATAAGCTACGTCGGCTTCCACCTGCACCACGTGCACTACAACATCGAGTACCTGGGAGTGAACTACAACCGGCCGCCCTACCCCTGGCACTACGTGCCAGTGATGACGCTGCTGACGGTACCGGTCACCACGCTGCTGCTGTCTGGTCTGGGCTTGCTCGCGCTGCGCCGCTGGCGCCAACACTCCATAGCAGCGACGGTGACGCTGCCAGCAAGCGAAGCACGCGAGGTCGCCCGGGCGGCGGCTCCTGAGCCGCTGCCGATCGTCGCACCGCTCGCGCTGATCCTGGTGTCGCTGCTGTGGCCGATCGCCGTCATCATGCGTCCGGGCACGCCGATCTTTGGTGCCGAGAAACACTGGCTGCCCGCCGTGCCCTTCCTGGCTCTGCTGGCTGGCATAGGTGTCGTGTGGGCTGTCGAGCAGCTACGTCACCTGCCGGCTCTGTCGCTGCGTCACACCCGCGCGGCTACGGCCCTGCTTGCGCTGCTTGTGACCACGCCGGCTGCGATCGAGGTCGCGCGCTCGCATCCTTATGCCCTGAGCCACTACAACCTGCTGGCTGGCGGGCCGCGTGGCGCTGCCTCCCTGGGCATGAACCGCCACTTCTGGGGCTACGCGGTGCGCGGCCTATTTCCGACGCTGAATGCGCAGGCGCGACCGCAGGCATCGATCTATTTCCACGATGCGAACTGGCACATGCTGCAGATGAGCATGAAGGACGGCCTGCTGCGCCGCGATCTGCGCGACTCGGGCATGGAAGAGCCGGGCGTGCGGGCCGCGGAGCTAGGGCTGGTCCTGCCTGAGCGTCACTTCAACAAGTATGAGTATTGGCTGTGGGACGCCTTCGCCAGCACCCGTCCACTGGCCGTGGCCACGCACGAGGGAGTGCCCGTCGCCACGCTGTACGCCCGCCCCGGGGCAGCGCTGTCGTCCCCGGCCGAGTCAGGTCAATGTCCGATCGCAAAATAGCCGCTGCCATCTATGTCGGCTGCGTCCTGGTCTACGCCCTGGTGGCCGGCCAGCGCCTGCTTGCCCCATCGAACGACACCCACTTCGTCTATCAGGCAGAGTGCTTTCTCAAGCGGCGCTTGGATCTGGGGCGGACGCCCCCGCATAGCAACGACTGGGCGCAGGTCGAGACGCTGACCCTGCGCGATGGCAGCAAGCTGGCCGGGCAGTTTCTGCGCCAGACTCCGGATCGTTTTCGCCAGCTAGATGGTCGCACGCGCGTCGTCAGTCAGCCCGATATCGTCGAGCGCAGCCAGCGCTACTACGTCTCGTTTCCGCCGTTCCCGGCCGTGCTGCTCATGCCCTGGGTGGCGCTGTTTGGCCATCGCACCAACGATGTCTTGTTCACCGTTCTTTTGGCCGGCCTGGTGCCTGCGCTGCTGTTCCTGCTCTTGCGGCGGCTGCCCGCTCATCTCGCTGGCTCGCTGCTCTCGCCTACTCGACGCGCCTCAGCCGCCAGCCCGGCCGAGGAGCCGGCTCAGCCCGATTCGCCGCCGCCGTTCGATCTTGGGGCCAGCCTGTGGCTGACGGGGCTTCTGGCCTTTGGCTCGGTCTTCTTTTTCAGCGCCGTGCAGGGGCAGGTCTGGTTTACCGCTCACATCGTCTCGCTCGTCTTGTGCGCGCTCTATCTATATGCGCTGTATGCGCCGCTGCAGCCGCTTCTGGCTGGGCTGTGTCTGTCGGGGATGTTCCTCTGCCGGCCGCAGATGGCCGCGCTGCTGCCGCTGTTCGTGATCGAGGTGCTGCGGCGCCACCATCCCCGGTCGCGCTATCCGCGCCGCCTCGCGGAGGTGTGGGCCATCCTGCGCGGGACGCCGCTTGCTGAAGCGACCGCTGCGACCGCGGCACCCGGCTCGCTGCCGCCGCTGCGTCGCGGCTCACCCTGGCCGGCGCTGCTTGCCTTTGCCGCGGTCAGCGTGCCGATCGCGGCGCTGGGTCTTTGGCACAACTACCTGCGCTTCGGCCGCGCGCTTGAGTTTGGTCACAGCTACCTGACCACCATGCAGGCGGACAACATCCAGCGCTTTGGCCTGATCAACTACCAGTACCTGTCGCGCAACCTGGCGGCTGCGCTGACGCTGTTGCCCAAGCTCTTGCCGGCCCCGCCCTATGTCCAGATCAGCTACCACGGCCTGGCGCTGTGGTTTACGACGCCGGCCCTGCTGTTCCTGCTGTGGCCCGAGCCCCAGTGCGATGGATCCATGGGCTCGACGGGCGACGCGACCGCCCGCGACAACGCGCGCGGGCTGGTGCTCGCACTGGCGCTCTGCTGTGTGCCGATCGCGCTGTTTGCGCTGCTGTACCAGAACACCGGCTACGTGCAGTTTGGCTATCGCTTCAGCCTGGACTACATGCTGCCGCTGGTCCTGCTTCTGGCGCTGACGCAAGGGCGCCGTCTATCCGGCCAGCCAGAGGCCACGCCGGGCGAACCGGCTGCCAGGCCGCGCGCCGGGCGGCGACTGCGAGTCCTCTTCTATGCCTGTGTGGTATGGGGCGTGCTTGTGAACTTGTTCGGTGCCATTACTTTCGGTCGCAGCTGGCAGATGTATTTCAACGGCTTCTTCCCGGTCGGCTAGGGGCACCTCTGGGCTGGCCAGCCGGCTTTCAGCCGGCCCGCGCAAACTACATCTGGCGCCGAGCCAGCAGCTAAGAAGGCTCGCAAGCTCTGCCCTGCGATTAAGTCGGCTAACGTCGCGCGGACAGTCACAATTGACGCCCGCGCAAGCGGCGTGCGATGCTGAAACCCGAGGGGTTTGCAGTCTGCTCGTGCGGCCTACTCCTGGGCCGCGCGGCACTCTGACCGAGTCACAGCATGCCAGCTAAGAACCCAACCGCCACCGCCTGGAGCCCACCCAAGCAGTTCGACGAGTATCGCATTCTGTGGCAGCTAGGCCGCGGTGGCATGGGCGAGGTCTATCTCGGTCACGACACGCTGCTGGATCGCCCGGTCGCCATCAAGTTCATCAGCGCCATCGATCCCGATGCCCTGATGCGTGAGCAGTTCCTCAACGAAGCCCGCGCCGCCGCGCGCCTGCAGCACCCCAACGTTGTCTCGGTCTATCGCGTCGGTGAGATCGACGGTCACCCCTACATCATCTCGGAGTTTGTGCGCGGTCAGAACGTCGACCGCATCAAGCTGCCGATGCCGTGGACGCGGGCCCTGGAGCTGGGGATTGGCCTCACCCGCGGCCTGGCGGCTGCGCACCGACGCGGCGTGCTCCATCGCGACATCAAGCCCGGCAACGTCATCCTGGCCAGCGACGGTCAGGTCAAGATTCTCGACTTCGGCCTGGCCAAGTTTATCGAGAGCAGCATCAAGGATGTCGTGGCTGAGCGGCCCGAGGTGCACCGCCTGCAGGTCACCGCACCGACGCTTGACATCCAGTCGGCGATCTCGGGCGAGGATCTGCCGGTCGTAGGCGGCGCTTCCGAGCTGGCGGATACGGCTGACCCCGTCGATGAACCGGCCAACAAGGTGCCGGCCCAGGTGCGGGTCTCGATGGCTTCGGTGACGCGGGCCGGGGCCTCGGCGGCGCAAAAAAAGGGGGCGGCCGGAGCGCCCGTCCCGGTTGCAAGTGCTGCCACTGGCGAGGCAGAGGACATCGCGGCCGAAGCCGATACCGGTGAGCGAGCGGCGGTACCGCTGGGCTTCACGCCGATGACCGCCGCCGATATGGGCCTGGCCGGCGATGCACAGTCGGTGGCCCAGCGCACGTCGAGCGGCATCAAGGGCACGCCGCTCTACATGGCGCCCGAGGTGCTAAACGGCGAGCCGGCGTCCCGTCGCTCCGATATCTATTCGATGGGCGCGCTCTTGTATGAGCTGTGCACTGGATCGCCACCGCACTACGACCCGCTGATGACGCTCGCCGACCTGCGGCGTATCGCCAACAACCAGTCGGCATCGTCGCTGTCGAAGATGGTCTCGAACATCGACCCGCGCTTTGCCGCGGCCATCGAGCGCTGCCTGCGCCGCAATCCCCAGGAGCGCTTCTCGTCGGGCGAGGAGCTGCGCGACGCGCTGGAGCAGATTGCCGACACCAGCAAGAAAGAGGAGATCCCGGCCGGCAATCCCTACCGCGGCCTGCTGCCATTCGAGGCCGAGCATCGCACGCTGTTCTTTGGCCGTAAGTCCGAGATCGGCACCCTCATCGACCGCCTGCGCACCGAGGGCTTTATCGTCGTCGCCGCTGACTCGGGCGTGGGTAAGTCCTCGGTCTGTCGCGCTGGCGTGCTGCCGCTGATTGCCGAAGGCGCCCTTGGGGGCACGCGCACCTGGAAAGAGGTGACGATGATCCCGGGGCGGCGTCCACTGCAGTCGCTATGCATCGCGCTCTCGCGCGAGCTGGGTCTGGATGAACGAACGCTGGCCAGTGAGCTGCGCCAGGATCCCGCCAACCTGCCGCGCCTGCTGTTTAAGACGCTGGGCGACAAGCGCGGCCTGGTGCTGTTTATCGATCAGACGGAAGAGCTGGTGACGATCGGCGATCGCGAAGAGACGCTGGTCGTCGGCGAGTCACTGGCCGCCCTGGTCACGCGGGCTCCCAATGTGCGTGTGCTATCGACCGTGCGCAGCGACTTTTTGGCCCGCTTGGCGACGGTGCCGGGCATCGGCGACGAGATCAACCGCGCGCTGTACATCCTGCGCCCGCTGTCGGCGGAAAAGATCCGCGAGGTCATCACTGGTCCGGCCCACAAAAAGGGCGTGTCGTTTGAAAACGAGGAGATGATCAAGCTCCTCGTCGAGAGCACAGCGCAGGCCGACGGCGGCCTGCCGCTTCTGCAGTTTGCCCTCGCTGAGCTGTGGGAGGTCAAGACCGGCGATGTGATCACCGCGCAGGCCCTTTCGTCGATAGGTGGGGTCGAAGGCGCGCTGGCCCGTCACGCCGATCACGTCCTGTCTCGGCTGCAGAGCGAGCAGCGCTACGTCGCGCGCCGCATCCTGATGAACCTCGTCACGCTGGAGGGCACGCGAGCCCGCCGCATCGAAGAAGAGCTGACGCGCGAAGGCGCACCGGCCAAAGCCGCGCTGGAAGCCATGGTGCGCGGCCGCTTGCTCGTCGCGCGCGACACGCCGGAAGGTGCCGCCTACGAAGTCGCGCACGAAGCGCTGATCAAGGGCTGGGGCACGCTGCGGCGCTGGCTGGAAGAAAACGCTGAGTCGCGGGCCGTCAAGCAGCGCCTCGAAGTCTCGACGGCCGAGTGGCTGCGTCTGGGCCGCAACCGTGATGCGCTGTGGGGCGCGCGCCAGATCGCCGAGACCGCGCTGCTAGAAGAAGTCGATATCGGCCCGAAAGAGCGCGACTTTCTGTCGGCCAGCCGGAACGCCGCCGAGCGCTCGCGCCGTATTCGCCGCGCCTTCTTCGCCGCGATTCCGATCTCGCTAAGCCTGATGTATGGCGGCGTTCGCCTGCTCGCCGCTCGCGACCTAGAGCGCCGCATCGTCACCAGCTTGAACCAGGGCCAGAAGCTCTACGACGAAGCCAGCAGCAAAGCCAAAGAAGTTGCCGACCTACGTCAGCAAGCCTTCGAGCGCTTCGACAACAAAAAGCGCGAGGAAGGCGAGGAGCTGTGGGGCAAGGCCCTCAAGCTCGGCCAAGAAGTCGACCGCCTGTACTCCAAGGCCGGGCAAGCACTGGAGGCAGCGGTCAGCCTCGATAACACGCGCAAAGACGTGCGCCAGCTGATGGCGGCCGCGCTGTACGAGCGGGCGGTGATCGCTGACCGCGACGCCGATGCCATGCGGCTCGATGACATCCTGCAGCGCATGGCGGTCTACGACAGCAACGGCGCGTTTCTAGCCCGCTGGAACCAGCCAGGTCGCCTGAGCCTGGAGAGTGATCGGCCGGGCGTGCGAGTCATGATCGCGCGCTATGAGGACGTCGAAAAAGGCAAGCGCATCGCTGGCAAGGAGCGCGAGCTTGGGGTGACTCCCATTGCGGCCCAAGAGCTGCCACCGGGGTCCTATCTTCTGACGCTGCAGAAGGAGGGATTTCCCGAGACGCGCTACCCGCTGCTGGTGCGCCGGGGGGAGCAGCTAGCGCTGCAGGTCCCGATCCTGCCGGAAAAAGACATCCCGTCGGGCATGGTCTACATCCCGCCAGGGCGGTTCCTGTTCGGCGTGCTTGGACAGGAAGCCCAGCGCAAGTACTTCTTCAACCATGTTCCGGCTCACGATGTGACGCTGCCGGGCTACTTCATCGGCAGACACGAGACTACATACGGCGAGTACATCGAGTACCTAAAGACGATCCCGGCGGAAAAGCTCCCCGACTTGCTGCCCAAGGTCGGGCAGGTTGGGACGGCAGGAACCCTTGAGCTGCAGCCTGTGGCGGGGGGGCTCTGGCGGTTAACCATGCAGCCCAGCTCGGTATCGCACACGGTGCTTTCGACGGAACCGATGGACTATCAGGGGCGCAGCCAGCGCTCACGCCAGAACTGGCTGCGCTTTCCGGTGGGGGGCGCCTCTCTCAACATGGCGGCTGGCTATGCCGCGTGGCTGGCGAGTACGGGCAAGGTCCCCGGGGCGCGCGTGTGCACAGAGATGGAATGGGAGCGGGCAGCCCGCGGTGCGGATGAGCGCATCTTGCCCGTCGGGTTTGAGCTGGCCGTCGACGATGCCAACATTGATGTGACCTACGACAAGAAACCGGAAGCGACTGGACCAGACGAGGTGGGTGCACACCCAGGCTCGCGCAGTCCGTTTGGCGTCGATGACCTCGTCGGCAGTATCCAGGAATGGAACCAGCCTTCACTTGGTGAGCAGGGTGAAGTTGGGCGAGGCGGGAGCTTCGTCTTTAACGTCCTGACAGGCCGGAGCGACAACCGGAATGTGGCGGATGCCACCTATCGTGAGCCGGACTCCGGCTTTCGCATCTGTGCGTCCCTCCCTGCCCGCTGACCACATCGAGGCTCTCAGAGGAGGGATGCAGAAGTCGGCACAGAGTTTGCTTATCAAATTTGCTCGATAGGGGGATGGTCATGAAACGCAGCTCGTGGATTATGGGATGTATGGGGTTGTTTGCTGTCTCGGCGAGCTCGGGGTGCAACTCCGAGTCGGCGAGCGAGATCGACAGCCTGCGAGTGTCGACGGTCCGTCGCTATAATAAGGATAACAACGGACCTCAGCCTAACGGCAAAGGAAACAACGGCAAGAGCAACAACGGCAAGAGCAACAACGGCAAGAGCAACAACGGCAGGTCGCTGCAGGGGCTCAGTGTTGCTAGCTCGACCGAGACACAGAATCGTACGCTGGTCGCGGTCGAAGCGGACACGAACTGGACCATGCGCGGTGCTGACTTTGTCGGCGCTGAGCTTGAGGGGCGTCTGGAGGACGGCACCACGCAGGTGGTGAAGGTCCACGCGTTCGACAACACCACCGTGCCAGGCATGGACTTGTTCTTGGTCAAGTACAAGGACAATGGGGATCCGATCTGCGGGTACAAAGATGGCCAGCCGGTCTGGGCCACAGTGCTGAGCGAGGTGTTTGACTTTTCCAGCGGTGACGAGGTTGCGGGCGACGGAAGCCTGTTTACGTTCGGCTGCCGCTTCTACGGCATCCAGAAGTGCCAAGAGTACGGCTATCCCAAGGACAAGAAGACCAAGGAGCGGAAGGACGGCGTCGACAAGGTGCGCCGCTACAATGACTACCACGCATCCTGCCTCCGCATGGTCCGCGCCGATTACTGTGGCGATGGTATTCCGCACACCTACGACGGCACCCTGATCGACATCTACGATCACCTGTGGAACGGTAACAGCATGGTTACCAGCACCAACGGCAGCGATGACTGGTACCAGGAAGCGCAGTGGGACTCGGACGGCGCGCACTGCATCAACAAGACGCGCTGGATGCCGAACACGCTTACGACCTTGGCGCAGAACCAGAGCAGCGCCAACCCCGACTGGGAGTACGTCCGCACGCACTGCCCAGAGCGCTTTGCCTATCCAGTACCGAAGGTCGGCGGTGGCATGAGCGTCCCGGATCGCGCCTGCGGCAGCGGCTCGAACTTCAATACCTCGGTTGGCTATGACCAGTTTGCTGCGGACACCTCGACGCAGACCGGCCGCAACAAGATCGCCAACAACTCGATGCTCTACTCCTACACGCCGTAGTTCGAGGCGCGGCGGTTCCCCCGCCGCCGCTTTTCCTGCCGCACTCGCCTGCGGCCTCTCCTCTCCCCCTTCTCACTCCTCTCCCTCTTCGCACTCCTCTTATCCGCTGCTCCTCCGCACGACGGAAACGCGCAGGCTTGATTCTCGCTGCTGATATAGTCGGGGACATGCGGCTGTGGTTTTGGATTTCGGCTCTGGCCCTCGGCTCGACCCTGTCAGCGTGCGCAAGCCCGCCCGACCCCGGCAGCGTGCGGTTTCGCGTGCACTCGACGCCGCCGCCGGATGATGCGCTGCTGTCGCCGCTGACCGATCCGCGGGCCTCGGCGATTGAGCTGCGCGATGGCAAGACCAATACCGTAGTTGGCACCAGTCGCTTCGATGCGCTCAAGGCGGGGGAGGCGCCGAACCTCGACTTGGATCTCGGCGCGATCCTGGTGTCAGAGTCGCGCGATCTGCGGATGCTGGCGCTGGGCACGGCTGGGCAGCAGGTGCTGGGGCTGGCGCTTTCGCGCAACGTTGCCTGGAGTTACGGCAGCCCGACCGAGGTCGTGCTGGAGCTGCGCCGGCCGCTGGTGTTCTTTGGCGGCAGCAGCAAGCTCATCGCGCCGATGGCGCCGCCGATGACCATCTTTGCGCCCAACCAGCAGATCTATGCCCCGCTGCGCGACGAGTCCAAGCTTCGCGTCATCGATCCCAACGCCGCCAACCCGCTGATTTCTCAGTACGATCTGCAGTTCGACAAGTCGGGGGGCTTAAGCTCGCCGGTCATCTCGGCTGCCGGGACCTTCGACGGTCAGTCGCTGCTGGTGGCCAGCCAGGCCGGCAAGCTGCACGTGGTCGACACGCTGAAGCTGGAAGACCGCGGCAGCATTGACCTTGACCCCTCGCTGCCGGCCCAGAGCATCGTCATCGATCCGCAGGATCGGGCGGCGGTGCTGCTGTCCTATCTGCGGCCGCCGCAGACCACCGGGCGCGTCGGGCGCATCCTGTTTATTCGCGATCTCGGGGGCTTGCGCAGCCGGACCACCGATGGCAGCCCGCTGTCGATGGATGTGCAATCGACGACCGGGGCGCCGCTTTCGCCACCGATCTCGGCGAGCTATGCGCCCAGCGGCCGCGTCGAAGTGCTGCATGCGCCGCCGCCGCTGGGCTCGGATCAGCCGGACTGCACGATGCTGTCGGGCGACGGCAAGGCCAGCCTGCGCACCTACGACCCGATGACGGGAGCGCTGCTCGAGTCGCTGTCTTTGCCCTACACCACCGCCGTCTCGTACAACGACAAAGGCGAGCGGGTGCTGGTGCAGCCCTGCTCGATCGTGCCGGGCGCCAAGCGACCGGGCCGGGTGGTGATTGGCAACGACCGCATCGTGCTCAAGGCACCGGGGGTGACCGATATCGCGGTGGTCGGCGATGCCCTGGTCACCGTCGGGGCCGACGACATCGTCGATGATCGCAGCGTCAACATGCGGGCGGCGGTGCGGGTGCTAGAGCCCAACACCACCGACTGGCGGACCTCGTACTTCGACCTGCCGATCTGGACCATCCCGTTTAACATCACCGTCGGCATCCCCCACGCCGTCAGCATTCTGCTCGCCCCGACGGATGTCATGTCCTACGGCATCGCCGTGACGCCCGATCGGGCGCGTGCGCTGGTGCTTCTCCGGGTCCAGCACCGTACCTTCCCGGGCAGCCGCGGCGTCTTCATCTTCGACGACAGCAACGCCAACGTGACCTGCTACATGAAGTGGTCTGGCTACACCTACCATGTCGCCTCGGTGAACCTGCAGAGCGGCTCGCGCGAGCAGGACTACGTCGTCGGGG
>CAZVMD010000097.1:20165-23543 GCA_964628555.1 uncultured Myxococcales bacterium | reverse complement strand
ACGGCCCGAACATGAACGCCACGCTGATGAGCCACATCTTCGACCCGGTGCCGCCTCTGGCCAGCCGGGGAGTGACGGTTCCGCCGTCGCTGGAAGCGCTCATCATGAAGCTCCTGGCCAAAGAGACGGCTGGGCGCTTTCCTTCGATGGTCGAGGTCGAGGCGGCCTTGGCCACCGAGATCGATCTGCTGCAGCTGCAGCGGGGGGAAAAGACCGCGGTGCCGAGTGCCCTGGCGCGCTCGCTGGGCATGGGCAAGCGCGGCAGCGTGCTGATTCTGGGGGGGCGCAGCGTACCACTGTGGCTGCTGGCACCGACGCTCTTGGTCCTGGTGCTGGGCGGGGCGCTGGTCGCCTACCAAACGCTGCGGCCGCGCGAGGTTCGCCGTGAGCTGAAGCCCGGTGAGCTACAAGCACTGCGTGAGCGCGCCCTGCAGGTATTAAAAGAGACGCTGCAGGCAAAAAGCGGCGAGGCCGCGGCGCGACGGATCGCGGCGGTCGTGGCCATGGGGCAGTCGCACGATTTAACGCTGCGGCAGGCGCTGGAGGAGCAGCTGCAAGCGGCGGTGAGCGGCGGCGAGCTGGAGCTGCAGAGCGCCATCGCTGAGGCGCTGGGCAATCTCGGCGATCGCGCGGCCATTCCGCGTCTAGCCGGCTTGTTAGAGACCAGCAAGGACTCGGCGGTGCGGGCCAGCCTGGCGAGCAGCCTGCGTCAGCTTGGCGATGCCCGTGGACAGGCCGCGCTAGGCGCGATGATCGACGGCAGCGATGCGGAAGCTCAGCTGCGGGCGGCGCTGCTGCTCTGCGAGGGGGCGACGGGCAAAGCACAAGCGCTGATCAGCAACATCAGCAAGCAGGAGCAGGCGCCGGTCCCACTGCGGATCAGCGCCCTGTCCTGTCTGGCACAGGGAGCGGATGCCAAGGCGCGCGGGGAAGCGCGCCAGGCGCTGCAGAGCTTGGTGTTGGGCAAAGGGCCACCGGCTGAACGCGCCACGGCTGCGGCCCGACTCAGTGAGCTGGGGGATGACACGGCGCGTGAGTTTCTGCGCACCGCGGTCAAGCGACCTGGGGCGCCTGCCGATCAGCTCTTGGCGGCCCGCATGCTGGCCAGCCCAGAGGAGCCGCAGGCGGTGTCGATCTGTCGCCGCTTCGTCGGCGAAAAGCGCGGTGAGGCGACGACGCGTCAGCTGGCAGCCGAGGGCTTGGCCGCGGGCGGCGATGTCTTTGATGTGCGCCTGCTAGGCGAGCAGATGGCCGCCGGAGAGAGTGGCGCTGTGCAGCAGGCCAGTGCCGCAGCCATCCTGCTGTTGGCAGCGCAGGATCCAGCCATCCTGTCGGCCGCCTCGCTCTCGTGGGCCCGCGGTGCGTTGCAGGATCGCAGTGCGCTGTCGCGGCTGGCGGCCGCCGCAACCCTGGCCGATGTCCAGGGCGCTGGCGCGGTGCAGCTGCTCTCAGATCTGGCAAAAGACCGCGATGCCAGCGTGCGCCGCGGCGCCGTACGCGCCCTGGCGCAGCGACGAGAAGCCGAGGCGCTGAGCGTGCTTCTGGGCAGCTTGGATGACGCCGATCCCGAGGTGCGCGAAGAGACACTGCGCTCGCTGTCGCGCATGGGGACGCCGGGACGCAAGCTGGCGGGCTCTGACGTCACGCCTGAGCTGGTGAAGCGCCTGAAGCAGATCAGTGAGCAGGGCTCAACGGTCGAGCAGGTCCTGGCGAGCGGCGCACTGATCGGCTTTGGCGATAGCGGACAGAGCGACAAGCTGCGCGGGCTGCAGCAGTCTGGCGACGTGGAGGTGCGCAAGCTGGTGGTTGAGCAGGCGCGCGGCAACGCGGACATCTTGGTCAACGCGCTTAAGGACAGTGAGGCGGTGGTTCGCTTTGCCGCGGCGCGCAGGCTGGCGGAGCGTGGAGACAAGCGTGCCGAGCCGGTCCTACAAGCAGCGCTGAATGAAGGCGGTCGTGACGCCGTGGTCGCACTTGCCTTGCTGCGCAAGCTAGGGGTCGCGGCGTCGGCGAGCAGTGGGGCAGTTGCGGCGGCCGCCGTTGCTCCGCCGGAGGAGGCAGATATGACTTCGCGGCTGTCGCAGATCGAAGCGCTGGGACAGCTGCCGGTGGCGGTTGCGTTACCGGCTCTGCGTCAGACCTCGCGGGACACCTCCGTCGAGCTGCGGCGGGCCACCATTGACTCACTGGCCGAGCTGTATCGGCAAGAGCGAGCGGCCGAAGTGCTGGCCACGCTGCGCCGCATGCTGAACGACTCGGACGCTGGTGTGCGGGCTCGGGCCGCTTCCGCCATCAGCGCGCTGAGCAGCTCGGCGAGCAGCCCAGCCCCAGAGACCCCGCCGCCCACCACCGCAGCCGCCGGCGGTAGCGAGCCAGTGGGGGCGGCCAAGGGAGCTAGTGCTGGCAGCGGCGCTTCCGCCAGCGCAGATGGCGGCCCTGCGAGCAGCGACCGCGTCGATGGCGGTGCCACCCCGTCAGATCCGTCGGGTAAGGGCACGGAAGAGAGCCCGGACAAGCCAGCCGCGGCCAAAGTCAGCCAGGCCGAGCAGCTTCTGCGATCTGGGCTGGAGTCCTATGCGCGGCGTGAGTTTAAGAAAGCGCAGCGCCAGCTCGAAAAGGTCAACGCGCTGTGCAGTCGCAACAAGAAGGCCGCCACCGACTGTCCGCTGCTGATGGCCCAGGCGGGGCTCAAGCTAGGCCAGATTCACGAAGCACAGAAGGAGCCCGGCGAGGCGATGAACGAGTATCAGCGCGTCGTGAGCTTGGGCGGGGCTGGCAAGGCCGAGCTACGCAGCGAGGCTGAGCGGGCCGTCGGGCGGCTGTCGCCGCTTTTGGGGCAGGTGGTGACGCTCCAGCCTGACAAGAAAGGCAAGTGCGTGCAGGGCACCATCTGGCTGCCACCGGGCAGTCACATGGTCAAGCTCGGCGGCAAGATCGAGCCTATCGAAGTCCAGGCGCAAGGCCGTGTGCAGGTCGGGGCTTGTCCATGACGCCAAGCTTCACTCCGCAGGTGGCCTGGGGCGACCTGCCAGCTGCGACACTGGCTCAGGTCGCGGCGCTACTAGCGACGCTGCTGCAGGAGGTGGGTCATCCGCTGGCGCGTACGGCGCGGGCGGTGCGGGCTGGCAAGCGGGAAGCCACTGGGCTGCGCAGCCTGCTCCTCGCTGATCTGTTTGGGCCGAGCGCCAGCGTCGCGGAAGGCACAGCGGAGAGCCCTCGCCAGCGCTTTGCGCACTGGACCCACGCGCTATCGCAGCTAGGTCCGGGCCTTGCCGAAGTAGGGCACCTGCGAGGTGTGGCGGCCCAGCTCGATACGCTGGAACAGCTGCGCACGGCGCTGCAGCAGAACGACGAGGCGGCCTTGGCCCAGGCCATGGG
>CAZVMD010000097.1:0-20065 GCA_964628555.1 uncultured Myxococcales bacterium | reverse complement strand
AAAGAAGTCACGCTCGCGCATCCACAGCAAGGGGCGCTGGCGACCGTCGCGCGGGTGCAACCAAGTCGCACCTTCACCGTCGAGCCCAGCATGGACATAGATGGCGTGCTCGTCTTCGTAGAAAAAGGGCAGCGCCTCCATCCAGCCGCGCAGCCCGGCCGGGAACCACTCCTGCGGCTGCAGCAGCATCATCGTCTGCTTGAACTCGTCGATATGGCTGACGTCCACCGCCGAGCGCATGAGCGCGCGGCAGCCGTTGCCCTCCGGTAGCAGGAAGCCTGGGTTCGGCGCTTCGAGGGTCTCCAGCCAGGCATCCTCGTGATTGCCGCGCAGCGTAACCACGGCGCAGCGCTCTGCTTGGCGCAGGCTCTCAACCCGCTCGACAACCTCGATCGACTTCGGGCCACGATCGATGTAGTCGCCCAGAAAGACCATGGTGTCTTCGCTAAACAGCTTCGGCAGCCTCGACAGCAGACGGTCGAGGTGCACAAGCTCGCCGTGGATATCGCCGATGGCAAAGGTACGTCCCACGGCGCACATCGTATCACGTCAAGCTTGGGGCCAGGCCAGCACCGCTAGACGGCTGGTAAGCCTGCGATTTCAGTGCCGCGGCTGCCGTTAGTCGCGGCCGAAAGGTGATTTAATGCGGCCATGTCGACCGCTGTACTTTGGGTACGCAGCCAGCTCCATTTCTGCCGGCCTGGCTTTGCGCGTAAGCTGCTTCTGCTGGGCCCGCTGCTGTCTCTGCTTGTGCACAGCGGCTGTCCTCGCCACTCATCATCGACGACCGGGGGATCGGCAGGGGGAAGCGCAGGCAGCTCTGGGGATGCGTCGGATGCGCTAGCCCGATCGGCGATGGCAGCGTCCCCACCCAAGGCCGCGCTACCTCCACCGCAGAGGAAAAACATGCCGCGTTCACAGGACTGGAGTCGCGTCAGCTCGCTGATCGAAGAGCAGAAGTTTGAAGAGGCGCGTGGGCTGTGCAGCACGATTCGCGCCGCTGCCCAAAAATCGGGCAATACCGAGGAGTGGACAGAGGCGCTGATCAAAGAGGTTCAGCTGCAGATCGCGCTACATGGCCACGAGACCGCAGTGCGGCTCTTGCGAAGCGAGGCCTGGCCGCAGGACACGCTGTCACAGGTCGCGCTGGAGCTTTACTACGCGCACAGCCTGATGAACTACCTGCAGTCCTATTCCTGGGAGATCGGCAGGCGGGAGCGCGTCGAAACGCGCGGGCCGATCGACCTTAAGGTCTGGAGCAAGGATCAGATCTATGGCGAAGCGCAGCGTGCCTATGGACGCGTGTTCGCTCGTCGAGAAGAGCTGTCGAATGCGCCGCTCACGCTGCTCAAGGAGTACGTGCAGCCCGGCGGCTATCCCGCCCATGTGCGCGGCACGCTGCGCGATGCGGTGACCTATCTTGCCGTCGAGCTCCTAGCCGACAGCGGGCAGTGGCGACCGGCCGAGAGCAACGAGCTGTTTCGACTCGACTTCGCGCGCCTGCTGGGAGGGCAGCTGTCGGCTGAGGCGCGGGCACTCGACGATGACAAGGTGCACCCGCTCCTGCGGGCCATGGCGGCGCTGGAGGATCTAGAGCGCTTCCATCAGAGCCAAGGTGACAGCCATCGCGAGGCGGCGCTGGAAGCTCGCCTGGAGCGCCTGCGCCGGCTGCATCAGCACTTCACTGAGCGCGGCGAGCGCGCCCAGATCGTTGCGCAGCTTGCCAGCCTGCTGCCGACCTATCGCAGCCTGCCGTGGTGGGCGATGGGCATGGCGCTGCATAGCGAGCTGGTTCGCGAGGGCAAAGGTGATCTGAAGCTGGCGCACGACCTGTCGCAGGAGGGCAAGGCGGCCTATCCTGACTCGCCCGGCGGGCGGATCTGCGACGGCCAGATCCGGGCCATTACCGCCCCGGACTTCAGCCTGGAGTCGATGCAGAGTGATGCCCCAGGGCAGCGCTCGCTGCGGGTTCGGCACAAGAACCTGGGCGAGCTGCACTTTCGCGCCTATCACGCGGACCTGCTCGGCCGACTGGACAGCGCGCAGGACTACGACCTGCTGTACAACTCCAACGACGTGCGGCGGCTGCTCCGTGACAAGCAGCCGGTGGCGAGCTGGGTCGAGAAGCTGCCGGCCACGCCCGACTATCAGCAGCACAGCACCTACGTCACGCCGCCGCTCAAGCAGAAGGGCTGGCACATCATCGTCGTGTCAATGCGGCCCGACTTCGCCGCCAGCAACAATCGCGTACTGGGCACGAACTTTATCGCCACAGACTTGGTGCTGGTCAGCCGCAGCATCGACAAGAGCCTAGAGGTCACGGTGGTCGCCGGTAGCACTGGGCAGCCGCAGGCCGGGGCCACGGTCCACCTGTACGAGTTCAACTATGGCGGCAAACACCGTCGGCTGGACAGCGAGAAGACGGACGGGCAGGGCGTCGTGCGCTTCAGTGGATCGGATGGCAAGTCGGTGTTCGTTGTGGCCCAACAGGGTGACAACGTGGCCATCGATCCCAACAGCTTCTACTTCGGGCGGCGCTATCGCGAGCCGGCCGAGAAGGCCTCGCTGGTCTACACCGATCGCAGCATCTATCGCCCCGAGCAGAAGCTGTACTTCAAGGTCGTCGCCTATGGCGGCCGACGTGAAGCGGCGCGGATGGAGGTCGAAAAGGGCGCCAAGCTGAGCGTGGTGCTGCTCGATGCCAACAACCAAGAGGTCGGCAAGCAGGAGCTGGTCAGCAACGAGTTCGGCAGTGCCGCCGGCGAGTTCCTAATCCCCAGCGGGCGGCTCCTTGGCAGCTGGCGCGTCGAGGTGCGCGGCAACTACAGCGGCCAGGCCAGCGTCCGCATCGAGGAATACAAGCGGCCGACCTTTGAGGTTTCGCTGAAGGATCCGACGGAAGCGCTGCGCCTGGGCCGCCCGGCGACGCTGTCCGGTGAGGCCCGCTACTTCTTTGGCCTGCCCGTTACCTCGGGCAAGGTGGTCTATCGCGTCAGTCGCGAGCCGGTCTATCCATGGTGGTGGGGCTACTTTGGCTTGCCATCGCCGGGCGGCAGTCAGACCGTGGCCAGCGGCACCGCGGAGGTTGATGCCAGTGGTCACTTCAAGATCGTCTTTACGCCGAGTGCCGACGAGCGTCAGGCCAAGGAGAAGAACGCCAAGGACGTGAGCTACCGCTATCTAGTCAAGGCGGACCTGACCGATGAGGGCGGCGAGACCCGCTCGGCCTCGCGCAGCTTCCGGCTTGGCTGGGTCAGCATCGAGGCTCAGATTGATCTCGATGTTGGCTTTGTGCGGGCCGGTGGACCCGAGCCCGGCAGTGCGGCGCCGCAGCTGACGGTACGTCGCAGCAGCCTCGACGGAGTAGCGCGAGCGGGCGATGGCAGCTTCCGCTTGCTGGCGCTCAAGTCGCAAGGGCCGCTGCTCATGCCGGCCGAGCAGCCGCTGCTGCCCAGCGAAGCCAGCGAGGAAGACGACAGCAGTGCTCCCGCTCATCGCAGCTATCACACACCGGGCGATCACAAGCGCCCGCGCTGGAACCCGGGCTATTCCGAAGATGCGACCCTGGCTCGGCTGCCCGATGGGGCTGAGCAACAGCGCGGCAAGCTGCAGCACGACGACAAAGGCGAAGCAAAGCTGAAGCTGCCGACTCTGTCCGCAGGTGCCTATCGCTTGCGCTACGAGACACTCGACGAGTTTGGTCAGAAGGTCGAGACCTGGAAGGACTTCGTGGTGGCCGACAGTCAGCCGGGTGGTGCGGCAGTGCCGCTGCCGTTCTCGGTCCACCTCAAGGCGGCGCAGGTCAGCGTTGGACAGACGGCGCGGCTTTACGTCGGCTCGGGCTTCGCTGGGCAGGCGATGAGCCTGGAGATCTTCCGCAGCGGTCAGCTCATCGAGCGACGCGCGCTGTCAGGCAGCACGCTAGTCGATTATCCGATCCGCGAGGAAGATCGCGGAGGCCTGGGCTTTGTAGTCTGGATGGTGCGCGACCATCAGTATCTGAATCAGCAGCTCTCGCTGCAGGTGCCCTGGGACAACAAAGAGCTGCAGATCAGCTTCGAGAGCTTCCGCGACAAGCTGCGGCCCGGCGCGCGTGAGTCGTTCCGCATCAAGGTACAAGGCAGTGACGGCGCGCTGCTCGGGCGGGGCATGGCGGAGCTCCTCGCCTATATGTACGACCGCAGCCTAGACCTGTTTGCACCGCATCATCCAGCAAGCCCGCTGTCGCTATACCCCTATCGCGCCAACCCCGTGTGGTCGCGGTCGTCGCTGGCCGCCGCGCCGCTGCAGTGGGTAAGCAACGAGTACAGCGCGCCCGGTTCGCCAGGCACACAGCTGGGAGGCGCAGCGCTGACCTTCTATGACAGCTATGCGATCGGCGGGCCAGGCTTGGGCGCGTATGGCGGCGGCTTCGGTCGCGGTGGCATGGTGACGCGCTCGGGTGCAGTGATGATGGCAGCGCCGAGCATGGCGCCACCTGCGCCTCGCTCAGCGGCACCCGGTGCACCGCCGCCACCGCCACCGCCGGCGCAAGCAGCGCCCGGGCCCAAGGCCGACACTGGCCTGCTGCGTGAAGAGTCGCGGGCTCAGCCTGATGCCAAGCCCAAAGATGCCCGCGCTCAAGGCGAGGCTGGTGGCAGCGCTGGCGAGCCACCGCAGATTCGCAGCAACTTTGCCGAGACCGCGTTCTTCTCGCCGGCTCTGCTCTTGGACAAGGATGGGGCGGCAGTCGTTGAGTTTCAGGTTCCCGACTCGGTGACCGCTTGGAATGTCTGGGTGCACGCGATCACCAAAGATCTGCGCTCGGGATCGCTGCGCCGCGATGCGCGCACGGTAAAGGAGCTGATGGTACGGCCGTACCTGCCGCGCTTCTTCCGCGAAGGCGATAGCGCAGAGCTCAAGGTCATGGTCAATAACGCCTCCGAGCGCGCGCTCTCCGGCTCCCTGAAGCTTGAGATCATGGACCCTGACAGCAAGGAGCCGCGGCACGCGCTGTTTCAGGTCCAGAAGACCGAGCACTCCTTCCGCGTTGAAGCCGGTAAGAGCACGACGCTGAGCTTCCCCTTGTCAGCACCGCGTGCGGTTGGCGAGTACGCATTCCAAGTGGTCGCGCGAGCCGCCGATCTTAGCGATGGTGAGCTGCGTCCGCTGCCGGTGCTGCCAAGCCGCATGCACCTCGCGGAGTCGCGCTTTGTGACGCTGCGCGACAAGGATCAGCGCACGCTCAGCTTCCCCGATATGGCCAAGAACGATGACGCCACACGCGTGCATGAGCAGCTGGTGGTGACGCTCGACAACCAGCTCTTCTACACCGTTCTTAAGGCGCTGCCGTACCTGGTCACCTATCCCTATGAGTGCGTGGAGCAGACGGCCAACCGCTTCCTGTCGACCGGGATTGTGTCGTCGCTGTATCGCAAGTATCCGGCCATCGCGCGCATGGCCGAAGAGTTCAGCAAGCGCAGCACCCAGCTTGAGCGCTTCGATGGCCCCGACGCCAACCGACCGGCCAACAAGATGACGCTGGAGGAGTCACCCTGGCTGCAGCAGGCGCAGGGCGGGCGCAAGCCAGGGCGTGGACTGCTCGACTTCTTGGAGCCCGCGCTCATCAACGTCCTCAACCCAGCGATTGCTCGCGCGCAGCGAGACAGCGCGCTGGCGCGGCTGCGCAAGATGCAGACCTCACTCGGCGGCTTCCCGTGGTTCCCGGGCGGCCCGCCGTCGCCGTACATGACGCTGTACCTGATGAATGGCTTCGCCAAGGCGGCGGAGTTCCAGGTCGATGTCCCCAAAGACATGGTGCAGCGCGGCTGGCAGTACCTCGCATCGCACTTCCGCGAGGATTACCTGCAGTGCCTCAAGAAGAACGACTGCAGTCGCGAGTTTCTCACCTTCCTAAACTACGTCGCCAGCGCCTATCCCGATGCCTCATGGACCGGCGACGCCCTGACGGCCGACGAGCGCAAGCAGATCCTGGAGTACACCTTCCGCGGCTGGAAGGAGCTGTCGCCGCTGAGCAAGGGTCAGCTGGCGCTGACGCTGCGCCGCATGGGCCGGGCCGCCGACGGCAAGCTGGTGTGGGCCAGCGTCATGGACTCGGCACGCTCGGCCCCGGATCAGGGCGTGTTCTGGGCGGCCGAAGATCGCTCGTGGCTGTGGTACCGCGACACCATTGAGTCGCACGCCTTTGCCCTGCGCGTGCTGATGGAGCTAGAGCCCGAGAACGCGAAGAAGGATGGGCTCGTGCTGTGGCTCCTGCTCAACAAGAAGCTCAACCAGTGGAAGTCGACCCGGGCCACGGCCGAGGTCATCTATTCGCTGACTCACTACTTGAAAACAGAAGGTGTGCTGGGGATTCGCGAGGACGCCAGCGTCCACATCGGTCAGAACCAGGCGACCGCCCTGCACGAGGCCTTCGTGTTTGAGCCGGACAAGTATGTCGGCAAGACACAGATCGTTGTGCCTGGCGCCCGCTTGGCGGCAGATCCCGTCGGGATGTCAGCTGTGCGAGTGGAAAAGCAGAGCAAGGGCTACATGTTCGCCTCCGCCACCTGGCACTACTCGACCGACCGCCTGCCCGCCGAGGGGCGGGGCGACTTCTTTGGTGTGCAGCGCAGCTACTTTAAGCGGGTCAACAATGGGCAAGAGTTCGTGCTCAAGCCGCTCAGTGAAGGTGAAGCCCTGCAGGTCGGCGATGAAGTCGAGGTCCACGTCTCGCTGCGCAGCAAGCACCAGGCCGAGTATGTCCACCTGCGCGATCCGCGCGCTGCCGGGCTGGAACCCGAGGCTGCGGTGTCGCGCTACAAGTGGGATCTGGGCTTGGTCTATTACGAAGAGGTGCGCGACAGCGGCATGAACTTCTTCTTCGAGCGCCTGCCTGTCGGCGAGTACCTGTTTAAGTACCGCCTGCGCGCCAACATGGCCGGCACCTTCCGCGTCGGGCCCGCCACCGTGCAGTCGATGTACGCGCCAGAGTTCAACGCGTTTTCAGCCGGCCATGTACTGCAGGTGAAGTAGGCGGGCCGGCGAGCAGCCTGCGGGTGGACCGGCTGCTACGGGAACAGCGTGGCCGACTTGTTGATGAGCTCCGTGCAGGTGGTGATGCCGGTGACCGCGGCCAGGCGGAAGCTGCTCTTGGCATCGACGGGGTTCAGGGGCACCTTGGCTTTGAGCTGCTGATTGGTCGCATCGACGGTGTTCTGCTCCGAGCGATCGATCGTGGCTCCCGCTGCAGCCCCAGCGGCCGGCAGCGCCGTGCTGGTGTAGGTGTAGCGCTGGCGCTGCACGGTATAGACATCGCCGGTGACGAAGCCGCCGATCTGGATCGTCACCCCCGCCTTCTTGTCATTGTCCTGATCAAAGACTGCTGGATCGGTGGGCGAAGTCGGCAGCGGATCGTTCTGGGGGTCGTTGAGCTTGCAGCCGACCAGCACGGTGGCCTGATCGCGCTGCCAGGTAATCGTGCCGCCGCTGTCACAAACCTTGACCGGCGCGGTGCTGTTGGGGGTGGTCTGCGGCACGGCATCGGGGATGGTCACGCTGCTGACACCCGGCACTCCCGTCGAGGTGATGCGACAGTCGCGCTGCACCATCACTAGCTGATTGTTGGTGTCGAGCTTGAAGTCCGCGAACGACAGGGTCGTAATCGTCGATTCCTTCTTGCCGACAACCGGCACATCCTGCGACTGCGTCACTTTGCTCTGGATCGCCCAGCTGCCAATGAACTTGGCATCGTGAGCCTTGGTCAGCGTGCCGCCGCTGCAGAAGGTCGCTGCGCTGCTCATGTCGTTGGTCGACATCGTCGCCATATCGGGGGTATCGCCGCTGGCGTCTTTGTTGTCGCCGCTGGTCCCGTTGCCGCTGCAGGCAATGGCGGGGGCCAACATCAAGGCCAGGGCGGGCGCTACGAGCTTGCTCTGGTACATGGTCCTGCTCCTAGTTGAGTCGAATCCGAGCTTGTATTGTCCTGCGGAATGCCGCCGAGCGAGCGCAAAAGTAGACCGACGGCAGACAGGTCGAACCCCCACGCGGCCGACTGGAGTATGCTAAGCGCCAACCTGCGAGAGACTGCGGGGTGGCTCGCACCCAGGAGTGGAGGGGAACATGTCGACGAGCAAGCTAATTGCAGTGACTGGGGCGACCGGTCATGTGGCGCCGGAGGTGATTGGCCTTCTTCTGGCCGCTGGGCAGCGGGTGCGGGCGGTGGTGCGCAACCCCAGCAAAGCGGCTGCGCTGGCGGCCCGCGGCGCCGAGATCGTCGAGGCCGATCTGACCCGACCGCGGACCCTAGAGCATGCCTTTGATGGCGCCGATGCCGTGCTGTCGATCGCGCCGCTGGGGCCGCTGGCGCCGCAGCAGAGCTCGGCGGTGTTTTGGGCGGCGCGGCAGGCGCGGGTCGGCCATGTCGTGCGCTTATCGGCATTCGGCGCGGCACACGATGCACCGACGGTAAATAGCCGCTTGCATGCGCTGTCGGACGCCGAGCTTGAGCGCTCGAATGTGCCCTACACCATCCTCAAGCCCCACTTCTTTATGCAGAACCTGCTAATGGCTGCTGACTCAGTGGCCAAGGAAGGCGTGATGCAGCTGGCGCTTGGCGAGGGGCGCATGGGGATCATCGATGTCGCGGACATCGCGGCGGTGGCCGCGCACGTGTTGAGCACGCCGGGCCACGCCGGCAAGACCTACGTCATGACCGGGCCAGAGTCGATCGATATGCACGCGGTAGCGGCGGCGTTTGCACAGACCCTAGGCAAGGCCGTGCGCTATGACCCCATCCCGGTGTCGGCGCTGGATCAGGGGATGGCGCAGCTGGGCATGGACGAGTTTATGCGCACGATGCTGTGCGACTACTTCACCGCGTACAGCAACAACTGGGGCGATGTTGTGACGCACAGCGTGCCTGAGCTGCTGGGGCGTCCGGCGCGCTCGATCCGCGACTTTGCCGAGGTGGTGGCGCCAGCTTTCGGCAAGAGCGCCGGCTAAGAGCGCTCGCACCGCGACTGCGCTCGCGTCCGGGCGCCTGGCGTATAGTGCGCGGCAATGAAAGAAGCTGTGAAACGTCGGGCGCTGGTGACCGGAGGCAGTCGTGGCATTGGCCTGTCGATCGCCCGCGCCTTGGCGGCCGATGGACTTGATGTGGTTGTGACCTATGGCCATGACGCCGCCGGGGCCGAGGCTGCTGTTGCCGCTGCAGCCGCAGAGGGGCTCATCCTGTCGGCGGTGCAAGCAGATGCCGGCGATGTGGCAGCCTGGGACGCCCTGTTTGCCCGCGACGGTGCGCTGGGGCTGGCTGAGCGGGGAGTGCAGGTGCTGGTTCACGCCGCTGGCTTCACCCGCGATGGGCTGCTGATGACCCAGGCTCCAGCCGACTTCGATGCGGTGCTGGCTGTGCATCTGCGCGGTGCGTATCTGGCCGCGCGCGCTGCCTTGCGCGGCATGATCGCGGGGCGTTTTGGCCGCATCCTGTTTCTGTCCTCACCGACGGCGGTGCTGGGCCGACGTGGGCAGTGCAGCTACGGCGCCGCCAAGGCTGGTCTTCTGGGGCTTACGCGCAGCTTGATGGCCGAGGTTTCGCGCTTTCAGATCACCGTCAACTGCGTATCGGCTGGCCTGATCGACACCGCCCTGACCGCCGAGCTACCTGATGCGGTGCGGCAGTCGCTACTCTCGGCGGTGCCGCTGGGACGCAGCGGGCAGGTCGACGAAGTGGCCGCCCTTGTGCGTTTTCTCGCCTCCGAGAGCGCTGGCTATATCACTGGGCAGCACCTGGCCGCGGACGGGGGACTAGACACGCTGGCCGGCGATGCGTTTTAGTGGGCCCATAATGCAGTCGTCACAGACGCAGCAAGGACCGGTACGCGACCATGGCAACCCCTGAGCTCCGCAACGAAATCAAAGAACTCCTGGTGAGCAGCCTGCACCTTGAGCGCGCCCCCGACAGCATTGACGACCAAGCCCCGCTTTTTCAAAGCGGCCTAGGCCTGGACTCCATCGATGCGCTAGAGCTGGCGGTGGCGATCGAGCGCAAGTACCGCGTCACCATTCCGGACGAGAAGGTCGGCAAGCAAGCCTTTGCCTCCGTCGCTGCACTGGCGGACTATGTCGCGGCGAATCGTTGAGCTGGCGTCATGGCTGGGGCAGGCAGCCGGGCGTTGGTCGGCCCGCGCGGCACTGCTGTGGGGGGCTTGCAGTGCGCTTGCGCCTGCGGCCCATGGGCAGCCGAATAGTCCCATCGGAAGGCCGTCGGCATCGCCGGTCGCTGGGACTGCTCCCGCGTCCTCTGGACCGAGCAGCCCCGACGATCTGATCGCGCGCATTGATCGGGCCCAGCGCGATCTCCGCACTCTCTCTGCAGACTTCGTGCAGCTAAGCCGCGTGAAGTTGTTTCGGCAGGAGCTCCGCTCGGAAGGCCGGCTAGCCTATGACAAAGGCAGTGCGGTGGGCGAGCCGGCGCGGCTGCGCTGGGAGTACCTCAAGCCCGATCCCTCGACGGTGCTGCTAACCGGCGATCGCGCGACGCTGCGCATGGGCACGCTGCCGCCACAGGTGTTCGACACTGGCCGCGATCCCAAGCTGCGCGCCATCTTCGCGCAGCTGCGCCTGTGGCTGGGGCAGGGCGAGCTGGCGACGGCGCGCGATCAGTACGACATCGCGCTGGGCGGCAAGCCGGGTCAGCCAGCCTTGGTGCTGCAGCCGCGAGCGAGCTCACCGCTGTCGGCTACCTTCGCTCGCATCGAGCTGCAGGTTGATGGTCAGAGCCTGGCCTTGGTTCGTCTGCTTCTCGTCGAGCGCAGCGGGGATGAGAAAGAGATTCTGTTCGCCAAGATCCAGCGCAACCCGAGCCTGGACGCGCGCCTGTTCGCGCAGTAGGGTCACCCAAGCAGCCGACCTTGGGCATGGCTGGGCCTCTGCCCGCGAGGGGGCTGGCTCGTCGGCCTCGGCTCGTGATCGGGGACATAAGGCAGCACATCCCGTCGGGCCGTGCTGTGGTCGGGCGCAAGATTTGATGACAGGGGCGGGCCAGTTCGGATACAGTGTTCCCGTCGTAGCTTTCGACTTAGCACGCTGCTGTACACGGCCAGTCCGTCGGCGTCTGCCGCTGCTGGCCCAACCTTACTCACCTCAGCAACACCGAACCTAGAAGCAGTACAAGAAAGGGAGACACTCAATGACTCGTATGAACTCGGTCAAGCACGTTGTGTTGGCGTTGGGCTTTGGCGCGATGGCAGTGGCCTGCGGCACAGATCCGGGGACGGGGACCACCAAGACCTATGCCGACATCCAGAGCGACATGAAGTCGCTGACCTGCACCCAAAGCGGCTGCCACACCGGCGCAGTGACGAACAAGCTGAAGCTCGACCTCACGGCGGGCAAAGAGATGGACAACTACAACTCGCTGTTCACCAACCAGCTCGTCGTCAAGGGCGATGCGGCCAACTCGTCGCTCATCAAGGTCCCCGCGACGGGTACCGGCCCGACGATGGCGCACGTCAAGTCGCTGACCGGCACCAAGAAGTCGGACTGGGAGGCCTGGGTCGCGGCTGGCGCACCGTTCTAGTCGTCGCCCGCTCCCGACCTTTTGCTCCTCGCTTCGTCCTGCTCTCCCTTCCTCTCTTATTCCTGTCTCTCCCGTCTCACTTACTGCTGCGCTTCGCTGCTAGCTGCGCTCCCTCGTCGTAGGCGCACAGCGCTCTGCCGGTTCGGTCAGTGGCGAGCGCTGCACCGCAACAGACCTACACGCCCGCCAGCCGAATGCAGCCGATTCGCCAAACGTGTTGAATCTAGCTGGGAAGATAGGGCACGCTTATCCCTACGATGGCCGTAGATGTCATGGTCCCGCGTGCCGAGCGTGTCCAGGTGAACCAAGAGTTCAAGGACATGGACGCGCACATGACGGAGTACGTCACCGATATCTCGCGGACCGGTGCCTTCATCCGCTCGAAAGATCCGCTGCCCGTCGGTACGCGCGTCAACCTGCGCTTTGCCATTCTGCTCGACGAGATCGAGCTGATCGAAGGGGTCGGCGAGGTGGTGCGTGTGCAGGGCGAGCACGATCCCGGAGGGCAGGGCATGGGCGTGCTGTTTCGTCGCCTGAGCGAGGGCTCGATTCGCCTGCTCGATCGCCTATGCGGACCGGCTCCTAGCCCGTAGCGGCCGAAATATTCGGCGCCCGCCGACGGTCGGTGTAGGGTCTGCGAATGCCTACACGTCCCGTCGCTCGTCTGCCTCTGTTCGCCGCTGGCAAGCGGCCGGCCTGCTCGCTTGTCGTGGGTCTGATCGGGTCGGCCCTGGGGGTCTTTGCTTGCAGTGAAGATCCACCGCCGAAGGTCGCAGCCGCTCCCGCCTCGCCGACCGTGGCCAAGCCCGTCGAGCCTGTTGCTCCTGCCAAGCCGGCAACGATCACTGCGACGGAGCTAGCGGCGCTCAAGGCCGAGCTTCTGCGTCGCCATCCAAGCGTCGAGCAGGCACAGCCCGCAACTGCGGAGCGGATTTCGCGCGGTCTGCAGCAGGCCGCCGCCCTCTGGCGGGTGGACAGCAGCGCTGCCGCCGGAGAGGCCAGCGACGGTGACTTTGCCGCCTTTGTGCGCGAGCACTACATCGTCGATGCCTCCGTGCGGCAAGCGACGCTGGCCCGCTTTGAGGCCGCGTTTGAACAGCTAGACGGCCACCTCAACGAGATCAGCCGCGAGTGGCGACGGCCCAGCGAGACCGATAGCGGCCCGCTGCTGCCCCTTGATGCCCTGCTGAGCGGCTATGACCCGACAGCCCATGTGGTCGACGACTTGTTCGCCAACAAGCTGGCATTTGTCGCGCTCCTCAACTTTCCGCTGACCACGCTGGCCGATCGACTGCGCGACGGCGCCAAGTACAGCCGCGAGACCTGGGCCGAGGTTCGCCTGGCCGCGCGCTTTGCTCGCCGGGTGCCGGCCAGTGTGCAGCAGCGGATCGCGGTGGCGCAGAACGCCGGCGAGCGCTACATCGCCAGCTACAACATCTATCGCCACCACGTCCTCGACGAAAACGGCGAGCGCCTGTTTCCAAAGGGCGGCGCACTGATCGCACACTGGAACCTGCGCGATCAGATCCGCGGCGACTACGGCGAAGGGGCGCTGGGGCAGCGGCGTCAGCGCGCTATCGCCAAGGTGATGGAGCGCATCGTCGAACAGTCGCTGCCCCAGGCGGTGATCAACAACCCACGGCTCGACTGGAACCCGTTTAAAAACGCTGTCGTCGTGGCCCCAGCGGCCGAGGTTGAAGAGGGGGCACCGGCCAGTGCCGTGGCCACGCCAGCGACGGAGCGCGAGCCCGACACGCGCTACGCACTGCTGCTTGACAACTTCTTGGCGCAGCGCCAGGCCGATGCCTATTCCCCGACCACGCCTTCGCTGATCGCGCGCAGCTTTGAGCTAGGCCGCGAGCTTCCCGAAGAGCGCACGGTGGCGATGCTGACAGCGGTCTGTGGCTCACCGCTCGCTGCTCGCGTGGCGGCGCTGATTCAGAAGCGCCTGGGACGGCCGCTCGCTGCGCACGACCTCTGGTACAACGGCTTTAAGCCACGGCAGCGCTATACCGAGGCCTTCTTGGATCGCGCCATCGCCGCTCGCTATCCGACGCCGGCCGCCTTCGAGTCCGATCTGTCGCGACTGCTGCTGCGACTTGGCTTCCGACCGGACAAGGCGCGCTTTCTGGCGGAGCATATTCGCGTCGATGCCTCGCGCGGGGCTGGTCATGCCATGCAGGCGATGCGTCGCGGCGACTTTCCCCGGCTGCGCACCCGCGTCGAAAAGACCGGCATGAACTACAAGGGCTACAACATCGCGGTGCACGAGCTTGGCCACAACGTCGAGCAAGTGTTTTCGCTGTACGGCGTCGATCACACTCTGCTGGCCGGCGTGCCGAACAACGCGTTTACCGAGGCGCTGGCCTTCGTCTTTCAGCTTCGCGATCTGGACCTGCTGAACCTGCCTGATGTTTCCAGCGTCGGCTCGCAGGTCGCTAGCAACAAGAACCCGCGCGAAGACTGGGCGCTGCGCGTGCTCGGCGACTTCTACGCCACCTGGGAGATCGCCGGCGTGGCGCTGGTCGACATCGGTGCCTGGCACTACCTATACGACCACCCTTCAGCGACGGCGGCAGAGCTGCGCGAGGCGGTGGTGCGGATCAGCCGCGACACCTGGAATCGCTACTACGCCGGCCCGCTTTCGGCCCGCGATGCGCTCTTGCTGGGCGTGTACTCGCACATGATCCAGAACACGCTGTACCTGCCCGACTATCCGCTTGGGCACCTCATCGCGTTTCAGATCGAAGAGCACCTGCGCAAGCAGCCCAAGACCACGCTGCTTGGTGATGAGTTCGAGCGGATGGCCAAGCATGGGCAGGTGACGCCTGACGCCTGGCTGATGCATGCGACAGGTGCACCGCTGTCGGCGGATGCATTGCTGCAGGCGACGGCCGAGGCGCTGACGGTGCTCGGCGGCTAGCTTGCTACTGCGTTGGGACGTGCAGGAAGTGCGGCACGGTCAGAAACACCAGGCCCAGAATCGCGAACAGCAGCAGGCCGACGATGCCATGCAGCGCGGCGGCCTTACCGGCTGGTAGCGGCTCTTGGTCGCCGCTGCGCTGCCACGCGCGCTGTAGGCGAATCAGCAGGCCGTGGATTACAGCGACGGCGATCACAGCGGTCAGCTTGTGGTGCATCCAGCGCGTGCTGGCGAACACCCCAGCCGGCCAGAGCGTTAGCTGATACAGGCCGCTGCCAAGGGTGAGGACGAACCCCAGCAGCGACAGGATGTTCAGCTTGCCGGCTAGCTCGGCCAGCCCGGCGCGCCCAGGTCCCGGTCGCTTCGCCAAGAGCACCAGTGCGCGCGACATGGCCATAAGACCGCCCATCCACAAGACCACTCCGACAACATGCAATAGCAGGGATAGCCCGAGGTTCATGGTCGGCATCATCGGCGCTGCCTCGGGGCAAGTCAAACCCTTGCGGGACTGTGGGCGCTGCCGGCAGCGATTCCCACAAAGCACCTCGGGCTTGGGCCCTGCCTTGCAGCCTGTGCGTAGCGTGCTCCGTCGCTGCGGTCGGACCGCCGGACGGGGTCTGGATTCGCACGTGGCTGAATTGGCGGCTCAACTCGACGGCCGCGGCGGCGATAATTCTTGGTTGGGGGGCGTCGATGCCAGAGCACGCAGTACCGGACAACAAGAACAAGCTGGATGAAGCCAAGCCGAGTCCCTATACCGTCGTGAAGCCCAAGGCCGGCCCGGGCACCATCCCGCAGGAGATGATGCTGCCGTATTACATCTCCGAGACACCGTGGGTGCTGACGGCGCCGAAAGAGGGCGTGATTCCGATGATGGATCCGCAGACGCAGGCCATGCCGCTGCAGCACTGGGCTGATCAGGGGCTGTTGCCGCCGCCGATGTACGAGCGGGGCACGCGAGAGCAGCGCATCTCGGCCTATGAGCTGACGCTGGATGCGTCGAACATGTATGCCGGGATGCTCAAGGGCGACGCCAAGACGCAGTATCTAAAAGAGCGATTGGGAGCGCTCGAACACTTCACGGAATCGATAGCTCCTGAGAGCCGGCCTAGCGACGTGCGCGTACCGAACCGTCTTATCGACAACGCGCGTCCGCTGATCGAGGGTCTTGAGCGGCAGCCCGCTCCGGCCGATGCGACGGCGACTGCGCGGCGCAACCCAGAGGCGGCAGTCGCCGACGCTGGCCGCGACTGGAACACCGAGCTGGGTGTGCCGCAGTACCGCACGCAGTCGGACAACCTCATCCCGCCGGAGGCCTCGTGCAACATGACCAGCTTGGCCATGGCGCTGGAGCGGATGGGCTATGGCCGCGAAGATGCGATGGGAGCCATCGATCGCAGCCTGAAGGACCGCTACCTCGGCGAGCTAAAGGCCAAGGCGCAGAAGACACATGCCGATCCCAGCACGCTGCCGAAGACGGCCGGCGAGGTCGAGCTACCGGCTGGCTACTTTGAGGGCCGCGTGAAGGAGTACTTGAAGAGCGTCGACGATAGTGCGAGCCGCCCGTATCAGGGCGTGCGTGGCAAAGACACCAACGAGCAGGCCTGGGAGGCGATCAGCCACGACTACAAGGACAAGGCGCAGTTCGAAGACACGCTCGACTTCTTGCGCTATCTGACCAAAGCCGGCGGCCGCACCGACCTCGACACCGTGACGCCCAAGCTGCTGGCGGCGATTGAGCCCGACGCGGAGAAGCGACCGACCTACCGCAGCATCACGCCGGGACGCGGTGGCTGGACGGCGGCCAGAAGTGAACTCTCGGGTGTGCTCGACGAGGGCGGCGCCGCGATGCTGAGCTTCCATCACAAGGGCGGCAACAACACCGAGGCCTCGCACATCGTCTCGGTGCAGCAGATGACCAAGGATGGCCTCGTCGTCGACGATCCGTACGGTCGCGTGCGCGACAACTACCGGCTGGGCGAGACCGGCGATGCCTATGGCGAGCGCGGCCAAGCCGGGCGATCGGCGAACCGGCGCAACTTGGTGGACGCCAGCGTGCGGCGGGATCAGCCGGGCACCATCGACCAAGACTGGACGGCCAGCGCTGGCCTCAACCTGCGCGCCGATGAGTCGCGCGGTTCGTCATCGACCGTGTCGGATACGACGATGTCGGGGGCCTGGCGCTCGCTGCGCTTCTTGGAGCCGGCCAAGCCGCACAAGCCGGCCGAAAACCCCAACGCCCCCGCCACCGCCGGCCGGGAATAGCGAAATCAGCGACGGATTTACGTATTTGCTGAGGGGAGTGCGCAGCTGGCTGGGGAATGTGCGTGGCGGCGGCTCGGGGGGCGCGCCAGGACTCCCCCGGGACGGCTGGGATTCTGCTACCTTGCCCCGCCCATGACTGACGCTGCGAGCAAGCCGACTGCCGATTCTGCGCCGGGCCCCAGCCTGGCTGAGCTCCTGCGCCGAGCTCCGTTCGAGCTTGTCATGAGCTCGGGGTTCTTTGGCTTCTATGCCCACGCTGGCTTCATTGCGGCGGTCGAAGAGGCCGGCCTTGTGCCGGCGCTAGTCGGTGGCTCCAGCGCCGGCGCGCTGGTCACTGGCTTGTGGGCGGCTGGCTTGTCGGCTGCCAAGATTCGCGACCGCCTTTTCTCGCTGCGCCGGCAGGACTTCTGGGATGTCGACCCGACGCTGGGTCTGCTGCATCGGCTCGGTGGCTCAGCGACTGGCTTTGGTCTGCTGCGTGGCGAGGCCTTCCTTTCGCTGCTGCAGTCTTCGCTGACCGAGCTTGGCGTGCAGCGCCTAGCCGACTGTCGCATGCGCCTGCGCGTCGTGGCTTACGACATCGATCGGCGAGCGACCTGCGTCCTGTCTGAGCCGGACCTGCCGATAGCGGCTGCCTTGCGCGCCTCGTGCAGCTTTCCCGGCATGTTTCAGCCCATCCGCATCGGCGGGGCTCGCTACCTCGACGGTGGGATCGGCGATCGGGCGGGTATCTCAGTGGCCACAGCGGATCGGCCGGTGCTGTTTCATCACTTGGTGCCGCGCTCGCCGTGGCGAGCCATCCATCGCTCGCAGAACCAGCCACCGTCGCGACCCCAGCTGATTGTGCTGGCCGAGCCGCAGCTACCGCGGCTGGGCCCGTTTCGTCTGGAGCGGGGACGACTGGCCTATGAGCTAGCCTACGCCATGGCCAAGCGGGCCCTCGCCGCTCCAGCCGCCGCCGCCCCCTATGCTGGCTGACCGCTGTGAGCGCGAAGCGCTGCGTTTGCGTCCGGGCGCCCCGGCTCCACACTGCGTAGCGGCTTACGCGGTCGCCACCCCAGGCACGCAGCGCACTGCCCTCGGCCGGGACGTAAGTACGCGAGAGGCTTGGAGCGGCACCTGCGGCACATTGATTGCTTATCTATCCCGGGACACGTGCACCCTGCGTCATCTAGGTGGCATCTGACTCGATTACCTAGCGACCAAGGCCACGCGGAAGGCGGTCGCGAGCTAGCCGGCTGTCTCAGGTCAGGCTGTGCTGCCTTCCCCCGGTGAAATGATGGAAACGCTGATCGAAAAGTGTCCCAGCTGGGGCTACCTAGTGCTGATTCTCGGCGCCTTTGCCACCTCGATCGTCGTGGCTGGCTACGGGATGCGGGCCGTCGGTCACGTGGCCCGGCGCGTCCGCCGACCGGAAGAGTCGCGCTAGCCCCGCGAGCCCGAGCCGGTCCTCCCGCCCAACTACGACAGCGCCAGCATCTTCTGCAGTGGGCGGAGAGCGGCTTGGCGGATGTCCTCGGGCAGGATCAGCTCGGGCGCAAGATCGCGCAGCGCGAGATAGACCTTCTCGGGAGTGTTCTTGCGCATGTGCGGACACTCGTTGCACGAGCAGCCGTTGTCGGCCGGAACCGGGATGAACTCTTTGCCGGGAGCGCGCTTCTTCATCTCGTGGATTACGCCGGGCTCAGTGGCGATGAGAAAGCTCTGAGCTGTGCTGCGCTCCGCCTGCTGGATCAGCGCGCTCGTCGAGCCAATGAAGTCGGCATGGGCCAGGATGCGCTCCTCGCACTCGGGGTGAGCGAGCACGACGGCCTGCGGATGGTCCAGCTTGAGCTGTAGCAGCGCCCGGTCGCTAAATGTCTCGTGCACGATGCATGAGCCGGGATAGCACACCATATTGCTGCGCCCAGTGCGCTTGATCAGATAGCGACCGAGGTGCTGGTCGGGCGCGAACAGGATGGGCTGCTCGGCGGGATAGCTGCGCAGGATTTTTTCGGCGTTCGACGAGGTCACGATGCAGTCCGACATCGCTTTGACCGCCGCTGAACAGTTGATGTAGCTGACCGTCAGGTGATCGGGATAGCGAGCCTGCCAGGCGGCCAAGCGATCCGGTGGGCAGCCGTCGGCCAGGCTGCAGCCAGCGCTGAGATCGGGGACCAAGACGGTGCGCGTGGGATTCAAGATCTTGGCTGTCTCAGCCATAAAGTGCACACCGCAGAACAGGATCACATCGGCCTGTGTGCGCTGCGCGGCCTGCGCTAGCTGCAGCGAATCTCCGACGTGATCGGCCAGATCTTGCAGCTCGGATTCTTGATAGAAGTGGGCGAGGAGGACGGCGTTGCGCTCGCGCTTCAGCTGACGAATGGCGTCGTCTAGCTCGGCAGGTGGAGGTAGGGCGGGGGACGCCGGCGAGCGGCCGATGGAGTGCAGCGTCTGCATGCGCCCATTCAAGCAGAACCGCGGGGCGATAGCGACGCTGGAATTGGGGAGGCCGCGGGCCAGCTAGACCGGCGTCACGCTGCGCTTGCGCGGGTAGGTCGGAACCCGCTTGTCCGCAGCGAAGGCCAGGCGCTGGATCAGCTGACTGCGGAGCTCATCCGCGGGCACGATGGCGTCGATGTGGAGATCGGCGGCCAGCTTGTAGATGTCGATGTCGTCGCGGTATTCGGCGCGCAGCTTCTCAATGTAAGCCGGGCGCTCGGCCTCTGGCTTCTCTTGGATCTTGTTGTAGAAGACTGCGTTGACCGCCGCTTCCGGCCCCATGACGGCAATGCTGGCCTGCGGCAGCGCCAATGTCCCATCGGGCTGGAAGCCGGGGCCACACATCGCGTATAGCCCGGCCCCGTAGGCCTTGCGCAGCACGACGCAGAACTTCGGCACAGTGGCATCGGCCACCGCGGAGATCATCTTGGCGCCATGGCGGATGATGCCCTGCCGCTCGACGTTCTTGCCGATCATGAAGCCGGGTACGTCGGCCAAAAAGACGAGCGGGATATCGAAGGCATCGCAGAGCCAGATAAAGCGCGCTGCCTTGTCCGCGCTGTCGACGAACAAGACGCCGCCTTTGGCCTTGGGCTGCGAGGCAACGATGCCAATAGTGCGACCGTCCAGGCGGGCAAAGCCGGTGACCAGCTCGCGGGCGAATAGGCGCTTGACCTCGAAGAAGCTGCCTTCATCGACCAGCGCTTCGATCACCTGCACGACATCGAAGGCCTGGTTGTGATTCTTGGGCATCAGATCATCGATGCGCTTGGCGCCAGCTTTGGGCACCCGCGGCACCTCAGCCCCGACGGAGGGCTGTGGCGCTCCGGCGTGCGAGG
>CAZVMD010000096.1:0-23926 GCA_964628555.1 uncultured Myxococcales bacterium | reverse complement strand
CGCGCCGTCGCAATCCGCCCCTGCCAAATCTCCGGCGCCATGTACAGCGGCGTCCCCAGCAGCGAACCGGTCCGCGTCAGGGCGAGCGAGGACAGCTGCTGGGTGTCGAGTGCGGCCTCGGGCAGGGCCAGGGTCTCGTGGCCGGGCTCGGTGTCGGCTTGTGAGGACACCAGCTTGGCCAGGCCGAAGTCGAGGATCTTGACCTCGCCGCCGTCGGTCAGCATGGTGTTCGCCGGCTTGATATCGCGGTGCAGCACGCCGCGCTGATGGGCGACGGCCAAGCCTCGTGCCAGGCCCAGCGCCAGGTCCAGCACCTTGTCCCAGGGCTGCGGCTTCTTGAGCTTCTCTAGGCTCTGACCGCGCACGTACTCCGAGACGATGTAGCGCTGGCCGCTCTCTTCGCCGGCCCGGTACAGCGTCACCACGTTGGGGTGCTGCAGTCGCGCGACGGCCCGCGCCTCGACGAAGAAGCGCTCGCGGGCGGCAGGAGTCGACTCGCTGGCGGCGAGAAACTTCACGGCCACTAAGCGATCGAGGAAGGTGTCATGGGCCAAAAACACCTGCCCCATCGCGCCCTGCCCCAGGGTCCGCACCAGGCGAAACTCGGCGACATAGCGAGCGGGCTGGTCGCTGACAAACACCGCATCGGCCAGGGCATGGGCCTGCGCCACGTCACCGCCGTTATCGCCGAGGGCGGCCAGGAACACCGAGCACTTGGGGCACTTATCGGTGTGGGCTCGCACCTCGGCAGCCGCCGGGCCTTTCAGCTGGCCACCGCCGAGCTGGATCAGCGTCGCCTCGGGCGGACAGAGATCGGCGGACGACAGGCCCGCGGCCGTCTGGCCTTGGCTCATCAGGTACAGCGAGCACTTGGGACAGGACTGGGCGTGCACGCGAATGTCTTTTTCCGCCTTGCCCGACAGCGTGCCGCGCAGGACATCACTTAGCGACTGCTGCGGTGGACAGCCCGAGGCTGCGGAAAGTCCCGGCGGCCGGCTGCCGTGGCCGCTTAGGACCTGCGAGCACTTGGGACAGGACTGGGCGTGCGTGCGGATGGTATCGGCCGGAAGGCCGCTCAGCGTGCCGCGGACCACCTCGCGCAGCGACTGCTCCGACGGGCAGGGCGTGGCCATCGACGCACCGGCGGTGGTGTCGCTCTGCCCCATCAGGTACAGCGAGCACTTCTCACAGGACTGCGCGTGCTTGCGCAGCTCTTCCGCTGAGCGGCCCAAGATATTGCCTCGGGCCAGCGCCAGCAGCGACTGCTCGGGGGGACAGGTTGTCTGCAGCAGGGGCGCCGCCGCGGTCTGCCCCGCGCCCACCAAGTACAGTGAGCACTTGGAGCAGCTTACGGCATGCGCGCGGATACGCTTGGCCTCTTCGCCCTGCAGCAGTCCTTTGGCGACCTGAGTAAGGGACTTCTCCGACGGACAGACGTTCTCCACCATGCGTTCATGCTAGCAGAGCTGCCCACTGACAATGCGCTCGCCGCGACGGTGGGAGCTAACTCGCGAACTCCGCTGCCAAATTCGCCCCAGCGACGCTGGCCGGCGGTGACCGGGCCGAGCACGTTGCAGAGCAGGCTGGGGCTACGACTCGTTGAGCCAGTTGTACAGCGTCTTGACGTCGACCCCGAGCTTCTCGGCCGCACGTCCGCGATGGCCGCCGCACTGCTGCAGCACCCAGGCCGCGTAGCGCCGCTGCACGACGCGAATCGGCAGGATCTCGCCCTCGGCGATGGCCGTCCGCCCCGGATCGGGCGACAGCACGCTGGGCGGTAGCTCCCCGACCCCCAGCACCGGCGTCTGGGCCAGCACCAGCGAGCGCTCGACGACATGGGCCAGCTCGCGCACATTGCCCGGGAAGTGATAGGCCACTAGCTGCGCCATCGCCTCGGGCGAAAAGCGCAGCAGCGGCGACTGCGGGTGGCGCTGACGCTGCTCACGCAGGAAGTGCTCGACCAAAAAAGGGATGTCCTCCCGGCGCTGCCGCAGCGGCGGCAGCTTGAGCGAGACGACGTCCAGGCGATAGAACAGATCCTCGCGAAAGCCGCCGCTGCGCACCGCCTGCCGCAGGTCGCGATGGGTGGCGGCGATGATCCGCACATCGACCTTGCTCGCCCGATCCGAGCCCACCGGTCGCACCATGCCTTCTTCCAGCACGTGCAGGAGCTTGGCCTGGATGGCCGGCGGCACATCGCCGATCTCGTCGAGAAACAGCGTACCTCCCTCGGCCTGACTGAACAGCCCGCGCCGGCTCTTGGCCGCACCGGTGAAGGCGCCGCGCTCGTGGCCGAACAGCTCGCTCTCCAGCAGGCTCTCGGGCAAGGCGGCGCAGTTGACCTCGACGAAGGGGCCGCTGGCCCGGCGGCTCTCGGCGTGGACGACGCGCGCGAACAGTCCCTTGCCGGTGCCGGTCTCACCGCCGAGCAGCAGCGGAACCTCGGCAGCCGCGACGCGCTCCAAGGTATCGAACAGGGCCCGCATCGCCGGGCTCTGCCCGACCAGCGCCGCCCGACCAAAGCGCTCGCGCAGCGTGGTGCGCAGGGCATCGGTCTCGCGCCGCAGCCGCGAGTCTTCGATGGCGCGGCGCAGAAACAGCGCCAGCTCGTCGAGCTTAAACGGCTTGGTGAGGTAGTGATAGGCGCCCTGGCGAATCGACTCGATGGCGCTGTCGATGGCGCCGTGCGCGGTCATGATCAGCGTCGGTCGCTCCGGGGCCAGCCGCTTGGCCTGGGCAAGCAGCGACAGGCCATCCATCTCGGACATGCGCAGATCAGTCACCAGAGCCGAGAACGGCTGCTCGCTCCACAGCGACAGCGCCTCGCGCGGCGAGCTAGCGGCCACCGCGAAAAAGCCGTGGTCGGCCAGGCCGTCACACAGCGTGCGCGCCATCTCTGGCTCATCATCGACGATGAGCACGCGGGGGGTTGCTTCAGCCACCATGGACATCGCTCTCCTCAGCCTGGGGTAGCACGATCTCGGCGCAGGTCCCGCCGCCCGGACGCGGGCCGATGTGCAGCGTGCCGCGGTGGCTCTTGACGATCTCGTGGGTGACGGCCAGGCCCAGGCCCGAGCCCTGACCCGCTGGCTTGGTCGTAAAGAACGGCTCCATCGCCCGCGCCGCCGCCTCAGGAGAGATCCCGACCCCGTTGTCGCTGACTCGGAAAACTACCTGCCCCCCCGTCGCCAGCACCGAGAGCTCGACCTGGTCGCCGCGGCTGCAGGCATCGCAGGCGTTGAGCAGCAGGTTGACCAGCGCCTGCTCCAGCAGCCGCTGATCGCCGCGCAGAAGCGGTGAAGCGGTGGGCGGCAGAGCGGCAAGCTGCAGCTCGACGCCGACCTCGGCAAAGCGGTGCTGCACCAGGGCGAGCGCGCCCTTTCCGACCTCGCTGGCCGACAGGCGATTACCGCTTGGGGCCTGATCGCGCACCAGGCCGAGGATGCCGCGAATGACCTGCTCCATGCGCAGCGCCTGCTCGCCGATCACCTCGACGCTGCGGCGGCTGCGCTCATCGTCTTTGAGGCGGGCCCGCAGCCCCTCGGCGCGCGCCACGACGATGCTCAGCGGAGTCGACAGCTCATGCGTGATGCCCATGGCCAGCGTGCCCAGCGTCGCCGCCCGACTGGCTCGCTCCAGCTCGGCCTCGCGCCGGCGGTGGGCTTCTTCCAGCGCGAGCTGCTTCTGGGTGCGCAGCTCTTGCCGCTGCCAGTGCAGGGCCAGGGCGCCCAGCAGCAGCACGGCAAACGCCGCCACCAGCACCGACAAGAGCGCGCGCAGGCTGGCCTGATTCTCGCGGTCGCGGGCCCGCAGCGCCGTCGCGACCGCCGCCACGCAGTACGTCGCCCCCTGCGGATCTTGGAAGCGAGCCAGGCCCGCCACCGCCGCGCGGCGCGGCAGCCCCAGGGCGAAGGCGGCCTCACGCCCGATCCGGGCCCAGCCCTGACCAAAGCTCAGCGCGTCGGCCAGGAGCTCGGGCGGCGCCGCCCGGCCAGCCAGGCTGACGAAGCCACGATCGCTCGGCCCGCGCAAAAGCGTCACCGCCATGCCCTCCCGCTCCAGCCGACGCAGGCCCCGAAGCAGGCGGTCCCAGTCCGCGTCCCCGGGGCGGCTGCCGCGCTGCAGCGCATCCGCAAGCTGCAGTGCCAGGCTGCGGGCCAGGCGCTCCTGATGCTGGCCAAAGTCTTCCATCGACTCGGCGTGGCGGCGCTTTACATCCCACATCGACAGGCTGGCGATGGCGCAGATCGAGAGCCCAATGCCCAGCACCAAGAGAGTGGCCCGCGAGCGCAGCCAGGTCAGCTGCGGCAGCGGCAGTTCATCGGTTGCGGCGATCATGTGGATCCAGCTGACCTCATCCATCGCAGCCAGCTAGCGACAGCAAGCTGCGGGCCAAAAAGAGTATGCGGTGCGCCGTCGCAGCCGCGGCCTCGCGGACCGGGGCTGGGAGAATAATTTCCCCACCTGCGGGAAAATTTCCACCCACCGGGCGGGCGCATCGGCGACAGGCTGGCTCGGAAGTGGGGGCGACGCCAAGCCAGCCCGGTGCGCGCCGGGGGAAAATTTCCCGATCGGCGCCGCCCGGCGCAGCTCCTCCAGCCAGCGCCGGCTCCGTCGCCCCTCGGGCCGCTGGCCAGCCCTTGGCATAGGCGGTGCACAGGCCCGCCGCTATGCGAAGCAAAGCGCTCATCTTCGTCATCCTGAGCATCGCGCTGCCGCTGCAGGCCGAGGAGGAGCGGCCGCCGCTCAGCCCGGGTGCGGCCATGACGCTGGCGGCGGCGCTGTCCTATGCCCATGCGCATCAGCCCTCGCTGCAAGCGGCGCAGGCCCGCATCGCTGCCGCCCGCGCCGCCGCTGCAGTCGTGCGCGCCGAGTGGCTGCCGCAGTTAGGGGCGACGGCCCAGCTGTTCTACGGAACGATGAACAACAGCACCGCCATGTTCCTGGGCGTGCGGCCGGTCGATCTGCCGCGCATCGGCGGCAGCCGCGGCGACGGTGGCTTTGGCGATGCCTATCCTTCGACGGTAGTAGCGCTGGGCCTGCGCCAGCTGGTCTTTGACGCGGGTCGCCTGGCAGCCCTTTCAGCGGCGGCCGATGCCGAGACGACGGTGCGAAAAGAGCGGGCCCGCGGCGAGAGCTTGGATGTCGCGCTGCAGGTCGAGACGCTGTTCTATGGCGTGCTGGCCGCCCGCGCCGTCGAGCGCGCCGCCGCTGAGGCCTATCACCGGACGAGCGTGCGCCGCGACATGGTCAAGGCCAGCGTCGAGCGCGGCCTGCGCCCAGCCATCGACCTGTCGCGCGCCGAGGCTGACCTGACCCGCTTTGCCGTCGGTCGCACGCGGGCCAGAGGCGGCATCGAGCTGGCCCAGGCGCTGCTTGCGGCGGCGGTCGGCGTGCCCGAGCTGCTGCTCGATGCCGTCGGTAGCGAGCTGGATCAGGTCCCGGCGCAGCCGCCACTGCCGGTGCTGGGCGAGGCCATCGCCTCGGCTCTGCAGCGCGAGCCAGCGCTGCTCGCAGCCCTGGCACGGCTTGTGGCGCAGCAGGCCCTGACCCGCGCCACCACGCTGCGCTGGGCGCCGAGCCTGTCGTTTACCGCCGGGCTCAGCGGCCGCGCCGGTGGGGCGCCGACCACTGGCGGTCCCTCGCCGCAGTCAGGCTGGCTGCCGAGCGTGCCCAACTGGGATCTGGGCCTTGTCGTGCAGGCCCCGCTTTTCGATGGTGTGCTGCTTGCGGCACGGCGCGAGAGCCAGGCCCAGGAAGCCGTCCTGCGACACGAGCTAGATGTCGTGCGGCGCCGCCTGCTCGCTGAGATCCAGCGCCGCTATACCGCCTTTCGCACCGCCGAGGCCACGCTGCCGGCCCTGCTCGCCGCGGCCAGCGCCGCGCAAAAAAACTACGAGCAGGCCAGTGCCCGCTTCCGCGTCGGCCTCAGTACCAGCGTCGAGCTCGCCGATGCCGAAGCCCTGCGCACCGATGCCGAGATCCAGCTCTCGCTCGGGCGCTTTGACGTCCTTATGGCCCGCGCCGCCTTCAACCGCAGCATCGCCCGCGGGCTGTAGCTCCGCGTCCGCGGTCTGTGTCCCGAAAGCGAGATCCCCATGTCTGAGCCCCACCCGCCCCAGCCTGCTCTGCCGCCGCCACCACCCGCCGCACCGCCACCCGCCGCACCGCCACCCGCCACCCGCCGCATGCTGCCGCTGGCCATCCTCGCCAGCGTCGCCCTGCTGGGCCTGGTCACCTGGCTCTTGTTCCGGCGCGCCCGAGCCCAGGAAAACCGCGTCGCGCTAAGCAGTCGAACGACCGGCGTCTCGGTGGTCGCGGCGCAGGCGGCGCAGTATCGCCCGACTCGACGCTACGTCGGCACCATCGCCCCCTGGCTAGAGGCGCGCATCGGGCCGCAGTTCACCTCGGCCTATGTCGATACCGTGCTGCTGCGTCCTGGTGAGACGGCGCAGCGAGGGCAGGTGCTAGCGACCTTGGAGTGCAAGAGTGCCTCGGCCCAGAGCCAGGCCATGCAGCAGCAGGCACGAGCCCTGAGCGCAACGCAGGCGGCGCTGGAGAGCGAGGCCGGTCGGCTGTCGGGGCTGCTGTCCGGTGGCTATGTCTCGCCGAACGAGGTCGAGCGCCGCACCGCGGAGAGCAAGAGCAAGCAGGCCGAGCTTCTGGCGCAGAACGCCCGCCTGATGCGAGCAGCGCTGGAGGTCGATGACTGCGTGCTGCGGGCACCGTTTGCTGGCGAGGTGGCCGAGCGCCTGCTCGATCCCGGCGGCTTTGCCCGCCCTGGCTCGCCGATCTTGAGCCTGGTCGATCGCCAGCGGGTGCGGGTGATGCTCGACGTGCCGGAGGCCGACTTCGCGGTGGTAGCGCCGGGCACCGGGCTGCAGCTAAAGCTGGTCGCGACCGGCGAAGAGCGGCTGGGCATCGTCGCGCGGCGAGCCCCGGCGGCCGATGTCACGACGCGCACCATCCACGCCGAGATCGACATTGCCGATGCCGGACAGCGCATCCCGGTCGGCACCACGGCCGAGGTCACCATCGCCATCGGCCAGCCGCAGCCGGCCAGCCAGATCCCGCTGCGCGCCGCCGCGGTGCGCGGCGACTTGGCGACGGTCTTTGTGGTCACCGACCAGATCGCCCACAAGCAAAAGATCGCCGTGCTGGGCGAGTCAGGGGGCAGCCTATTTCTGGTCCCGGCGCTGCGGCCCGGCAGCGCCGTCGTCACCGAAGGGCGCGCGCTGCTCAAAGACGGTGAGGCAGTAAGCGCGCGACCGGAAGACAGCCGGCCGCAGCCGCCGGCCAAGCCCGATCCAGTCAAGCCCGCGGCGACCGGAGGGACGCCATGACGCGCCTGTCGCTGAACAATCCGATCGCCATCCTGATGATCAGCATCGGGCTTTTAATCTTCGCGGCTGTCGTCGTGCCGCGGATGAGCGTTGATACCTTTCCCGAGCTGACGCCGCCGGTGCTGGTGGTCGGTACGCTGGCGCCGGGCCTGGGTCCCAAGGATGTCGAAAAGACGATCACCTGGCGCATCGAAAAATACGTCAGCGCCACACCCGGCGTCGATCACGTGCAGAGCGTGTCGCGCAACGATCTATCGGTGGTCTTCGTCTGGCTGAAGTGGGGCACGGATCTCAACTCGGCGCAGGTGCTGGTGCAGCAGCAGGTGGCGTTTGCCATGGCCGCGGTGCCCAAGTCGCTCGGCGTGCTGCCGCCCTTTGTGCTGCAGTACGACCCCTCGAACGCGGCGGTGATCCAGATCGCGGTGTCGGGCGAAGGCTTTAGCGGGCCGCAGCTTTATGACTACGCCCAGAACCTCATCGAGCCGGTCATCGAGGGCATCCCCGGCGTCGCCAGCGCCTCGCCCAACGGCGGCCGGCAGCGGCAGATCAACGTCATCGTCGATCCGCAGAGCGCGCAGGCGCGCGGCCTGACCTGCAGCGATGTGGCGGCCGCGGTGAGCCAGTCGAATGCGCTCTTGCCGTCGGGCAAGTTCATCAGCGAAGGCTTCGATGCCAACGTCTACACCAACGCGGTTCCCGAGCGCATCCAGCAGCTCGCGGACACCGTGGTCAAGCTGCGCGGCGGCCGGCCGGTGCTGCTGCGCGATCTGGCGCGCGTCGAAGACGGCGGCGCTCCCGAGACGCAGGCGGTGGCGGTCGATGCTCGCGAAGCGGTGTACCTAAACGTGCTGCGCGTGCCAGGCGGCAACACCATCGCCATCGTCGATGCCGTCAAAGAGGCGGTGGCCAGCCTGCAGCCGACGCTGCCTCCCGGCATGCAGGTGCGGGCGATCTTCGATCAGTCGACCTTTGTGCGGCAGAGCTATGACGGGCTGCGCAAAGAGGTGCTGCAGGCGCTTGTGCTGATCGCGCTGGTCATCCTGCTGTTCCTGCAGAACCTGCGCGCCGTGCTGGTGGCGCTGATCGCCATCCCCATCGCCTTTTCGGCGATCTTGCTCGCGCTGTATGCCAGCGGGCAGACGCTCAACGCCTTTACGCTGGGCGGCCTGACCCTGGCCATGGGGCCGCTGGTCGATATCTCGGTGGTGGTGCTGGAAGCTGTGCACCGTCGTCGCCATGCCGGGGATGACGGCGCCGAGGCAGCGCTGCGCGGCACCCAGAGCGTTGCCGTGCCGGCCCTGGCCGCGACCTTGACGACGATCGCCGTGCTGCTGCCGGTGCTCTTGCTATACGGCCTGGCCAAGAAGCTGTTTACACCGCTGGCTCTGACGGTCGCGGTCGGCATGGTCGCCGGCTACCTGATCAGCATGACGGTGACGCCGGTCGCCTGTCGCTATCTGCTGGGCGATCCGCGGCACCAGCCAGGGCGGCTGGCTCGTCGGGTGGAAGCGGCGATTGCCGGCTTGGCTGATCGCTACGCCGGCCTGCTGCGTCAGGTCTTGCCGTACCGCCGCACCGTGCTCCTGGCGGCGGCTGGGCTGGTGGCGATGAGCGGCTACTTCGCGGCGCAGCTACCCAGCACATTCTTTCCCGAGATCGACGAAGCGATGGAGCGCATCTACGTCAAGCTGGCGCCCGGCACCTCGCTGTCCGATGCTGCTGGCCGCATCCGCGAGATGGGCGAGACGCTGCGCCGCGAGCTTCCAGCCGGCGTGGTCTCGCTGGTCTTGGTCAACGTCGGCAGCCCGCAGAACGCGCGCGCCGCGATGAACAGCCCCAACGCCGGCCCCCACATGGGCTTCATTCGCTTGGAGCTCTGCGATCCCGAGCACCGTAGGCTGTCGCAGCGCGAGATCGCGGATCAGGCACGCAAGATCCTCAACGACAAATACCCCGGCGTGGGCTTCCTGCAGTGGCCGGGGGGGCTCCTGGCCAGCGTCTTTGCCAACGGCTACCTGGCCCCGATCGTCGTCGAGGTGCGCGGCGAGTCGCTGGAGGATCTGTCCGAGCAGTCGCGCGCCATCGCCGAGGTGGCGCGCAGCGTGCCGGGGATCGTCGATATCTATCCGCAGCTGCAGATCGACTATCCCGAGGTGCGCATCGAGACCGAGCGCAGCAAGGCCGGCCTGGTCGGCGTCAGCGCGCGCACGGCGGCGCAGGCCACGCTGGAGGCGACGCTTGGCAACATCAACTCGCCCAGCGTGTGGATCGACAGCGGCAATGGGCAGTCGTACTACGTCGTCACCTCGCTCGACGGCCGCGTCATCCGCGACCCCGGCGCGCTGACCACTGTGCCGCTGCGCATCAGCGACAGCGGGCGGGCGGTGACGCTGGGTTCCTATGGTCAGCTGCGCCGCTCGCTGGGGCCGATCGCCATCGAGCGCAACCAGCTAGAGCGCGTCGCCACGGTCTACATGCAGACCGAAGGTCGCGACCTGGGCAGCACCACCGCCGAGCTAGAGGCCAAGCTGCACAGCGATCCGCGCACCGCCAAGCTGCGCCCGCGCTTCGTCGGCCAGGTCGAGCTCCTGCGCACCACCTTTTCCGGCCTGGGAGTGGCCCTTTTGCTGTCGGTGATGGTGGTGTTTATGATCATGGCCTGCCAGTTTAAGTCGCTGCGCCTGCCGCTGATTCTGCTGTTTACGGTTCCGGTGTCGCTGGTCGGCATCGTGCTGGCGCTGCTTTCGGCCGGGCAGGGCTTTTCGATCACTGCCCTGATGGGAATGCTGATGGTGGTCGGCATTGCGGTCTCGAACGGCATCCTGCTGGTCGATGCCGCGAACCACAAGCTGCGTCAGGGGATCGAGATCAGTCAGGCCGTGCTAGGCGCCGCCCGCGAGCGCTTTGTGCCCATCGCCATGACCAGCCTGGCGACGATCACTGGCCTGTTGCCGACCGCGCTGGGCCTAGAGCGGGCCGCAGCCGCCAATCGTCCGCTAGCCCTGGCCGTGGTCGGCGGCCTGACTTCCTCGACGGTGCTATCGCTGTTTCTGGTGCCGGTGTTGTTTACGCTGCTGGCCCGGCGCGAGGGCGTGGTGGGGGCGGTGACCGCTCAGGAGGCCGCAGCGCCGCTCGTGGTCTAAGCGGCCTGGCTACATCGGGGCGTACTGGAGCCGCGTCGGCGCGCTCCAGCGCGAGCCCACCGGCTTGCCAACCCCGGGGGCCTGGGCCGCGCTGGGATGACGCACCCGCACCACGATCTGCACCGGCGCGGTGATGGCGATCGGCGCGCTGTACAGCGTGGCATTGGCGGCTGGCATGCCGTTGCTCTGCCGCGGATCGGTGCCGTCCTTGGTGTAGTAGATCTCGACGCCGGGCGTGACCTGGCTGGGCGAGGTCAGCGTCACCGTCGTGCCGGCCGCCACCATCCCCGACGGGACGTTGGCCACCGCCGGCCGCGTAAACTCATTGTCGAAGAAGTTCAGCCGGCTCTGCCACCAGTACTTCAGCCAGGCCACCTCGCCGCTGTACTGATCGTTGAAGGTGTTGTTGGTGTAGCCATAGGTGGCGTTCAGGCTCGCGGCCCGCGGGTTGATGCGGTTATCCACGACGATCCAGCGCGCGACCGAGCGCTTAGCCGGCGTGCTGGCGGCATCGCCAGGATTTAGCTGACTGGCGAAGTCGTCGATCTGCGCGTGGATGTTGGCGGTCGAAAATACGTCGCGGCGCAGCTCTTCATAGCGATCGATCCACTGCTGCCAGAAGTTGGGATCGCGGAACATCTCGACGTACCAGGGATAGGTAAAGAAGTTCGTGCCGCCGCCCGTCCAGCCGTTCCATGGCCGGTCGCGATCATCGCGTGAGCCCTGCGCCCGATCGAAGTCCCACAGCGGCCCCGCGGTCAGCTTGCCGTAGCGCGGCTTGTACCAGTACGAGCTAAGCCGGAACGCATCGGCGTTCTTGGTCATCGTGTTCATGATGTGGTGATCGATGGTCAGCGGTACATCCCAGTACTTGGCGTAGCCGTTGACCGGATCGGTCGACATCGGTCCGTTGAGCACACCGTAGGCATCGCCGACGTGGCCGCGGAACCACAGGCTCTGCGCAGAAGTGACCAGCTTGAAGGGATCGGTCGAGACCTCGCGCGGATTGACCCAGGCCAGCACATTTCCCCCTCCCGGTCCGGGCTGCCCAGCGCCACCAAAGCTCTGACCGGCCAGCGGGGCAATGCCGCTCTCACCGGTATCCAGGCGATCGCACTTGAACATGTAGCCGCCCTGGATCTCGGGCGCGGCGTTGTCAGTCAGCGTCAGGTTGTCGATGTCGACGCGGTTCTTGCCGCGCGTGATCTTGTCCATAAACGAGTACACGCCCCAGTAGTCCGCCGCCGCGCCGGTCAGTGCGCCTTCGATGGTGTTGGGCTGCGTCGTCTCGTTGTGGAAGTGCTCGACCAGGCGGGTGCGCGGCGCATAGCGACCGATCTGGTTGCTGAGGCGATAGATCAGGTCGTTGTGCATAAACGACGGATCCCAGAAAAACGGCGAGTGCATCAGCCAGTCCGAGTTGGCCGGCATGCCAAATGGCTTGCAGTCCTGATCGACGCCCTGCTCATCCTGTAGCTCGACCGCCATCGAGAACTTGGGCTCGCCACCTGTCGAGGAGCCGTGCCGCTCCAGCGTCACCTGCGACACCAGATCCGGCGGGTTGGTCATGCGCGCCAGCATGTCCGGCGCCTTGGGCTCAAAGATCATCAGATAGCCGCGCACCGGGATGTTGTTGTTCTGCATCACCGTGTTGTAGGTGTGGGAAAGCACGATCGGCAGGTTCGAGGTCACGGCCTGCGCCGCGGCATCGAGCGCGAAGTACATCTCGCTGCGGATCGGCCCATCCGGTCGCCCCGGCTCAAAGGCCCGCGAGCGGATCAGCGTGATCTGGCTGACCGGAATCGGCGTGCTGTAGACCGGCGAAGGCATGCGATACACGGTCAGGGTGCCGCTGCCGGTGCTGGTGATCGCAACGTTGGGCGTCAGCGTCGGCGAGGCCGATAGCGTCAAGGTATTAGCGCCAGTCACCACCGCGTAGTACGGCGTGTCGGCGAGCAGGCCGCCGGGCAGCATGCCCGTGCTCTTGACCTGCACGATGTCGCCCGAGAAAAAGCCATGCTCCGCGGCGGTGCTGGTGATCGTGCTGCCCACCGCTGCGCTGGCCGTCACCGCGTCGCGGCGGATCTCATAGCTGCCGCTCGCCTTGAGGTCGAGGGTCGGCCCGCCCGGCTCGATCGCCAGCTTGAAGGTATCGGCATCGATGACCTTGACGAAGTAGCTGACCCGCGCATCCAGCGGCGCCGGCCCCGAGGCCCGCACCAAGTCGCCCGGCGAAAAGCCATGCGCGGTCAGCGTGCAGACGTCGGTATTCATATCGACCGTCATCATCCCCGTCCGCCCCGGCTGACCAATCGGCCGCGCGCGGTTGGTGGTGTAGCGGATGATCGCGGTCGGAGACTGGGCGGTCAGCGTGACGTTGATCGGCGTGCCGGCGGCAAACGTTCCGCTCGTCGGGGTAAACGCCACGCGCTCGGCCAGTGCCGAGGTCAGATCGTTGGCGGCGCGCGGTGTCGGCTTGGCAAAGTACGCCTGCTTGCCATCGGCGGCCGGCGTCGTAAGCCCGAACGACACATCGATCGCCTGGCCGGGATAGGGCTCCCACACCGGCGGCAGCGCCACACCGCCGCGACTGGCCAGCGCCAGGTACTCGCCGCCGCCCCCCGAGCAGCTGCCATCGACGCTGCCGCCCGACAAGCTGAAGTTGGTGTGCAGCGGCTTGCCGGCTACGCTGCGGTTCTTGCCGCTGGCGAACACCACCATGTAGCCGCCGGGGGCTAGCTCAGTGCCGTCGGGAAAGGCCCAGCGCTTGAGGTTGGCTTTGCTATCCGTAAGGTGATAGCCGCCTAGCTGCAGCGTCACGTCGTGCGGGTTGTGGATCTCGATCCAGTCCGAGGCCTGGCCGTCTTCATCGGTCAGCCCGGCCTGATTCTTGGCGAGAAACTCGGTGATGATCGGCTGCGGTCCAGCCAGGTCCGAGTCGCCGCCGCCGCCCCCCCCGCCTAGCTCGTTCGAGTTGCACGCCATCACCGATGTCAGCGCCCAGATCACCCAAGGCACAACGCGTCGAGAATGTGTCATCGCTAAGTCCTCCCTGAACTACGCCTAGCAATAAGCCCCGCCTGCCGCCGGCAGCGTCCTGTGCTGCGGATCGCCGTTCCCCATGCGTCGCCCGCCCCGCCGACCTCTGGCCCGGCGCAGCTACTAAGCCACAAAGAGCGCGAGACCTTACGACGCAGACTTCATCGTACGTACGTTGTTTCGCAGCGGTCAAGGCAGGCTCGGCGGCGGCCAATCCCGCAGTAACAGCGCCGTGATATAACGCGCCCTTCGGGAGGTTCCCATGTACACGTCGGCGGTCGCTTGGGCGGTCCTCAGTCTCGCGAGACGGGGTGGGTTGTGCGGCATCCTCTGGCTAGCCCTGGTCATCCCTGGCTGCGCCGCCCCGCGCGACGTCAGCACGGCCGATGACGCCGAGGAAGAGGAGGCCGACAGGGGTCTCCCTCCCGAGTGCGAGCTCGGCGCCCAGCGCTGCTCCGGGAACACGCTGCAGGTCTGTCGCCGCGGTCGCTTTCGCGTCAAGCAGACCTGCGCCGACAGCCTGGTCTGCGATCCGACGCTCGGCTGCGTCGACTGCTCGCCGCGCCTGCCTACTGCTTGTCGCGGCGACGATATTCGCAGCTGTGATAGCAGCGGTCGACTCGGCGAAGTCCTTGAGACCTGCGATCCCGGCATGTGCCGCGGTGGCAGCTGCGCCAACAGCTGTGGCCGCGATGCCGATCTGATCTATCTCGTCGATCAAGAATTCCGCCTGCTCAGCTTCAATCCCCGCGATGGCAAAAACGACATCAAGCTGATTGGCAACCTCAGCTGCCCGGCCGGCCCGTCGTGGGATGGCGGCCTGGCGACGCCGTTTTCGATGTCGGTGGATCGCGATGCCCGGGCCTGGGTGCTCTACAACAGCGGCGAGATCTTCTGGGTCAGCACCAAGGATGCCTCGTGCAAGCCGAGCGGTTTTATGCGCGGCCAGGCCGGCTTTGAGACCTTCGGCATGGGCTTCGTCAGCGACGCGGCCGGCAGCGAGCAAGAGACGCTGTTCATCACCGGCGGCTCGCACACCACGCCCGGTCGCGGCAACGTCGGCAGCATCAGCAAAAAGACGCTTAACGTCACCGCCATCGCGCCGCTGCCGATGACCGACAACGGACCCGAGCTGACCGGCACCGGCAAGGGCGAGCTTTACGCCTACTTCCCCGGCGCCACCAGCTTCATCGCGCAGTTCGACAAGAGCAGCGCCACCCAGCTTGCGCAGTGGCCGCTCGATCCGCTGACCGGCAGCGTCCGCGCCTGGGCCTTTGCACACTGGGGCGGCCGCTTCTACATCTTTGTCACCACGCTCGACTTTATGACCGGCATGAACAACTCGCAGATCCTGCTGTTCTCGCCACTCACCGGCACCGCCACCCCCCTGCTCGATCACCTCCCCTACACCATCGTCGGCGCCGGCGTCAGCACCTGCGCACCGGTGGTGATCGGCTAGGCTTGGATCATTGCTGCGTGGCTTGCCGTGATCAGTGCGCTGTGGCGCTGATCGCAGATCCTGGCGGGCCGCCGACAAAGGCGCAGGCCCTGTCCGTGTTCACTCTCGATACCCTCTTTGCAGCCCTACCCTGGATCCTCGGCTACCTGGGGCTCTACGCGAATGGCGCCGCCATCCTCCCCTTCCTGCTCGCCAGCAGCAGCCTTCGCCTGCGGGCCGAGGCAGAGCGCATCTCCCTCGCCGGCTTCGACCCCGGACCCATGCTGGCGATGGGTTTCGCGCTGTGGGTGCCACCCGCGGTGCTGCAGCCCTGGGGAAGCTGGGCGGTGGCCTTGGCGGCAGTGGCCGCCCTGGTCTTCTGGCTGGGCTGCCGACTGCGGGTCGAGGTGACGCGGGAAGGGACGCTGGTCGTTCGCAAGCTGGCATATGTTCTGCCCTGGAGCTGGCGCCGCTACCCGCAGCCTCCCTCGGCCTTCACCGATGGCTGGGGTGACTTTGCCGATCCCCTGAGCCTGTACCTGCAGCTCGGTGACGGCACGCGCCAGCTTGAGCTCGGCTGGCAAGGCCAGCGCAGCCCGTCCGTCGATGATCTGGCGGCTACCCTCAACGAGGCCTTCGCCCGCCTGCGCTCGCCCCCACCGAGCGACAGCGGCTCGCCGCCGACCTGACCGCAGCGCTACGGCAGCGCCGTACTCGGTGACAGTGCGACGACGCTGTAGGCGATGGCGGGCTCGCGCGCGGGGTTGCGGTAGCTGTGTTTTTGATCGCCGCGGAAGACGACGACGTCGCCGGGATGCAGCGTGAAGCTCTGGCCGGAGGCAGTTAGCTCGACGGTGCCGCGCTCGCAGGTCAGGTACTCGCGGGTGCCGGGGGTGTGCGGCACGCCGATCATCTGGCCGCCGGCCGGGATCTCTAGCCGATCGAGCTCTAGGCTGGGCAGCGGCTCGGGCAGGAGCTTGCGCACCGTGACCACGCCGCGCTTCTTCACGGTCAAGCGCTCGGCGGGGAAGTGGCGCACCGAGACGCGCGGCGGCGCTAGCAGCTCTTCCACCGAGACCTGCAGCGCGGTCGCCACCCGGACCAGGACCGAGATCGTCGGATTGGCAGCGCCCGACTCCAGGTTGGCCCAGGTGGGGCGCGGCACGCCGGCCAGCTTGGCGAGCTGCTGCTGCGTCAGGCCGCGGCTCTCGCGCAGCTGACGCAGGTTGTCGGCCAGGTAGCCGCTTAGGCGCTCGCTGGGATCGCCGGCCGAGGTCGAGCTAGGGGCCGGGCGGCGCGGCGTGGCGGTCGAGGGTGGCGGCGTCTTCTGGCTGGGCTTGTCGGCGCGGGCGGTCTTGGTCATGCCGACAGAGTGGCGCCTTGCTAATAGATTAGCAAGCGTGATGACAGAACAACATCGGGGGCTCACTGTGAGATCACGAAGGAGGCAGTTCCCATGCAGTCACAGCCCATCACGACTCTGATTACTGGTGCCAGTCGCGGTCTTGGTCGCGCCCTCGCGCTGGCCCTGGCCGCCCGTGGCGCCAAGCTGGCCTTGGTAGCGCGCGATCGGCAGGCGCTGGCCGCCGTGGTTGCCGAGGTGCAGCAGGCCGGTGGCACCGCGCAGGCCATCGTCGCCGACGTCGGCGACAAGCAGGCCATCTATCCCATCGCGCAGGAGGCCGCCGCGCTGCTCGGCCCGATCGATCTGCTGATCCACAACGCCAGCACGCTGGGGCCGACCCCGCTGCCGCTCTTGCTCGATACCGAGTGCGAGGACTTCGAGCGCGTGCTGCAGGTCAACCTGCTGGGGCCGTTTCGTCTGAGCAAGGTGGTGGTCGGCTCGATGCTGCTGCGCGCCGCTGCCAGTCAGGCCTCGGGCGCCTCGCCCAGCCTGCGCGCCGTCGTCCACATCAGCTCGGATGCCGCCGTCGAAGCGTATCCGGGCTGGGGCGCCTACGGCGTGTCGAAGGCCGCGCTGGATCATCTGGCGCGCAGCTTTGCCGCCGAGCTGGGCGCGCATGGCATCCACTTCCTGAGCCTGGATCCCGGCGAGATGAACACCCAGATGCACGCCGAGGCCTGCCCCGATGCCGATCCGACCACGCTGGCCGACCCGCGGCAGGTGGCGGCGCGCATCCTCGCGCTGCTCGATCGCTTGCCGACGCAGCCAACCGCAGGGGCAAAGGTGCGCTACAGCGCCGCGCAGCTTTTTGAGGAGGGACGCTGATGAGGCCCGCCACTCAGCCACGCGACAAGCGCAGCGCTGCCAAGCTACTGGTGCTGCCAGCCGAGAGTCCGGAGCCGACAAGCGACGCGGCGAGTGCTCAGGTCACGCCGGCCCGCCCAGCCGCGCTGACGACCACGGTGCTCAGTGAGCTCCCGCGCTTTGTTGCGCCTGGCGATCTGCTGGTGCTAAACGATGCCGCGACGCTGCCCGCCTCGCTGCGGGGCTGGGCTGCCGATGGCCGCGAGCTAGAGCTCCGCCTCCTGGGCGCGGGTCCGCCGCACGGTGGCGAGGAGGTGTGGAGCGCGGTGCTGCTCGGCGCGGGTGACTGGCGCACCGCCACGGAGCATCGGCCGGCGCCGCCCCCTGTGCAGGCGGGCGATCGCCTGAGCTTTGCGCCGCGCTCTGCGATGGCGGCTAGCGCCTCGCCGCCGACGCTAGAGGCCGAAGTGGTGCAGGTCTCGCCGCAGAACGCGCGCCTGCTGCAGGTGCGCTTTGCGCAGCGCGGTGCGGCGTTCTTGGCTGCGCTGTACGCGCTGGGGCGACCGATCCAGTACAGCTATCTCAAAGATGAGCTGCCGCTGTGGTCGGTACAGACGGTGTACAGCGGGCGACCATGGGCGGCTGAGATGCCCTCGGCGGGCTGGTCGCTGTCGTGGCAGATCCTGCTCGCGCTGCGGGCCCGTGGCGTCGAGCTGGCCTGGCTGACGCATGCCGCCGGCATCAGCAGCAGTGGCGATGCCGAGCTTGATGCCCTGCTGCCCCTGCCCGAGCAGTACGAGCTGCCGGCTCTGACCATCGCCGCTATCGAGCGGGCGCGGCGTCGCGGAGGTCGCATCATCGCCGTCGGCACCACCGTCGTGCGGGCCCTGGAAGGCGCCGAGCGCAGCGCCCGGCAGGCCGGGGAGCCCCGCGGGACCCTGCGGGCCGGCCGCGGCAGCACCAGCCTGCGCCTAGATCCTCACACCCAGCTGGCGATCGTCGATGGCCTGCTCACCGGCATGCACGGCCCGGGCGAGAGTCACTTCAGCCTGCTCTCGGCCTTCGCACCGCCGGAGCGCCTGCTTCTGGCCTGGCAGCAGGCCAGCCAGGCTGGCTTCCTCTGTCACGAGTTCGGCGATGTCTGTCTGCTGTTTGCTCGCCGCCCGCCGTGGCAGGGGGACGACCGCGCCTCAGGCCTGCGGCGCACGGGAGCGCAGCTCGCGGACGAAGTGCGCCAGCTGCGGCTCAGCGAAGCCTTTTAGCTGCACGCTCTCGCTATGGCTCGCATCTAGGTCGCTGCCCAACGCGCGGGCCACAGCGTCGCTGACCAGCACCTCTTCGGCTCCGGCTCGGCTGCCCAGGCGCGAGGCCAGGTTGACCACCGAGCCGATCGGCGTGCGCTCGCGGCGCTGCTCCGAGCCAATCTCGCCCAGCACGACATCGCCCAGGCTGATGCCGATGCCGATGTGAACCGGGCACTCGAACACCGCCTCGCGGTTGAGCCGCTCGACGGCATCGCGGATGGACAGCGCGGCGGTGACCGCACGGCGCGCCGCTCCCTCGCCGAAGAACAGAGCCAGCACCGCATCGCCCATGTACTTGTCGATCACCCCGCCCTGCTGGCTGATGATCTCGGCCTGGCAGCGCAGGTAGTGATTTAGCATCTGCACGATCTTTTCATCGGCGAGCTCGGCCGAGATGGCGGTGTAGCCGCGGATGTCGGAGAAGAACACCGCGCCCTCTTGTCGGCTGGTGATCGCCGCCTCGCCCTGCTGCGTCCGACGCGAGATGGCCTCGACGGTGTGCTGCGGCAGGTACTTGAGCATCTGAAAGCGCTCGGCCAGCGTCGCGGCCATGCGGTTAATCTGGTTGGCCATCAGGCCCAGCTCATCTTTGCGCGACAGGTCGATGCGAAAGTCGAAGTTCTGCTTCTCTAGCTCGCGCACGCCTTCGCGGATCTTGCGCAGCGCCCGCCCCACGCTGTGCGCCAGCATGACGCTGACCGCGGCTGCCAGCGCCAGACCGATCAGCGACACCAAGATGATGGTGCGCGCCCGCCCCTCGACCGCCATCAGGAATTCATCGACGGTGTAGTCAACTTCGAGGATGCCGGCCAGCTGACCCCGCGAGTCAAAAATCGGTGCGTAGGCCGACACCCAGTAGCCGTGTGGATCGCGATACAAGCGGGTGTGCACCGCGACGCGCTGATGCAGGGCCCGCATCAGCACCGGCACGTTGTCGGGCACGACGTGGTAGGCATCGCCGATAAACGGCCGCTCGTGCAGCATGACGGCAAAGCGCAGCTCGTGATCGCTGACCGGCTGGAAGGTGTAGATCTGGTCGAAGCGCAGGTAGTTGGCGGCGCGCACGCGCTCTAGGTAGTCGCGAATCTGGCGAAACTCGGGGCGGCTGGCGTCGGCGCTGGTCTGAATTCGCCGGTGCGCATCGCCATCGATCGACAGCGCCGCGGTGGCCGCGATGCGATCGAGCGCCAGGCCGAAGCGCTCTTCTTCGGCGGCGTACTCTAGCCGCAGGCTGATCAGCGCGAAGTACGCGATGGTCAGCGCCACTGACAGCACGCCCAGCCCAACGATCTGCGCAAACAGGCTCGGGCGAAGGCTCAGGCGGCGGCGCTGCAGAGCGGCCATTGCTTCCCAGTATCCCTGGGAAGCCAAGTGTTACGCAATGCGCCCGACTCAGGCGCGCGTGACGATGCGCGCCACACCCAAGCGCAGTGCTAGGGCATCGCTGGCCTGCATGACCCGGCCCTCGTCCTTGCCCTCCAGCGTCAGGCGCACACGGTGGCCATCAGCGGCGGCTTCCATGCGGGGATAGCTGCCCAGCGCGACGTCGGGATAGCTCTCGGCGATGCCGTCCAGATGATGGGCGACCTCGCCTTCTTCGCAGCGAATGTAGATCTGCCGCAAAAAAAACGGCGAGTCGCGAAAGCGCTCACGGATGGCGAGAAACTTGCGCCGAAAGATCTCGGGGATGCCGGGCAGGATATAGACATTGCGCACGCACAGCACCGGCCACTTCAGATCGGCACCGGCAAGAAGCGTCGTGCCTTCCGGGACATCGGCCATGCGCAGGTTGCGAGCCAGGAGCTCTTCCTGGGCTGCGCTCTGCGCCTCGGCTTCGGCCTTAATTTCCGTCGCTGGCCGCGGCAGGCTGCGATAGTAGCCGGTGAGCAGAGCCGCCAGCTCGGGATGGCGACTGACCGCCACACCGAAGGCCTGCGCGACCCCGGCGATGGTCACGTCATCGTGCGTGGGGCCGACGCCGCCCGAGGTGAACACAGCATCGTAGCGCGCGGCGAAGCGAGCGACGGTCTCGGCAATGCCAGCTCGCTGATCCGCGATGACCGCGATCTCGCACAGGCGCGTGCCCAGCGCGCGTAGCTCGCTGATAAGAAACGGCGTGTTGGTGTCGACAACCTTGCCGGAGAGGATCTCGTCCCCGATGACAATCAGCCCCGCAGTGGCCATGCGGCGAGAATATCAGCCGCGCCGTCCACCGGGAAAACTTCCGCTGGTGCTGCCGGGGCCCGAGACGGGACTGAAGTTGCCGCTGCTGCTGGCCTGGGTGCTGCCCCCCGTCGTGCCCAGCTCAGCCTCGAAGGGCTTGATGCGCTTGCGCAGGTCAGCCAGGCGACGCAGCAGGTCGAGGTTCTCGGAGCGAAAATCGGCGAGGAACTTGCGCTCGCGGCGACGGGCTAGCTGGGCCGAGAAGAGCTCGGGCAGGCGCTCGGCAAGCTGCTTGGCCTCGTAGAACTCGGGCAGGAGCGGCACCAGCTTGCCAGGCTCGGGACGAGCGTCGAAGCGCTCGACTTGGCCTGGGCGCTTACCAGCCGGCGGCGACCACAGCAGATACATGCCCTCGGCCCCCTGCTGCGACAGGTTGCGCACCAGCATGCGCCCCGGCAGATCGGGCAGTGCGTCTTTGATGAGCGCGATGTCGAAGCTGCGCGCCGAGGTCAGATCGAGCGCACCGCCGCCGCTGGTGACCGTCGTCACCACGAAGTTCTTGGCAAGCAGTGAAGACAGCGAGCGAGCCAGCCAGCCGTCCTCTTCGACAATCAGCACCTGCGCGACTTCATCGACCGGGGGCGGATTGGAGGGCGGAGCCGCAGACGAGGCCGCGCCCTTGGCCACGGGTGGTGGCGGTGGCGCCTTGCCGGTCGTCGGTGGCTTGCCAGTGGCCGGCACCGGCGCGGGCGGCGGAGACGGCGGGGTAACCGGGCGCTGCGCCAGCTGCCAGCGCAGCTCGCCGATGCGACGAGCCGAGTCGGTTAGCTTTAGAAACAGCTCTTCATTCATCCGCGCCGAGTCGCCCAAGAGCTGCTGCCGCTCTAGCCGCCCCTGGGCCTGCGTGCGCAGCGACAGCACGCGCGGCCCGAGATAGCCCAGCTGATCAGCGCTCTTCAAGATCACGTCGCAGGCTCCCTGCCGGATCGCCGTCATGGCGCGCTCGAAGCTCGGCTGGGTAAACAGCGCAATGACCTCGGTCAGCGGCTGCTGCCGTCGCAGGCTGGCGATGAAGGCTAGCGCCGAGGTCTGATCGAACGAGTCGAGATCGACCAGCGCGACGGCAAAGGTATTGCGCTGCAGGGCACTGCGCGCGCTCTCCAAGTCACCGACGATGATCGAGCTGACATCAACGTCGTGCAGGCGAGCCCGCAGCTCCGCTTGCAGCCGCTGATCACCGGCGGCAATGAGCACGAGATCGACGGATGTCACGGAGCTCCCTGCCGCAGCCTGCATCTAGTTAGGTGTATCACGATGGGTCGCTGCCGAGGCAGTTAGATCGCGAGCTTCTTGGCGATCTCCAGGAGGGCTTCGGTGTTGTGGATGTGCGCTAGCTGGGAGAGCAGGTAGTCCTTGACCTCGGCCTCAAGGGCCGCAAGCTCACTGGTCAGGCCAAGTGCGTCGGCGTAGGTGCGCACCAGCGTGCTCTCCTGCTCGCTGACTTTGCCGTCGGCAAAGGCCATCAGCAGGGCGGTCTTGAGGAACAGCCGACGCAGCGCCGGACTGCCCAGGGACAGCGCCAGCTCCTCCCCGGTAATCGCCGCGCTGCGCTCCAGCGAGGCCAGCGCGTGCATGCTGCCCCCGGTGTCGGCCCAGAAGGAACCGATCAGGGCCGCTTCGCGCTCGTGCAGTCCGTCGGAGTGGGCGATAGCAAACAGGCCGCGCGCGATCGCTTCAGCGTGGGGCTTCTCGACGTTGATCTCAGAAAAGAAGTTCATTCCGGGCTCCTTCGTAAAGCGCTCGTTCGTTATGCGCCGGAGGGGCGCTGCGTGGGGGTCATTATCGCCTAGAACCAACCGTAACTTTCAGCAGCTGTAGCCGCTGCTGCAGGTCGGATATCGGCAGATCAGCGTACTTGGCCGGCAGCATGCGGCGGTTGCTAGCCTCGAACACGGCGAGCAGCTCCATCAGCTCCAGCATCTCGATGTCGCGCGACGGCAGGTAGTCACGCACGGCGCGGGTCAGGTCTTCGCCACTGACCGGTGCCTGCTCGCTGCGCTGACTGGCGTAGTCGCTGCTCAGCAGCACCACGGCCTCGATATCGGCGTTCGACATGCCGACGATCGGCTCCAGGATGCCGCGCTGCTCGGGGAAGTGCAGCTCGCTCTGCACCTTGTTCTTGCGCAGCTGAGCCAACAGCACCGTCTCGACCTCGGCCGGCGTCTGGGGATAGAAAAACGGGATCTTGCGATCGAGGCGACCGGCCCGCTTCAGGTCGATGTCGACCTTGTCCGGCCGGTTGGTCATCAGCACAAAGAGCACCCGACCGCGGTTCTGAGTGTCGGACATGAACTCTTTGATGCGGGCGATGACGCGGCTGTTGGTGCCGCCATCTTCGTCGCCCTGGTTGCCAAACGCGCGGTCGCACTCGTCGATGATGACCATGACCTGGCCGATGGCCTGCACGACTTGCAGGATGCGCTCCAGGTTGCCTTCCGTGGCGCCGACCCACTTGCTGCGGAAGTTCTTGAACTTGATCGCCGTCAGCCCCGACTCTTTGGCGAAGGCCTCGGCGACGAAGGTCTTGCCAGTGCCCATCGGGCCGGTGAAGAGCAGGCCCATCGGCACGCGGTTGCGGCGCCCCTCGCGGATGTTCTTGGCGATCTGCGACAGGTCTTTTTTGACCTCGTCCATGCCGCCGACCACTTCGAAGCCGTGCTTGGGCTCGACGAATTCGATGAGGCTGTAGCACTCGCGCTCGATGATCTCGCGCTTGCGAGCGGCGATCAGGCGCAGCACCTCGCGGCGAGCATCGCCGTCGCTGGCCGGCGTCGCAGGGCCCTCGGGAGCGATCAGCCGACGGATCTCGCTCTTGGGCATGCCGCGCGTGATCTGGGCCAGCTTGCCGGCCCGCTCAAGCGCGCCAGCCCCACCGCCGAGCAGCTCCGTGATGTACTTGGTGCGCTCGACTTCATCGTCGGTGCCGGGGTCGCTGGGAGCAAGGATGCCCTTGACCTGAATGGCCTTGAGGCCAGCGGTGACCTCGGTCATCACCTCGACCTCGTCGGCCGGCATGTCGGGACGGATGTGACGCAACAGCGCCGCCCGCTCGGGGTTGCCGGGAATCGGTACCTGCACCGTCGCCACGCGCGGATTGGCGACCAGCTTGGGATGCAGCTCGGACAGGTTTTCCACCAGCAGGAAGATCGCGCTGTCGTTCTTGTCGATGGCTGGCAGGGTCGACCAGCGCTGCAGCGTGACGACGGTGGCGCGATCGTCGATGGTCG
>CAZVMD010000095.1:3539-23936 GCA_964628555.1 uncultured Myxococcales bacterium | reverse complement strand
TCGCGATGGACCAGGCCGGCTTGGTGGGCGGCTAGCAGGCCTTGGCCGGCGCTGCGGTAGTGGGCGAGGACTTCGGCGAAGGGGTGCGGGCTGCGCTGCCACTCGGCGAGCGTCGTGCCCTCGACGAACTCCATGGCGATGTAGACCTGGCCGGCGTGCTCGCCGACTTCGAAGACGGAGACGACGTTGGGATGGGCAACGCGGGCCATGGCCTGGGCCTCGCGCTGGATGCGCAGGCGCTGCTCGGGCTGGCGGTTGTCGGCGTCGCGCAGCAGCTTGACGGCGACTTTGCGATCGAGCTCTTCATCGTAGGCGACGTAGACCACGCCCATGCCACCTTCGCCAAGCGCGCGCAGGATGGCGTAGCGACCGATGTGCGCCGCGGCGGGTGCCGTCGGCCCTGGCGTCGGCAGCCCAGCCGGGGGCGCGACAAATGGCGTGGGCGAGGCGGGATCGGGTCGGGGCGTACTGTCGACGACACTGCTCATAATCCCCCCATTATGCCCCGCCGGTCTTGTGGCTATCGAGTGGTCGCAGCTTGGCTGTGCGGATGCAGACGACAGGCACGCTGACGTGACGGCGTTCGGCAGGGCAGGACCGTCTGCTGGGCCGACGCCATCGGCCGCCGCCGGCGCTTATCGGCGCGACGGGGGCAGGGCGCGCGGCGTATCGGGAAGCTGGGGCGGCAGCCACTCCCAGCTCTCGGCACTAAGATCGGACGCGGTCTCTTTGAATGTCAGCTCGGGCACCCGGCGTCCGAGGGCGACGATCAGGAACTTCGCCAGCTCGGCGTAGAGCCCGTGCTGGGTATCGGCGATGGCTAGGCTGCCCTGGCCCAGTTCTGGCGACAGGCGCAGGACGACCGCGCCGCGCGGGCTTAGGCTGTGTGCTTCGCGGATCCAAATGGTGCCCTGATCCAGCGTTGTCTCGTCGGAAACGGGGGTCTCACGCGTCAGCTCGGGCTCCCGCACCGAGAGCTGATAGCCCAGCTTGGCCAGCTCGCTGCGCAGCTCAGCGCAGCGCGGCCAGGACTTCGTGCTCGCGGGGAAGAACAGCGTGTAGCTGCCGCGACTGAGGCTGGGGCCGTTGAGCAGGCGCGACAGTCCTGTGTAGCTCAGCACGGCTGCCACTGCCGACAGGAACAGCGGAAAGCGGTACAGCCCAAAGAGTGTCAAGCCGACCGCGTGGTAGGCGGCGATGTCGTCGCGTACCGCTAGCCAGCCGATGACAAACCCCAGCAGTGCGGCCACAAGCGACAGCGACAGGGCCAGCCCGCCGCCGCGGCGCTGCGCAAGCTGGCTGACAAACCAGTCGGGATCTTGGCGCAGCCCAGCCGCCTGGTCGTCGGCCTCAGCACCGGCTGCCGCTGCAGAGTCGAGATTTTCAGCCATGTCCTAAGCTTATCGCGATCGAGTCCTTGCGTATCGGGAAGCGGCGGCGCGCAGCCTGGCGCCTACCAGCTACTGGACCACACCGAGCCGTTGTAGCGCACCATGCTGGAGCCGATGGCGGCCCAGGCGGCGCTCGGACCGGCCGACCACAGCGCACTGACACTGAAGAGCGAGTGACTGGTCCACATCGAGCCGTTGTAGCGGTAGGTATCGGAGGTGCCGTACAGCCAGACATCGGTGTCGGCCGTCATCCAGAAGCGGCTGGCTGGATAGGCGGGGGAGAGGCGAGCCCACTTGGTGCCGTCGAAGGTCCACACGTCATAGTTCTGCTTGGCGGCCCAGACCTTGTTGGCAGCGGTGCCGCGGATGTGGATGTACGGCTGCGTGCTGTTGCTTGGCTGCTCGCTCCAGGTAGAGCCATCCCAGCGCAGCAGGATGCCCAGATCGCCGCCGATCCAGCCGTCGGTGGTGCTAGGCGTCCAGACCGTCAGCAGGTTGTTGATCGAGGGCAGGCTGAAGGCACCCCAGCCCGAGCCGTTGTACTGGATGATGACGCCGCGATCGCCGACTGCCCAGATGTTGCTGCCGCTCGTGCCCCAGATGTCGTTGAGCGCGGCGGTGTCGGGGACTGGCGTGGTCGAGCGACTCCACGAGGTGCCATCCCAGCGGATGACGACACCCCCGTCTCCGACGGCCCACACATCCTTGTCGCTGCTGCCCCAGATGGCGAGCAGGTTGTTGCCGGTCGGTACCGAGATGCGCCGCCAGACCTTGCCGTCCCAGTGCAGCATGATGCCGTCATTGCCTGCCCCCCACAGATCCTTATCGCTGCTGCCCCATAGGCGGTTGATCGCTGGCTTGAGGATGGTGTAGTCCATCGCCGGGCCAGCGACGAGAGCGGGCGGTGTCGCGGGCTCGCTCTGCGACAGGGCGCGGCTGTCTTGGTCGAGCGGGCCGCAGGCCAAGGCCAGGCTGCTGAGGGCGAGGGGGAGCGAAAGGCGATGCGTCAAGGCGTGCATGGACATGGGGTTTTCTCCTTGCGGGGTCAGGGTGTGCGGCCGGGCTAGGCGGGCTCGCCTGGCTGGCGCACAGACTGCGGGGCGTCGACTGTAAGGAGCGCTTCTCGACGCTGTCAATTTCGCGGCCCCGATGTTGCTGCACCGCGCCCCGGCGCAGCGCTTATGATCCGCAGATGGTCCCGGCTTATCTGAAGCCTGACTGGCAAGAGATCGAGGATGCGCTGGCGGCTGGGCAGATCGACCGCGCGGTCCTGCTGCTGCGCGCCTTCTGTTGTGCCTCCGAAGAGCTGCAGGAGAAAATGCGGCCCGAGTTTGCCCGCATGTTTTCGCGCGAGGAGCTGGCCGCACATCGCGAGACACTGCACGCGACCTATCTGCAAGAGGGTGGCTTCCCGCTGCGCCGTCGCGGCTACAAGACGCAGATCAAGACCAACAAGACGCGACGCTTTCGCTACCTGTACGACGACCAGGGCCGCCTCATCGAGGTCTGCGAGCTGAGCCGGAGTGGTAAGCCGCAGAAGCCAATCCTGCGTCTGGACCCCGAGGGGCGGCGCGGCATGCTGCTGGCCGGCGATCTTGAGGACTACTACAGCGACGGCAAGGCCAGCGCCGCCAGCCGGCTGAGCGATGGACCACTGAGCGCCAAGATGTCGTACGAAGCCTGGGTCAAGAGCTACCTCAAGAAGCTCAGCTAGTTGCCAGCCAATCCGCGGCCTCGCCCTCAGCGCGCGGCGCGCCCGCTCACGCGCCTTCCCCCGCCCTTCTGCCTCCTGCTACGATCCTGCGCCGGGGGCAAGATGTCGGAATCCATAGAGCTTCGTCCGGATGGTTCGTTCTCCGTGGTCAGCCAGCCGGAGGAGGCCGACGACGAAGGTGAGCGCAGCCAGCGTGGCTGGGCGGAGGCTTGTGAGAAGTACCGGCCGATCTTGGATGCGGCCGATGGCGCCGACGCAGAATTCGATCAGGCGCTGAGGGAGCTCTCGCTGCTTTGCCGCACGCTGGCCCAGGCCCGCGAGCTAGAGCCCTACTACGAGCGGCGCCTGGCACAGCTGCGCGCAAGTCGCCACAGCGACGGAGATGAAGAGCACGCTCGCCGCACCCTGGCCACCGAGGCCGAGCTGCTGAGCAGCCAAGGCGCCGCCTACTACTATCTCGACGGGCCGCAGCTGGCCTTGCCCCGGCTAGAGGCCGCGCTGGAGCGGCACCTACAGGCGGGTCGGTCGCTGGCCGAGTTCGAATCGCGCAAGGAGCTGGTGCGGTGTTACCAGGAGAGTGGTCAGGCCGACATCGCCTATGCGCGCTACCGCCAAGCGGCCGCCGATCCCGCAGTCGAGCTGGAGGTGCGAGTGAGCTTGCTGCTGGAGCTTAGTGATCTGCAAGAGCGCGCGTCGCAGCTGAGCGACGCCCTGGACAGTGCTCGGCAGGCCGAGTCGATCGTGGCGCCAGAGCAGCGGCCTGCTGAGTCGGTTGCCAGCCAGGTCAAGCTGCTGCGCGACTGCACTCGGCGCGTCGTGGAGTGCCTGTTGCTGCAGGAGGAGGCAGATGTAGCGCGCTGTTATGCCGAGCGGCACCTCGCGCGGGCCCGCGAGTGCGGCTCCGCGGAGCAGGAGATCGAGGCGCTGGGACTCATCGTCCAGATCCAGTACGCAAGCGGTGCGCGCGAGTCGGCGCTGCAGACGCTTAAGGACATGCTGGCGCTGGCTGAAGCCCGCGTTCCCGAGCGCGTGGTGGAGCTGCAAGTGAGCCTGGCCGCTGCGTATGCCGAGCTTGGTCCGGCCGAGGCGGCTTGTGCGATCTGCACCTCGCTCGTTGAACGAGACCCAGAGCAGCATCGTTTCGAAGCGGTCGGTACGCTGTTCCGCGGCTGCCAGAGTGCCAAGGCACGGCAGGACTGGCCCCGCCTGCTCGTCCTCTCGCCGGCCCTGCGGCGCCTGGCTGGCCGGACGGGATACAAAAGCATCGAGGTTGAAGCGCAGCTATTCCACGCCAGCAGCCTCTTTGAGCATGGCCGCCTGGAAGAGGCGCAGGCCGTGGCTGCTGAGGGGCTGGCACTGGCCAAGCGCTATGACGAACCGACTTTAGAAGAGATGCTGGCCTCGCTGCTTTTGGCACTCGACGATGCTGTGCCTGCGATGCAGGCCGCCTATGCCTCGATCGAGCGCTGCATCGCCGATGTCCCGCAGTACTCGGCGTCCGAGCTAGAGCGCGTGGTGGTTTCGATGGAGCACATGCACACAGCGGAAGCGACTGGCGGCAGCAACCTGCGCATCCAGGGGCTGTGCCTGCAGTGCATCGCCGAGTGCTTGCTGCGCATGGGCGATGAAGCCGGAGCCCGCGCCGCGGCCGAGGATGCTCTGGCTCGCTTCACGGCCAGTGCGGATCATGCGCGCAGCGGTCGGCTGCGCGAGCGGCTCGCGGCGCTGCTGTCCACGCCCGACCGCCCCTGATGCGGCGGCTGCAGCAGCGCCAGCTCGCGTGAAGCTTCGCTTTTTTGCGCGAGCACCGATGAGTCTCTGTCCGGGCGGCAGTCTATCTCCTACATCAAACGCGAGCGCGAGGCCCGACCGGGCTCGCCCGCCCCAACAGGAGAAGACCATGGCCGACCGAAAGCTGTACGTGAACCTGCCCGTCCGGGATCTTAAGCGCTCGATGGAGTTTTTTTCGCAGCTAGGCTTTTCGTTCAACCCCCAGTTCACCGGGGACAACGCGGCCTGCATGGTGATCAGCAGCGAAGCCTCTGTGATGCTCCTCGCCGAGCCGTTCTTCAAGACCTTCACCGGCCGCGAGATCTGCAATACGAGCACGCACAACGAAGCGCTCATCACGGTCTCGTGCGCGAGCCGCGCCGAGGTCGACCAGCTTGTGAAGCGGGCTGTCGCGGGTGGCGGCAAGCCGGCCGGCGAGCCGCAGGACCACGGCTTCATGTACGACTGGAGCTTCTACGATCTCGACGGGCACGGCTGGGGCGTCATGTGCATGCTGCCGAGCTCGGCTGCCCAGTAGCTGGGCCCGGGAGCCTAGCGCTGTCCTGTCTTTGTTAGGCGCTCCAGGGCGGTGCGCAGGCGGTCGCGTGCTGGGTGGGCATCGCTCGCGCGCCAGAGCAGTCGATACTCGACGGCACCTAGCTCGGGCACGCGGACCAGCCGGACCTGGGGGTGATGGCAGACACCGTTGACAAAGGCCAAGCCCAAGCCGGCCGCCACATAGGCCAGCATCAGCGGCCAGCCGTCGGCTTCCAGCACGTCGTCGAGCTCATGCTGCGACTGCGCCAAGGCTCGACCCACCACGTCGCGGTGACGCTGACCGGCCGGCGCCAGGATGACCCGTCGATCGCGCAGCTCAGACAGGCGCAGGCTGGTCCGCCCGGCCAGGGGATCGCTGCGCCGCAGCGCCACGCACATCGGCGTGCTCAGCAGCGTCACGCTGGCCAGTCCGCGCGGCGGGACATCGAGCGCGCACAAGGCCAGGTCGGCCTCGCCCTGCCGCAGCGCCGCTAGGCTGTCCGGTCCGCCCAGCGTCTGCGGTCGCACCATCCGGCGCAGGCTCGCCGGCAAGCGGGGCAGCGTTCGCGACAAGACATAGAGCCAGGCTCCTTCGCCGGCCACCAGCCGCACCTCATCGACCTCGGGCTGCCCCTGCAGCTGGGCTGCCGCCTGGGTCGCGCGCCGCAGCGCCTCGCGGGCATAGGCCGCCAGCGCCACGCCATCTGGGGTCAGGACCAGCACTCGCGGTGCGTCTTCGGCGCGGGCATACAGCGGCCGCCCGACCAGCTCCTGTAGCTGCTGCACGCGAGCGAACAGGGCCGGCTGCGACAGGCCCACGGCGCGGGCCGCCCGCGTGAAGTTCAGGCTCTCGGCGAAGGCAACAAAGCCGCGCAAAAGATCGCCGTCTAAAAGCGCGCTCTGGGCGGCACTTAGCTCTACTATCGGTTTTTCTGATTGCATATCCGTTCATTCTAGTCGACGCAGATAGTACCGGCGGCCAGACTTGTGGCTGGGAGGGGAAGAACATGAACACCCAGTCGATGACGCCGCCCCGGGATGAGCAGGCCGCCCTGCCGGTCACCGCGGACCTGGATGTGATGACCCAGCGCAGCCGCGCCTGGTGGCTGCAGACCCGCGACAACCCTGAGCACTTTGCTCTCTGGCTCAAGAAGCAGCTTCATGGCGAGCGCACGGCGGCGAGCCGCATCCTGCTCCTGCGGGATACCTGGCTGGCGGATGCCACCGAGGTGGGGCGGCCGCGCAGCCCAGCCGGGCGGGCCCATCGCCTGCTGAGCGTGATCGCGGCGCAGGAGATGCAGCATGCCGAGTGGGTCGAGGGCCTGCTGCGCAGCCGCGCCCTCCACCTGCCGGCTGACGACCACATCGATCGCTACTGGCAGCGCACGCTCAGCGAGGCGCCGCCGGTCAGCTTTGCCGAGGCCTGCGCCATCGGGGCCCTGGCGGAGCAGATGCGCCTGCTGCGCATCCAGGCCATCGTCTGCGATCCGGCCGCGCCGAGCGATGTGCACGACTGCTTCGCGCGCATCTTGGTGCAAGAGCGCTTCCATGCCCGCGCCTTCGCCAGCCTGGCCGGGGACCAGGCGATCGAGGGTCGCTGGGACGCGCACCGGCGCGGCGCGCGCTGGCTGGGCCTGCTGCCGTAGCGGCGGCCCCTTGCGGCCTGGCTGCAGGCTGTGCATTGACCGCGCGGGCGGTTTTGCGACACCCTGCGCGCCATGCTGGTTCGCGTCCTTTATCACGACAACTGTTTCGACGGCGCCACCTCGGCGGCGCTGTTTTCCGAGTTCTACCGTCGCTGCGTCCGGGCCGATGCGCGCTTTGAATTCCACGGCATGTCGCACGGGCCGGGCGATGTGTTCAAGGGCGCCTTCCGCAATCCCGCCGCCTTTCCCGTCGAGGATGATGGCAGCGGGGGGGTCACGCACGCCTGCGTCGACTTCCGCTACTCTAGCGATCCGCGCCTTGACTTCTGGTTCGATCATCACCAGAGCGCGTTCATGTCCGCCGAGGACGAAGCGCACTTCCACGCGGCAAGAAATCCGCAGCACTTCTTTAATCCCAGGGCGCAGTCCTGCAGCAAGTTCCTCGCCGACCGCTGCGCCGAGGTCTACGGCTTTGACACCGCGCCGTTTCGCGAGCTGATCGACTGGGCGGATCTGATCGATGGGGCCCAGTTCCGCGATCCGGCCCAGGCCGTCGAGTGCAAGGAGCCGGCGCTGCAGCTTATGACCTGGGTCGAAGCCAACCGCGAGCCGCAGCTAAAGCGCCGCTTCATCGCCGACTTGACGACGCGCAGCCTGGCCGACATCGCCAGCCAGGACTACGTGCAGGACGCGCTGTCGCCGGTTCGTCGGCACGCCGAGCGCTTCCTGGCCGCAGTGCGCGAGCGCGCGGTCTATGAAGATGGCGTGGTCAGCTTCGACGTCAGCGACCTGCAGCTGCAGACGGTCAGCAAGTTCGTGCCCTACTATCTGCACCCTGATGCGCACTACGTCGTCGGGGTGATGCAGATGCCTGGCCGAACCAAGATCAGCGTCGGCAGCAACCCCTGGCAGGCAGGGCGGCGCACGGCGAATATCGCCTCGATCTGCAGTCGCTACGGCGGCGGCGGTCACCCGGCGGTCGGGGCGATCTCGCTGCCTGCCAGCGAGATCGAGCGCACCCGCGCCATTGCCGCGGACATCAGCCGCGAGCTGCGCAGCGCGGCCCGAGGAGAAACCTAGGCCGCCGGCCCGCCGCCGCCCACCCGCACTTCGCGCTTGACCGTCCGCAGGAGGGCAGCGCATCTTTGGAACCGCAACTTTTGCGGTTCTCCGCCGGGGGCCAGCCCCGCGACCCGGACCGCGATTCTTCCCCATCACCCACGAAAACCAGCTCAGACCGCACGGAGGCCCTCTCTATGCCGCATAGCCAGAAGAACTTTGACCACCTGATCGGCGAGTGCAAAGCGTTCCTGTCCGAGAAGCAGCTACAGGCGCACTTCACCCTGTACGGCGGCTACGTCAAGAAGCTAAACGAGATCGAAGAGCGGCTCGGCAAGGCCGACCCGACGACGGCCAACTACTCGTTCAGCGAGTACTCGGAGCTGCGCCGCCGCGAGCCGGTGGCCTACAACGGCACCGTGCTGCACGAGCAGTACTTCGAGAACCTCGGTGCCGAGGGCGGCCAGCCCTCCGCCGCGTTCAAGGCCGACGTCGAAAAGTCGTTCGGCAGCTGGGATGCCTTCATCGCCGACATCAAGGGCATCATCGGCTCGGGCCACGGCTGGGCCCTGGTCACCTACGACTGGAACTACGGCCGCGTGCGCACCAATCAGGTGCAGGGTGAGCATCACATCGGCCTGCTGCCGAACCAGTCGACGCTGATCGCCATCGACGCCTGGGAGCACGCCTACTTCCTCGACTACGGCACCAAGAAGCCTGACTACCTGGCTGGTGTGCTCAAGCACATCAACTGGGCCGCGGTCGACAAGCGCCACGCCATGACCCGCATGGGCAAGGCGCAGTAGCGAAAACAGGGGGGCACTTGCGGCTGTTCTGGGCTTTCCGTCCGCCCGACGACGCGGTCGCTGCTGCCAGCGAGACCTTGCATGGCTTGCAGGGGCCGTGTCAGCGCCTGGGTTACGCCGTGACCTGGGCGCGCCCGGCCGCGCTGCATACGACGCTGAAGTATCTCGGCGAGGTCGATGCGGCGCGGCTACCGGAGCTGAAAAGCCGCGTGCAGCGTGGCCTGGCCATGGCGCAGTCGGCGCCGGCCATCGTGCGGCTGCGCGGTCTGGGGGCCTTCCCGCAGCCCGAGCGTCCCAAGGTCATCTGGCTGGGCGTGCAGGGCGAGCGCGAGTCGAACCAGGGACGCCTGCTGGCTCTGGCCACGGCGCTGGAAGACTTCATGGCCGAGCTTGGCTTTCCGCGCGAGGAGCGAGCCTATCGCGCACACCTCACGCTTGGGCGCGTCCGCGATCGTCGCCAGCCCCGGGGCCAGGCCCGCGGACCGGCCACGGCCGAGCGCAGCCGGCTGTCGCCCGAGGAGTGGCGGCGTGGTCTTGCCGACCTCTTGGCCAGCTACGGCGATCGTCCGGTGGGGCCGCCGTTTGCGGTCAAAGAAGTCATCCTCTACGAGAGCCGCCTGGGCGAAGGGGCCCCCGACTACGTTCCGCTGACCATCATTCCGGTCGGCAGCGGCAAATAACCTCACCGCCGAAGCAGCGGCCAGGCTCTGGCCAAGGAGTCACCATGGTTCACTTTCGTTCGTGCAACCTGTGTGAAGCGATGTGCGGCGTTCGCATCGAGACCGCGGGCGACCGCGTGATCAGCATCCGCGGCGATGAAGACGATGCCTTCAGCCAGGGCTACATCTGTCCCAAGGCCACTGCGCTTGGCGATATCCACCACGATCCGGATCGCCTGCGCCGCCCGCTGCGTCGGGTGGGCGAGACCTGGCACGAGATCGACTGGGACGAGGCGCTCGACGAAGCGGCGGACCATATTCATCGCATTCGCAGCGAGCACGGGCCGCATGCCGTGGCGATGTACCTGGGCAATCCGACGGTGCACAACTACGGCGCGCTGCTCTACTCGCTGCTGTTCGCCAAGGTGCTGCGCAGCCGCAGCCGCTTCTCGGCGACCTCGGTGGATCAGCTACCCAAGATGCTGGGCGCGCTGCGCCTTTACGGTCACCAGTTCTTGCTCTCGGTGCCCGATGTCGATCGCACCGACTACTTCGTCATTCTTGGCGCCAATCCGGTCGTCTCGAACGGCAGCATCATGTCGGCCCCCGGCATGCGCCGGCGTCTTTCTGCGATCCGCAGCCGCGGTGGCAAGGTGGTGGTCTTCGATCCGCGGCGCAGCGAGACGGCAGAGCTAGCGGACGAGCACCTGTTTGTCCAGCCGGGCAGTGATGCGCTGCTGCTGGCTGCCGTGGTGAACGTGCTGTTTGCCGATCGGCTGATTCGCCTGGGACGCTTTGCCAATGTCGTCACCGGCGTCGAGGCGCTGGGCCAGGCCGTGCGCGAGTTTACCCCCGAGGCGGTGGCCGAGGCGACCGGCGTCGCCGCCAGCACCCTGCGCCGCATCGTGCACGAGTACGCCGGCCGCTCGCGAGCCGTGTTTTACGGCCGCATGGGGATCTCGACGCAAGCGTTCGGCGGGCTGTGCAACTGGCTGATCGAGGTCATCAACCTGCTAAGCGGTCACTTTGACTGCGAGGGCGGGGCGATGTTTACCAACCCAGCGGTCAACCTGGTGCAGCTTGGCACGCTGCTCGATCAGCAGGGCCACCACAACAAGTTCCAGAGCCGCGTGCGCGGCATCCCCGAGTTCGGTGGTGAGCTCTCTTGCGCCTGCCTGGCCGAGGAGATGGACACGCCCGGCGACAAGCAGATCCGCGCGCTGATCACCCACGCCGGCAATCCCGTGCTCAGCACCCCCAACGGCCGCCGCCTCGATCAGGCGCTGTCGCGGCTGCAGTTCATGGTGGCCATCGACATCTATCGCAACGAGACGACGCGTCACGCCAACCTGATCCTGCCGCCGACCTTTGCGCTTGAGCACGATCACTACGACCTGGCCTTCCATGCTCTGTCGGTGCGCAACACCGCCAAGTACGCGCCTGCCCTGTTCGAAAAGGGCGCGGATCAGCGCCACGACTGGGAGATCTTCGCCGGCCTGATGCAGCGGCTGCTGTCGGCCGATGTCAGGGACGGTCGCGGTCGCCGCGGCGATGCGCTGCTGGCCGGAGCGCTGCGTCTGCTGGGGTCCACGGGGGGGCGCTTCTTAGATCCGGCGCGCTCGCTCGATCTGTTCCTGCGCCTGGGGCCGCATGGCCTGCGCCGTGGTCGCTCTGGACTCTCGCTGGCCAAGCTCAAGGCGGCGGAGCACGGGGTCGATCTGGGACCGCTTATGCCCTGCATGCCAGAGCGGCTATACACCCGCGACAAGCGCATCAATGTCGCTGACGCGCTGATGCTGGGCGACCTGCCGCGCCTGTCGGGGTATCTCGCCCAGCGACGATCGGCGACCGGCTCGACCGCAGCCGCTGGGGCGGCGCCGCTTCTGCTAATCGGAAGGCGTCAGCTGCGCTCGAACAACTCCTGGTGCCATAACAGCGAGCGCCTGGTCAAAGGCAAAGAGCGCTGCACCTTGCTCATGCATCCCGCTGACGCAGCGGCTCGTGGCATCAGCGAGGGACAGCGCGTCGCCATCACCTCGCGGGTCGGCCAGGTCGAGGCGCCGGTCGTGCTGTCCGACGAGGTCATGCCGGGCGTGGTCAGCCTGCCGCACGGCTTTGGTCACAACCGGTCTGGCACGATGTGGCGGATCGCCGAGGCTCATGCCGGCGTCAGCGCCAACGATCTCACCGACGAGCACTTAGTCGATCCGCTGGCCGGCACCGTGCACTTGAGCGGCGTTCCGGTCCGTGTCGAAGCCGCTCCCGCCACGAGAGCCGTCTAGCCTTCTCGCTCGCTTCTCCCGTCTAGCGCTCTCGCTCAGCCCGCCTGGTGAGCTGTTTTGCCGGCCAGCCGGCACTTATGACATAGCGATGGCAGCCCCAGCTTCCCACCTGCGCTTGGTTGAGTCCCCGGCTAGCGCACCGGATACGCCCCCGACGGCCGGCCTAGCGATGACGGCGTCCGATAGCATCGCCGTGCATGAGGTCCCCAGCCTGGCCGTTCCGGCGGTGCCGCTGACCTGGGAGGAGCTGTTTCGGACGCACGGCCAGTATGTCGCGCAGGTGGCGCTGCGGGTGCTGGGTCGCGACGACGAAGTCGACGATGTGGTGCAGGAAGTGTTCCTGGTCGCGATGGCTGACCTCGACAAGCTGCGCAACCCGCAGGCGATCCGTGGCTGGCTAAAGACCGTCACGGTGCGCAAGGCCTACCGGGTGCTGAAGCAGCGCGGCCGGCGCCGCTTCTGGGCCATGCTCGGCTTGCAGACCAGCGTCGATAGCTTGTCAGTGGATAGCGCCAGCTACCCGCTGTGCACACCCAGCGGCAACCCCGAAGAGCGCGTGCTGTTGGTTCGCATCTACCGCTTGCTCGATGAGCTACCGGCACAGGAGCGCTTGGCCTGGACGCTGCGCTACATCGAAGGCGAGCAGGTCGAGACCGTGGCCGGTCTGTGCGGCTGCAGCCTCGCCACCGCCAAGCGCCGGATCGCCGCGGCGCAAACCTTTCTTGCAAGGACCCTGAGCGATGTCTAGTCGGCCTGCTGACTTCCAAACGCAACTGGCGGCGCGAGTAAGCGAGAGCGTGCAGCTCTGGGATGTCCCGTGGTCGCCGGAGCGCGCCGGGCGAATTCGGGCTGCCGTGTGGCAGCGGCACCGGGCGCAGCAGCGACGGCGAGCCAGGCTGCGTCTGGCCGGCGGGCTGGGCCTGTTTGTGGTCGCCCTGCTGCTGCCACGACTGTGGTCGGCACCGTCTGAGCTGCGTGGCTCCTTATCGGGGCGGGCAGCCCAGCCCCAGCTCGCCTCGTCCAGCCCAGCAGCGCGAGCCGAGGCGGGCGATGATCGCGCTCTCCATGATCGGGGCGCCGGGCGCTCCGAGTCCGCGCTCAGCCCGGCTCTTTGGGGCCCGTCCCGCCCTGCCGTCGAGCCAGCAAGTCCGTCGGCGCTGCGCCTGGCCGATGGCTCGCTGGCTAGCCCACGAAAGAACAGCGCCGTCGCTGTGCGGCAGGAGGCCGCCGGCCGCGTGGTCGTTGAGCTCTTGCATGGCTCGGCCGAGTTTGCGGTTACGAAAAACCCCGGCCGCCTGTTCCGCGTCGAGGCCAGCGGCGTCGCAGTGGAGGTCTTAGGCACCCGCTTTGTCGTCGATAAGCAGCCACTTGCCGATGGCTTTCGGGTCGCGGTCAGTGTCAGCGAAGGACGGGTGCGTGTGCTGTTTTCCAATCAGCAGGCGCAGCTGTCGGCGGGCGAGCGGGCAGAGTTCCAGGTGCCCCGTGACACGATCGCCCCCGCCTCGCCGGAGGGGCCGCGCGCGCTACCGCTGAGCAGTGGCCAGGTGACCAAGCCCAGTGACGGCGAGGCCCGCCCGATGGCTGCTCAGCCTGTCGCGGAGCCGGCTGTCTCGCCAGCCCCGCGGCCGTCGTCCGCCGGCGAAGAGGGGGCTAGGGCCCGGCCAGCGCGGGCCGCAAGTCGCCGTGCCGAGGTGGTGCCATGGCAGCAGCTCGCTCGTCAGGGACACTATGAGCAGGCCTATGAGCAGATCTTTGCCCAGCCTCCGCCCAGCGCCAGCGGATCGGCTGCAGCTGACGCCGCGCTGATCCTGTCGCCGATCGCAGCGGCCAGCCACAGCGCAGCGGATCTGCTGCTGCTCGCCGACGTCGCTCGCCTGAGTCGGCATCCCGATGCCGCGGTCTCCTCGCTGCGTCAGCTCCTCGACAAGCACAGCGATGATCCGCGCGCCCCGCTGGCCGCCTTCACGCTCGGTCGGGTTCAGCTCGATGATCTGGGGCGGGCCCGCGAAGCGGCCGAGAGCTTCCGGCTTACCCAGACGCTCGACGGCGATGGGCCGATGGCTCAGGATGCCCTGGCTCGCGAGGTCGAGGCCTGGAGCCGAGCCGGCGAAAAGATCCGCTGCCGCGAGCGAGCCCAGGAGTACCTGCGCCGCTATCCCAGCGGTCGCCGCGTGCAGGCGGTGCGCCACTACGCCGGCCTGAGCAGCGACTGAGCGGGCCGCTGTCGTTTCCGGCCCCCCGCCGCTACGAAGCGAGCGCGATCTTGCGACGTGCGGCCAGCTTGTGTCGGGCCAGCGGCTGGTGATCCTGCAGGCCACGGATCTCAAGCCGACGGCCGGCGCGCTGGTAGTCGTCGCCCAGATGGTGCAGCTTCTCGACGACGGTGTGATCGACCAAGCGGGTGTCACGCAGATCGATGACGACGTGCTTTACCTCGCCCGGAATGTGCTGCAAGCACCGCAGCAGGCCGAGGTAGTTGCTGAACACCGCCGCGCCGTGCACGGTAAGCTCTGCGTGGCCACCGTCGTCCGGCCGCACCTCTACGTCCACTTGACTGCGGAACAGGCGCGACAGCGGGGCGCCGTTTTTCAGATGCAGCCCCAGCTTGACGACGATGCCGGCCAAGACCCCAAGCAGAAGATCTGTTGCCAGGGTGACTAGCAGCGTCGTGACGAAGACCACAAGCTGCTCTCTGCCAATGCGCAGGGCGCGCAAGAACTCGCGCGGCGAAGCCAGGCGAAAGCCGGTGTAGATCAGCATCGCGCCGAGCGCCGAAAGCGGAATGCGCTGCAGCAGGCCGGGAGCCAAGACCACCATCAACAGCAGAAACAGCCCGTGGAAGAAGTTGGCGAGGCGGCTCTGCGCGCCGTTGTTGATGTTGGCCGAGCTGCGCACGATCTCCGAGATCATCGGCAGGCCACCCAGCAGGCCGGCGATGACGTTGCCGATGCCCGTGGCCAGCAGGTCGTGATCGAGGTTGCTCTGCCGCCGCTGCGGATCGAGCGCATCGACCGCCTTGGCCGACAAGAGCGACTCTAGGCTGCCGACCAGCGTGAACATCACGATGTATTTGATCGAAGCGAGGGAGAAGAGCTGCGAGAAGTCCGGTCGCGATAGGGCAGCCGCGATGTTGCCCGGGAGCTGCACCAGATACTTTGGTCCGACGACATAGCTGTGCAGATGAAAGCTGTAGGTGTGCTCGTGACTGAGGTCGAGCAGAGCGCCGAGTCCCATGGCCGTCACTAGCACCAGCATCGGTGCCGGCACCTTCTTGGCCCAGGAAAACGGCAGCTTGGGCAGCGTGAAGAGCAGCGCCAGGCTCACTCCACCGATCAGTGCGACCTCGGGGTTGAGGTTCGCGAGGCTATGCGGGATCTCGGCGAGCAGCTCCAAGGGGTTTTTCCCCTGGGGGGCGACGCCGAGCGCGGTGTGGGCCTGCTTCGACATGATGATCACACCGATCGCCGCCAGCATGCCGTGCACCACCGAAGCAGGGAAGAAGTCGCCCAGCGCGCCGGCCCGGGCCAGGGCCAGGCCAATCTGCAGCGCTCCGGCCACGACGATGGCAGCCAGGGCGCGGTGATAGCCGGCCATCGCATTGCCGGCGCCAAGCTCTTGCACCGCGCCGATGGCGATGACGATAAGTCCCGCCGCTGGACCTTTGATCGTAAGCTGCGCGCTGCCGACCCAGGTGGCCAGCAGCCCGCCCACCACTGCGGTCACGATGCCGGCTACCGGCGGAAACCCCGAGGCCATGGCGATGCCTAAAGACAGCGGCAGGGCGATCAAAAAGACCAGGAAGCCGGACACCAGATCGGCGCGCAGCTTGGGCGGGTAGGTCGCAGGGCGGCTCATGGCAGGTTCCTCCGAACAGGGACGCAGAGCCGCAGACTGCGAGTCGCATGCCAGGTCAGCGCCTTGGGTACGTGCGCCTGGGGGGCCGACTTTCTCGACGCGAATGGGCAGAGACAGAGCTGCCTGTGGCAGCTCCTTGGTGCGCCGCCGTAACAAGATCGAACGGCCTTGCTCGACGGCCGTTCGATCTTGTTACGGTCGCAGCCCGCCGGGCCGGTCGGCCGTGATAACGTGGGCGCATGTGCTCACCTCTGACCCAGCTTCGCGTGCATCTGTTAGCGCTGGTCGCTGGGCTGGCCGCTTCGGCCGGGCTGGTGAGCGACGTCGCAGCCGAGACCAACCTCAACGTCGGCCGGCTGTCCAGCGATGGCCTAGAGGTGCGCAAGCTGAACTGCAAGCTGCAGAGCGGCGGTCTCTTTGGCTCCATGCTGATCGTCGCTGAGCTGGCCAAGCAGCGCCAAGCGCTGGACGGCTGCGCGGCGGCGGGTGGGGCCTTTATGGCCGAGTTCACTTGGCAGACCGGCAAGCCCACCACCGCCACCGTCCTGGCCTCGAACCTGCCCAAGGCTAACACCTGCGTGGTCGATGCACTGAAGCGGACCAAGGCTGTGGTCGTTGGCACCTGCCGAGGCATCCTGCTGACCGGCGACAAAGCCAAGGCCGAGGTCGCCGCCGACAAGCTCGCCAAGAAGATGTAGTCGCGCCGCTCGCCGCTGCACCTTACGGAATCTTCATCGACAATTCCGCGCGGCATCCCAAGGTCGCACGCTAAGTTGCGCGGCCCATGCCCTGCCCAGGTCGTGCCTGCCTACTGCTGAGCTTGATTGTGGAACTGGCTGGCTGTCATCGCGACACGCCAGCCGAGTCTGCAAGTGTCCCGCCGCCGGCCGTCATCCGCGACGGAGAGCGGCTGCGTGTGCCGGAAGGATCGCCGGTGCGAGCCCGGCTGCGTGTCGAGCGGGTCGAGCCGCGCAGCGTGCGGCGCTCGCTGGATGCGCCGGCTGAGCTGGAGGCGGATCCGGCCCGCCTGGCTCGTGTCACTGCGCCGCTGCCGGGGCGCATCGTGCAGCTGTTTGTGCGCTTCGGTGACTCAGTGCAGAAGGGCCAGCCGCTGCTGGAGCTGGACTCGCCGGATCTGGTGGCGGCACAGACTGACTTCCTGCGCGCCAAGAGCGCCCTGGCGCAGAGCCAGCGCACGCTCTTGCGACAGCAAGATCTGCGGCAGGCAGGGATCGGCGCGGTGCGCGAAGTCGAGCAGGCGCAGACCGATCACGACCTGGCGCACAGCGAGCTAGAGCGTGCCACGCTACGCCTCAAGCTTCTGGGCATCGACCCGGGAGCGCTCGGGCGACCGCTCTTGGTGCGGGCTCCGCTCACCGGCCGCATCGTCGAGTACAAGGTCGCCCCGGGCGAGTATCGCAACGACCTCGCCGATCCGCTGATGACCATCGCCGATCTATCGCTGGTCTGGGTCACGGCCAGCGTGCAGGAGAAAGACATTCGGCGAGTGGCCCCCGGTGAGGACGCGCAGGTAACGCTTGGCGCCTATCCCGGCGAAGTGTGGACCGGCAAGGTGCTGTTTGTCGGCGATCTGCTGCGGCCCGAGACACGCACCATTCCAGTGCGCGTAGCGCTGGCCAACGACGATCGTCGCCTGCGGCCCGGTATGTTCGGCAGCACTCGCTTTACCGAGAGCGCAGCGCCTGAGCTGGTGGTGCCGCCGGCCGCCGTGGTCCTGCTCGGCGACGCCAGCTTTGTCTTTGTCGAGGTGGCACCGTTGGTCTTCGAGCGTCGCCGGGTAACCCCGGGCGCGGTCATCGAGGGCCTGTCGCTGATCAGCCATGGCCTGCGCGCCGGCGAGCGCATCGTCGTCGAAAACGCCATCCTCCTGCAGTGACGGAGAGCGCACCATGATCGATCTCTTTGTCACCTCAGCCCTCAAGCGCCGCTTCTTGGTCTTGGGCGTCTTCGTGCTGCTCGGCATCTTCGGCTATCTCTCCTATCAAGAGCTGGCGATCGAGGCCTATCCCGACATCGCCGATACGACCGCGCAGGTGGTCACGCAGTATCCCGGTCACGCCGCTGAAGAAGTCGAAGAGCAGGTCACGATTCCCATCGAGCGCGAGCTAAATGGCACGCCCGGTCTGCACGTCATGCGCTCGCGCAGCACCTTTGGCCTATCGCTGATCACGCTGGTGTTTGAAGACGGCATCGGCGACTACTTTGCTCGCCAGCGCATCCGCGAGCGCTTGGAAGAAGTCGAGCTGCCGCCCGGCGCCAACACCGCCCTCGATCCGCTGACCTCGCCGATCGGCGAGATCTTTCGCTACACGCTGGAGAGCGCCGCGCACAGCCAGCGCGAGCTGCGCGAGCTCCAGCGCTGGCTGGTCATCCCCACTCTCAAGCAGGTCTCGGGCGTGGCCGATGTCACCAACTTTGGCGGCGAGACGACGCAGTTTCAGGTCGTGCTCGATCCGGCCCTGCTGCTGCAGTACAGCGTGTCGCTGCGCGACGTGATCGAAGCCGTCAACAACAACAACAGCAACGCCGGTGGCAGTGTGCTGGTGCGCGGCGACCAGGGCTTCGTGGTGCGCGGCATCGGCCTGATCCGCAACCTCGAAGACCTCGGCAATATCGTGGTCAGCGAGCGCAAGGGCACACCGGTCTTTCTGCGCTCGCTGGGCGCGCTGCAGCTCGGTGCACTGCAGCGCAACGGCATCCTCGGCAAGGATCACAACCCGGATGGCGTCAGCGGCATCGTGCTGCTCCTGCGCGGGCAGAATCCTTCCCAGGTCTTGTCGGGCGTCCACGAGCGCGTGCAGGCGCTCAACGGCGGCCTGCTGCCGGCCGGCGTGCGCGTCGTGCCCTACCTTGATCGCACCGAGCTAGTGCGCACCACGCTGGCCACCGTGTCGCGCACCATGATCGAGGGCATCGGCCTGGTCATCCTGGTCTTGATCCTCTTCCTAGGTAGTCCGCGCAGTGCACTGATCGTGGCTACGGTGATCCCCCTGTCTCTGCTGATCGCCTTCATCGCCATGCGGCTGTCGCACATCCCGGCCAACCTGCTGTCGCTAGGCGCGATCGACTTCGGCATCATCGTCGATGGTGCCATCGTGGTGATGGAGTCGATCCTGCGTCGGCGCGAGGAAAACCCGACGCAGCCGATGAGCGAGAGCGATGCCATCGTCGCGACCACCAGCGTGGCGCGGCCGATCTTCTTCGCCAAGATCATCGTCATCACCGCCTATCTGCCGCTTTTCGCCTTTCAGCGCGTGGAGAAGAAGCTGTTTTCGCCGATGGCCTACACCATCGGCTATGCCCTGGCGGCGGCGCTCTTGGTCGGGCTGGCGCTGATCCCCGGCTTGTCACTGGCGGCGCTGCGCAAGCCGCGCAAGATCTGGCACAACCCGGTGCTGAGCTGGCTCGAAGCCGCTTACACCAGGACGCTGGGGCGGATCCTGCGGCGGCCGCAGCGGGCGCTGTGGCCTGGCGTGGCGGCGGCGGCTCTGGCTGTGCTGCTCGGCATCCTGGTCGGCAAGGGCTTCCTGCCCGAGCTCGACGAAGGCTCGCTGTGGCTGCAGGTGCAGCTTCCGCCGGGCATCTCGCTGCAGAAAGCCAACCAGTTCGCTGGCGAGCTACGCACTGCGGCGCTGAGCTTCCCGCAGGTGGCTGCGATCGTCACGCAGCTTGGCCGCAACGACGATGGCACCGACTCATGGACGCCCTCGCATATCGAGAGCTCGGTGTCGCTTGTGCCCTATGCCCGCTGGCCGCGCGGCATGGTCAAGGCCGATCTTATCGCTCAGCTCAGCCAGCGCTTCGCGCAGATCCCGGGCATCGTGGTCGGCTTCTCGCAGCCGATGATCGATGGGGTAAACGACAAGATCGCTGGTGCCCACAGCGACTTGGTGGTGAAGATCTTCGCCAGCGATCTGGGGGAGGCACGGCGCTTGGCCGAGCGCATGGTCGCCGTCCTCAACACCGTGCCGGGCAGCGCCGATGTGGCCATCGATCAGGAGCCGCCACTGCCACAGCTGCAGGTGACGGTCGATCGCGCGGCGGCGGCGCGACACGGCATCAACGTCGCCGACATCGCCGTCTTGATCGAGGTCGCGATCGGGGGCCGAGCCGTGGCCCAGGTCTACCAGGGCGAGCGCCGCTACGACGTCGCGGTGCGCTTCGATCCGCGCGTCCGTAGCTCACGCGAGGCCATCGGCGATCTGACAGTGCAGGCGCCAAGCGGTGAGCGGGTGCCGCTGGCCCAGGTCGCGCGCCTAGAGCTGCGCTCGGGCGAGAGCACCATCACGCATGAGAGTGGTCGGCGCCACCTCACCGTGCGCATGAACCTGCGCGGCCGCGATCTGTCGAGCTTTCTGTCGGAGGCCCAGGCGCGCATCGCCCGCGAAGCTCCAGCCCCGGCCAGCTTTGAGCTGCGCTGGGGTGGGCAGTTTGAAAACCAGAAGCGCGCCGCTGCTCGCCTGCTGCTCATCTTGCCGATCGTGCTGGCGCTGATCTTCATCCTCCTTTACGGCGCCTTTGGCCAGGTGCGCCACGCCTCGCTGATCTTGGCCAACGTGCCTCTGGCCTTGCTCGGCGGCATGGTGGCGCTGCTGCTGCGCGGCATGACGCTCAACGTGTCCTCTGCGGTCGGCTTCATCACGCTGTTCGGGGTGGC
>CAZVMD010000095.1:0-3439 GCA_964628555.1 uncultured Myxococcales bacterium | reverse complement strand
CTGGCCGGAGCGCTGTGGCTTGCGCCGTTTTCTGCGGCACCCCAGACGCTTGTGCCCGCACCTCCGGTCGGCCAAGGTCAGCCGGATTCGCAGCGACGCAGCGACGCAGCGCAGCGGACAGCACCGGAAGACGGGAACCGCGCGGCGAGCGAAGCAGCAGAGCCCCTGAGCTTTGCCGCGTTCATTGAGCAAGTGCGGCGCAATAACCTGGAGCTCCTGGCCGGTCAGCACGCGGTCCTGGCTGCCGAGGCACAGATCGCCGTCGCCAAGGTCTTTCCTGACCCAGTGCTAAGCGGTGGCCTGTCGCAGCTGGATATCTCGGGTCAGTCGGCGCCCTTGATGAGCAGCCTGGGACTGACCGTGCCGCTTGAGCTCGGCGGCAAGCGAGCCTCGCGCGTCAGCCTGGCGCGGGGCGAGGTGGGGGTCGCACGAGCTGAGCTGGCCGAGACCTGGCAGCGCCTGCGGGCGGCCGCGGCGACGGCCTATGTCGATGCCCTTGCGGCTCAGCTGGTCGTCGAGCGCAAGCGGCACACGCTGGCCAGCTTGGAGCGGCTGGTGGCGGTCAACGAAAAGCGCGTGCAGTCCGGCGACGTGGGCGAGGTCGCGCTGCTGCAGTCGCGCGTCGAGTGTCAGCGTTACCGCGCGGAGGTGCTGCAGGCCGATGCCGAAGCGCAGGCGGCTCGGCTGGCGCTGCGCGCCTTCCTCGGTCACGTCACCGACGGTGGGCAGGCGCCGCTTGAGCTGTCGCCACTGCCGCCCCTGTCAGGCCGGCTGCAGGCCGCGCCGCGTCAGTTCGAGATCGCGCAGCTCTTTTCCGCAGCCCAGCGCGAGCGTCCCGATGTCCAGGTTCGCCATCGGGCCGCCGAGGCCGCGCGGGCTCGCATCGATCTGGCGCAGCGCAGCCGCTGGATCGATGTGTCACTGAACCTAAGCTGGCAGCGCAGCCTGTACAGCGAGCCGTTTGCTTCGCCGCAGTACGATGCTCTCTCGGCGATCCTGTCTTTTCCGCTGCCGCTGTCGCGCCTGTATCGCGGGGAGCTCGCTGCGGCCGAGCAGGGCGAAAAGCAGGCCAGTGCGCAAGCGGCGGCCACTGCCCTGCGGGCTGCCGTCGAGGTCAGTCAGGCGCTGGTGCGCTACCGCGCGGCCGTCGAGCGCCTGAGCTTGTACACCCAGGGCATGCTCAACGATGCCGAGCACGTTCACACCGCGACGCTGTACAGCTATCAGCGCGGCGGGGCCTCGCTGCTGGAAGTGCTGGCTGCGCAGCGCACGGTCGATGAGGTCAGCCTGGCCTACGCCGACGCTCTCGCCGAGCATGCGCGTCAGCTGATCGCGCTGGAGCGAGCGGCCGGCATCTGGGACCTCGACTTCTGAGCAGGCGCCGCGCCCATGGGCTGGCCTGGGCGCAGACGAACCGGCAGGCTCAAGGCACGGCCTTCGTGGGGTGGTCGGCGCGACGGGGCGGTGGCTGGGCTGTGGCTCAGCTGGCCCCTTCCTTGCTTTGTGCAGTCGGCGAGTCCTCGCCCAGTCGAGGCATGAGCACGGGGTAAGGTCATGAAGCGCAAGATCCTGCTAGTCACCGGGCTGCTATCGAGCCTGGCCTGGCCAAGTATCGTCGAGGCAGAGCCAAGCCAAGCGCCTTTTGCCGAGCTGCGCAGCGGCGCCTTTGTGCCGTTTTCGCGCGAGCAGTCCGGCGTCGAGATCCGGGGCTTCGCCGGCGAGGGCGGCATCGTGGTCCTGCCCGAAAATGGGCAGCTTGGCGTGCTCCTGCGCGAGCTATCGTTTCTAAGTGCGGTGCCCAAGCTGTCGCCGCTTGGGCTGGCCGAGCGCATGGCTTTCTTGTTCGGCAGTGACTATCGCTTGGTCCGGCGTCCGCTGGATCTGCCACGGGCTCTGGGAGAGGTCGCGACCCAGCCGCGCCTGATTCGTGGCAGCGATGACTCGGTGACGCTGAGCTTCCTTATAAAGCGCGCTTCGCATCCGGGCCGGGTGGCGCTGTACGCCGCGACGCTGCACTGCTCGCCGCAGTACCAGGCCACGCTGTCGCTATCGCGCCTGCGCTGAGCGAGGCCCAGACCCGCAGGCCGGAAAAGCTGTCCGCCGACCGGGCGACCGCGCTAGCATCGCCGCGCTATGGCCAAGGATGCGCACCGGCTGCGCGCCAAAGTGTATCTAGAAGACACCGATGCTCAGGGCATCGTCTATCACGCCAACTACCTCAAGTACTGCGAGCGCTCGCGCACCGAAGTGCTGGGCTTGTCAGGGTACACACTTGGCGAGATGCAGGCCCGCGGTTACCTGTTTGTGGTCTATGAGATGCACCTGCGCTTTCTGCGCTCGGCCCGCCTGCACGACGAGCTAGAAGTCGTCACGCGCACCGAGCGGACCTCTGACTATCGCGTGGTCTTTCACCACCAGGTCTTTAAGCTCGGCGCCAGCGAGCCGCTGTTCGTCGCTGACGCGCAGGTCGTCGCCATCGACCCGCAGGGCGAGCTGCAAGAGCTGCCCGAAGGCCTGTTCGCCTAGCCCGGTCGCCTAGCCCGGTCGCCTAGCCTGTGAGGGGACGGCGGGGCAAAACACCGTAGCGCAAGTCAGGGTCCGTTCTTCCTGACGCCAGCGCAGCTACCTTGCGGCCGGGCTCGCCGCGAGGTTCGCCGTTTGTCGCGGGGCTTCGCGTCTTTTTGGCGCGCCCCAAACGCCGGACTACGGCGCGATTGACAGCGGACGAAAAAGCGGGGTCTTATATGACGATACCCTTTGTCTGCGTGCTGCCCGCTAGGGTCCATCCAGGGCAGCACTCTCGTCGCAAGCCAGGGGGCGCGCTGACGACGGCCTAGGTCCAGGGGGGCTGAGCCGGGTGGGCAAAGGGACGACCGCAACCGTCATCTGTCGTTTCACGCACTGGCTCATTCGGGGAGGGGCTCGCTTCTATGGGCAACTATGAAATCGAAGTCGTCTTCAGCTTTGACACCACTGGCAGCATGTATCCGTGTCTGACGCAGGTTCGACGCAAGATCAAAGAGACCGTCGAGCGCCTGATGAAAGACATCCCCAAGATGCGCATCGGCATCATCGCGCACGGTGACTACTGCGACAAAGGCAGCACCTACGTCACCAAGCAGCTCGACCTTACGCACGACACCAGCCTGATCACCCGCTTCGTGGAAAACGTCGGCGCGACCGGCGGCGGCGATCTGCCAGAGTGCTACGAGCTGGTGCTGCGCGAGGCGCAGTCGATGTCGTGGGAGAAAGACAGCAAGCGCTGTCTGGTCATGATCGGCGACGACGTGCCGCACGGCCCGAGCGACAACCCGCAGAAGATCAACTGGCGCGATGAGATCGAGAAGCTCGGCAAGCAGGGCATCCCGGTCTACGGCGTGCAGTGCCTAAACCGCAAGCACGCGACCAAGTTCTACGAAGAGCTGGCGCACAAGTCGGG
>CAZVMD010000094.1:0-24042 GCA_964628555.1 uncultured Myxococcales bacterium | reverse complement strand
GACGTGGTGCTGTCGAACAGCTTCGCGTTTGGTGGCAACAACGCCGCGCTGCTGTTCGCCTCCGTCTAAGCCCCGCGACAATCCTGCCGAATCGTCAGCTTCTTCGACGAGACGGGCGCTGATTGAGCAGCTCAGACCCCAGCCCGCCTGTGGCAAAATGCAGCCCATGACGATCTCTGCGCCGCCTGCGTCCTCTCCCCCCGTCGATCCAGCCCAGCTTGCCGCGGTGGCCAGCGATGCCACTGCCTATGTCCGCGAGCTCCAGGCGCGCATCTGCAGCGCGCTCGAAGCCCTGGAGCAGGAGGCCGGCAGCCCAGCCCGCTTCCGCTTCGACACCTGGCAGCGACCAGGCGGCGGCGGCGGCCGATCGGGCGTGCTGGAAGGCGGCGCGGTGTTCGAAAAAGCCGGCGTCAACGTGTCGGAGGTTTTCGGTCAGCTTGAGCCGGGCTTCGCGAGCTCGATGCCGGGCGATGGCACCGAGTTTTACGCCACGGGCATCTCGCTGGTGCTGCACCCGCTCAACCCCTATGCGCCGACCACGCACGCCAACTTTCGCTTCCTGCGGCGCGGCGGCACGGGCTGGTTTGGCGGCGGCGCCGATCTGACCCCCTATTACCCCAACCTCGACGACGTGGTGCACTTTCACCGCGCGCTGAAGGCGGCCTGCGACGCGCACGATGCGACGTACTACCCGCGCTTTAAGGCCTGGGCCGACGAGTATTACTTCCTCAAGCACCGCGGCGAGACACGCGGCGTCGGCGGCACCTTCTTTGACTATCTGCACGACGACCTGGCGAAAAATCACGCCTTCTGGCGCGAGGCCGGCGCCTCGTTCCTGCCCGCCTACCTGCCGATTGTGGCGCGCCAGCACCGCCAGCCCTACGGCGAGCGCGAGCGACAGTTTCAGCTCTATCGCCGCGGCCGCTACGTCGAGTTCAACCTGATCTACGACCGCGGTACGGTGTTTGGCCTCAAGACCGATGGCCGCGTCGAGTCGATCCTGATGTCGCTGCCGCCGCTGGTGCGCTGGCAGTACGACTATCGTCCCGCGGCGGGTAGCGCCGAAGCCGAGCTTTATGAGTACCTCCGGCCGCGCGACTGGCTGGCGGAAGCGGCGGGTCGCGCTTCGTAGGCTCGACCGCCGGCGATCGGCGATACGATAAGCAGACGCGCCGACGAGCGGCGCGGTGCGGGCAAGCGCTTATTTCTATCTTGGGGGGAAGAGCCATGTCGCGTCGCAACGACGGAAGCACACGATCGCGGTCTGCCTGGCTATCGGCTGGGTTCCTAAGCCTCAGCCTGCTGGCCTGTGGTGGCAGCGCCAGCGAGGGCCCAGTACCGATGCAGCAGCCCGGTACGCAGCCGAGCTTTGGCACCAGCTACACCGGCGATGGCACCTACTACGGGGCGACCGGGGCCGGCGCCTGCTCGTACGAGGCCTCGCCGCAGAACCTGATGGTCGCGGCGATGAACGCGCCGCAGTGGCAAAACAGCGCCGTCTGCGGCATGTGCGCCGAAGTCACCGGCCCCAAGGGCGAGGCCAACAAGATCGTCGTGCGCATCGTCGACCTGTGCCCAGAGTGCAAGAGCGGCGATCTCGACCTCAGCCAGGAGGCCTTCGCCAAGATCGCCGATCCCGTCGCTGGGCGGGTCAAGATCACCTGGCAGCCGGTGGCGTGCGCGGTCAGCGGGCCGATCTCGTACAAGTACAAGGACGGCACCTCGCAGTGGTGGATGGGCGTGCAGGTTCGCAACAGCCGCCTGCCGGTAAAGCGCGTCGAGCTACAAGAGGGCAGCCGCTTCATCGAGCTAACTGCCGAGAGCTATGGCTACTACACGCTCAGCTCATCGAGCGTGCAGGGCGGCCGGCCCGGACCCTACTCGTTCCGCCTGACCTCGATCACCGACACGCAGCTAAGCGAGCCGACCGTGCCGCTGTCGCCCAACGTCCTGGTCCAGGGCACGCAGCAGTTTCCCTAGACGCAGGCTACATATCGCCCAGGTCCGAGCCGCTCTGCAGATCGCGCGGCGACGCGAGATCAGGGGCCGAGCCGCCCAGATCGACGACGAAAGAGCAGGCTTCGCTGCTGCCCTTGAGGTGGCAGATGGCGTCGCTGCGGCACTCGTACTCGGGGGGACAGGCGCGCTCGGCGGTGTCACAGCGATAGCTGCAGGTCGGCAGCGACGGACTAAAGCAGCGCGCGAACAGCAGCAGGCCGAGCAGCGAGCCGCCACCAAGGACAGTCCACGGCAGCCCATGCCGGCGGGCGGAAGAACGAGGGGGCATCTAGAAGCTCCCAGCCAGAAGGGGAAGAGGGCGCGGCGCTGACAGCGCAGACCCCGGTAGGTTCACAGGGAGGACCGCCGGCCGCAGCGCCAGGCTCGGCTGGCTGGCGACGCGGGCTCGCTTGCCCAGGGTGCGAAAATCGACGATGAACAGCACGGCGCTGACCACCGCAGCCACACCGGCCGCGGTCAGCAGAGCAATGCTCGCGGTGTTGTAGCTCTGGCCTTCGGACATCAGCGTGGTGTAGGCCTCGGCCTGGTTCGCGTCATAGACCGGCGGCAGGTTGCCGACCAACAGCGTCGTGCGACGGCGAAGCTCATCGGCACGGTTCTGCGCGCCCAGGCCGACGATCGCTCCCGCGGTCCCCAAGGCCACCGCCGCCGCTGTGCCCACCCAGGCCGCGGTGCGCAGCGCTGTCGGCTTTTCTCCCGGCGGCGTCACCACGACCGAGGTCGCTGGCGTCTCGCTTTTCGTCTCGGTCTTCGTTTCGGGCTTCGTTTCGGGCTTCGTCTCGGGCTTCGCTTCGGGCTTGGCTTCGGGGACCGACGAGCTTGGCGACGAGGTCAGGCCAGGCGTCGTCGCTGGGGCCTGGCTCGGATCGGTCGCAGCGACTGGCGGCGGCGTGCTGCCAGGCTGGCCCGTCGCCGGCGGGACCTGGCCCGGGCTGCCAGGGGGCGCCGCAACCTGGCCCGGGCTGGGCGGTGGCGCCAGCGCTTCTTCCAGGGCCCGGATGCGCTTCTCGACCTCGGGCCGATCGGTGGCTGCCGGCTGATCGCGCAGGTAGGCGCGATAGGCGTCGAGAGCCCGCTTCGGCTCGCCGGCCCGCTGCAACGACTCGCCGATGCTAAACAGCAGGGCGGGGTCTTTGGTGATGGCGTATGCCGCCTGATACTCCTGCGCCGCGCGCTTGAAGTCGCCCTTCTGGAAGGCTTCCTGCGCGGCGTCAAAGTGCTGGCCGGCCGCGGCATAGTCCTGCGCCATGGCCGTCTGCGGCAGCAGCCACGCCCACAGCAGCAGCAGCGCCAAGCGCAGCCAGCCTCGCCGCTGCCGTCCCTGTCGCGGTGCCTCAGCGCGCCGCGAGCGCAAAAATAGGCCGCCTGTCTGCCCGACGATCTGGTTCTTCATCGTCGGAAGTCCTATCGCGCGGGACGGGCCGCGGTCAAGTTCCCCTAGCCGGGACTGGCGAGCCTGGGGCCGGACTCGCAGCCGGGCTGGGGCCAGGACACAGCTGTCGTGGAATTGCCAATCGCCCAAGGCCGGTATCTGGTGCAGCATGGAGCCACGGTACCTCATGACTTCAGATGGCTCTTCCAAGCCTACCTCGCAGCGCCCGCAGCTGGGCCCAAAGACCGGCGCTGAGCGACGAGCCGTGCGACAGGCCGCGGCCCGCTTGCAAGCGCTCGGCAAGCTCAGCCTTTCGATGCCCAGCCAAGACGAACGGCTGCAGGAAAAGCTGCAGTCGCTGCGCACCGAAGATGCGTACGGCGAGTCTGCCACCTGTCCGGACTGCGCAGCGGTGCAAGCGGCAAGCAGCGATGCCACGGCGCTCTGCCAGCCGCACCTAAGACAGGCGCTGGGCTTGTAGCATCGGCGGCTTGTGGGCTAGCGGGAGGAAGGAAGGAAGCTGACGCCGAAACGACGTCAGCAGCAGGCGGCGAGGGGCACGATGCGTCGCTTGGCGACTACGCGCGACGACGGCGCGTCCGGGTAGCGAAGTACAGCGCGGCGCCGATCATCGACAAGCCGGCCAGTGTGTTGGCCAGCGACTCGGGACCGCGACCCGCCGGACCTTGCACCAGAGCGCAGCGCGGACCGCCCTGCAGGCCAGGCTCGCAGGCATCGCCTAGGCCATTGCCGTTGCCGTCCTTCTGATCGGGATTAAAGATGCCGGGGCAGTTGTCGCAGAAGTCGCCCACCGCATCCATGTCGCGATCTTCCTGCTTGGGGTTGGCAATGGTGGCGCAGTTGTCGCACGCATCCGGAATGCCATCGCCGTCGGTGTCGCGGTTGTCGGGGTTGACGTTCATCGGGCACTTGTCGCAGACATCGCCGACGCCGTCGCGATCTTGGTCTTTCTGATCCGGATTGGGGTTGGCCGGGCAGTTGTCGCAGCCATCCGGGATGCCATCGCGGTCGGTGTCCTTCTGATCCGGGTTGGCCTTGCCAATGCAGTTGTCGCAGGCATCGCCGATGCCATCGCCGTCCGAGTCTTTCTGGTCCGGGTTGGCCAGAAGCGGGCAGGTATCGCAGGCATCGCCAACACCGTCGCCGTCGGTGTCCTTCTGGTCGGGGTTGGCGACGTCGGGACAGTTGTCGCAGGCATCGCCCAGCAGATCGCCGTCGCGATCCGGAGCCAAAAACGGGCTGCAGGTGGCCGGCTTGCCTGGTCCGGGAGCGACGTAGTCATCGCAAGGACGACGGTAGACGACCTCGGACTGCGGGTTGCAGGTGTTGCCGTTGCGGACGTAGTCGACGCAGTCAAGCCCGCCCTGCTTCTCGAAGGGGCGCAGGACGCCGTTGCAGTTGACGTCGGCTGTCTGAGCATACGCAGCCGGTGCCAAGAGCACGCCGCCGAGAGCAAACAGAACGCCGACAAGCCACCGAGTCTGTGAGCGGCCGGACGCACTCGCTGCGGGCCGCGAGGAAGACAGGCTGGAGACAGTAGACGTGAACATGTTCGTGACTCCTTCCTATGGATGCGATGACTCTACTTTACCTGGACGAGCGGGACGGCAAAAAAACAAGACCCGCTGACCGAGGCCAGTCAGCGGGTCGAGGTGCTTGCTTGGGGTGACCTAGATTGGACCGGCGAGCCGATCCAATGGCCACGCCGATGATTTAGGGCTTGGCGCCTGCCGGTTTCGGGGCCGGAGCGGCCGGCTTGGCGGCCGGAGCGGCCGGCTTCGGCGCAGCGGCACCCGGCGTCGCCGGCTTCGGCGCAGCGGCACCCGGCGTCGCCGGCTTTGCGCCCGGCGTCACCGCTGGACGTGTGCCAGGGGCTCCGACCTGAGCCCCACCCGGACGCTGGCCCGGACGGCCCGGCGGCTGCCGCTTGATGGTCGTCGGTAGCTGCGGCGGCACCTTGCACTTCGGCTCCTCGTGCTGCACGCCTTCCTGTTCGAGGATGATGAAGTCGACGCGGCGGTTCTTGGCGCGGTTGTCCGGCGTGTCGTTGTCGACCAGCGGGCAGCGGAAGCCAAAGCCAGCCGAGGTCAGGCGGTAGGTCTCGATGCCGTGCTCGACGAGGTACACCATGACCGAGGCAGCGCGGCGGTGCGACAGATCCAGGTTGTACGCATCCGAGCCGTAGTTATCAGTATGGCCTTCGATGCGCATCCGCTTGATGTCCGGCCGCACCTTCAGCACGCGAGCCACTTCGTCGAGGATCGGGAAGCTGACCGGCAGGATGGTGTCCTTGTCGAACTCAAAGAAGATGCGCTCGGACAGGACCAGCTTGCGGTTCTCGATCTTGACCGCGACGGGCGGCTTCGGCCGATCCGGGCAGTCCTGCTTCTCAGGATCGCAGACCGGGGGCGGCGTCGGGGGCGGTGGCGGCGGCGGCGGCGGCACCGCGCAGTTGCCCTTGTCGTCCTTAACCATGCCCTGCGGAATCTGCTCCTGCGCACCTGGCAGGTTCGGGCAGACATCGGGTGGCGGCGGCGGCGGCGGCGGCAGCGGCTTGGGCTGCTGCGGGATCTTCTGCCAGGCGTACGTCGCGCCGATGAATACGCGGCCATCCGGCACACCGTAGCCAGGGTTTAGACCCGGGCCACCGCCGACGAACAGCGTCCACTCCTTGATCGCCGCCTTGAGCGCCAGCGAGAGCTCGGCCGGGCTGGTGCGGAGCGAGTCAAACGGATAGTGGGTGATGCCGAAGACTTCGGCCACGGCGTAAAACGGGAACAGGCGATAGCGGAACATCTCGACCTGCACGCCCACCGAGTACGAGAGGCCGCTGCCGGTCTTGATGTTGTAAAGCTGCTCAACCGAGCCGAACAGGCCACCGAAGTTGAGCGCCATCGTCAGGCGCTTGTACTGCAGGTGGCCGATCAGGCGCAGAGCGAAGGTGGGCAGCCGCGAGCCGAGGTAGCTGTTGGCATTGCCAGTCGGCAGCGTCAGATCACCGCTGGCCGCGACACCAAACAGCGGCGCCGAGACGCTGGCGATGCGGTGGTTGTTCCAGATCACGCCTTTGATGAGCAGGCGCAGATCTTCCTGTCCCGCCGAGGCCAGGTCCTGCGGCGGCGTCGCTCCGCCGTTCATCGAGGGCGGGAAGGTCACCGACTTCAGCACGCTGTTGTCACAGGCGGCCGGCGGGAAGCCCACGCTGCCGTCCATTGACGTGACCGGAGCCTGACCCGCGCACTGAAAGACCGTGACCGGCATGGCGAGCGCGATCTGTAGGCGACGCCACAGCGCGATCGACACCGATAGATCGGCGGTCAAGCGGTGCTTGATCAAGTCGACGGTCGGCGTGTTGCCAAGTACGTAGACCAGCGGCCGGTTGGCATAGTGCATGAACAGCTGCGGCACGACCTGTAGATGCGGGCCAACATCGGCCAGATCGGTCGACAGCAGCTTGGCGTTGCCGGGCGCCGGATGAAAGCGGTTCATATCGACGGGAGCGCCATCCCCGACTGCCATGGCTGGCGAGGCGGAGAACAGCGCTGCCGCGCACGCCGTTGCCCCTAACAAATGGGCAACGCCAGCGCGTAACGAGGAAGATTGTGCTCGCATGGAGGGTTTCCGACCGATCGAGTGAGAAGTCAGGAGCATGATCGTGGTGACGTCTACTTGCGCAGAATATCACGCATTTTGCGCCTCAGGGTAGATCGTAGATCGTGCAGCTCACCAGCCCCGGCCGCAGCCTCTCATCAGCAACGCGGCGCCCAGGCTGGTAAGGGCGTCTTTTGGACCTTCGGCACCCCGAGAGCGAACGTTACTCTGACATAGCCGGCTTGGCGCTAACAAGTCTTGTGCAAGGAACCGATGACCAAACCTTCGACAAGTACTGGAAAGCGCAGCGCTATGTCTGACAGCCCGTGTTGGCCTTTGTTTGGGTCGCTAAGCCGCGATTCTGGCATTGGTGAATAGGCGGCCTGTGCGGTGGCTGGGGCCTGCCTTCAGCCGGGGCGGAGCTAGGGGTTTGGCCGGCGAAAAAAACCGCCACACTGCCAGATCGAAGCTGCTAGGATGCGCCGCCTGAAGGAAGAGAGAAAGGCCTATGAAAGTTGCTTTGTTTTTCGATGGGAAGAATTTCTATTCTGGCTGGCGGGAGCGGGCCGGAAGACAGCCTCTGGACTTTACGGCGCTCTCGCGCTGGCTGGTGAAGCGCGTTGGCGGCAGCGTCCTTTGGGGTGCCTACTACTACACGGGGATTGAGTCGGGGCCGTCGCAGCCGGGAACCGGACAGGCCGCGCTGACCAGCTTCCTCGACAACCTGGAGATGCTGCCGGGCTACTTCGTGCAGCGCTTTACCCGCCGGACCAAGAGCTACCACTGCCGCGAGTGCAGCGCCGAGAACTACTACACCCAGGAAAACGAGGTCGACACGACGATGGTCGCGGACATGCTCCGCCTGGCCGCCGTCGGTGCGTTCGACATCCTGGTGCTGATGTCAGGCGATGCTGATCACGCTCCCGCCGTCGAAGGCGTGCGCGCCCTGGGCCGCCAGGCCTACGTCGCGACCTGGGGCGGTATCGGCCTCTCGCGGCGCATCCGTCGCGCGGCCTTTGACCACATCGATCTGATGGAGGCCCTCGGCGAGTGTGGTAGGCAGTGGCCGGCAGGCGAAGGCGATGAGGCCAGCGCGCCCATCCTGGTGCCGGGAGCGACGCGCGAAGCCGGTCCGAATAGCTCGCCCAACATCGTCGGTGCAGATGAGGGGCTGGGCACTGCGCAGAGCGAAGACATGGCCGCTGAGATCTTGCTCGATGAGGTGCGCCGCGCCGAGAGCAAGTTCCCCGCGGGCTACGTCGGTGTGAACTTCTTCGTGACCCGCTGGCAGGGCAGCCAGCTTGATCCCGATCCGGAAGTCCGTCGCCGCTTGATCGACCGCTTGGTGCGCGAAGAGCGGGTCGAGATCTACACGACGGAAGACGGCACCAAGGCGATGCGGGTGAAGCGCACGGCGGCATCCTCGCAGTCACCGCGCAGCATCCCTCCTCCCTCGTCACCGGCGCTGGATCACTAGCCGCTGGGCGCGCCGGTACTGCGATAAGCGTTTGCGATGGCCAAGACGTTTGAGACCCCCAAAGGTACGCGCGACTTCCTGCCGGAAGAGATGCGCGTGCGCAGCGCTGTTTTCGATCGGCTGCGACGAGCCTTTCAGCTCTTCGGCTTTGAAGAGCTCGATACACCAGCCTTCGAGTATCTGGAAGTTCTAACGCTCAAGGCGGGTCCGGCTGCCGAGCGGGAGATCTATTCCTTCGAAGACAAGGGCGGACGCAAGCTGGGCCTGCGCTTTGACCTGACTAGCTCGACGGGCCGGGTGATGGCCGCGCATCCTGAGCTTAAGCGCCCGATCTATCGCTATCAGATCGGCAAGGTGTGGCGCTACGACCGACCCGCTGCGGGTCGCTACCGCGAGTTCTATCAAGCCGACGCCGACATCATCGGTAGCTCGTCGATGGACTGCGAGGTCGATCTGCTGCTGCTGGCGACCACGGTGCTGCGGGAGTTCGGCCTTTCCGACTACAGCTTCGTCGTCAACAATCGCAAGATCCTGGAAGCGCAGGTGCGACGAGCCGGCATCGAAAAAGAGAAGAAGGCTGATGCCCTACGTGCTCTCGACAAGCGCGACAAGATCGGCCTCGATGGGATCCGCAAAGAAGCGGTCGGCTATGGCATTGCGGCGGGCCAGTTTGACGCCTTTCTCGGTCAGCTGGGACTGCTCGAAGGGCAGACCGATGTCAGCGGCCTCGGTTATCTCGACCACGCCGCGGCAGAGCTAAGAGACGACGAGGCGGGTCGCGCCGGCGTCGAAGAGCTGCGCTACATCATGGCGCGAGCGGCCGGGCTGGGCTTTGCCGATCGCGTAACCATCGATCCAACGCTGGCTCGCGGCCTGGACTACTACACCGGGCCGATCTTCGAGGCCAAAGCGCACGTCGAGCGCTTCGGCGGCAAGCTGAGCTTCGCCGGCGGCGGACGCTACGACGACCTGATCGAGCTGTACGGCGGCATGCCGCAAGGGGCGGTTGGCTTCTCATTCGGGGTCGAGCGCCTGATCGAGCTGCTCAAAGAACAAGCCGGAGGAGCCCTGGGCAGCACTCGGCCGGTGCTGATCGCCCCGCTGCTGTTTGGCAAGAAGGGGACTGAGGGCTTTGGCTCCGTCGGAGAAAGCGCAGAGCGCCTAGCCCAAGCGCTGCGAGCACGAGGCATTGCCGCGCGCATCGGCTTGGCAGCCTCGGCCCCGGGCAAGCACCTGCAGTACGCCGAAGCCGCTGGCCTGGAGTGGCTGGTCTTCGTCGGCGAAGACGAAGTGGCGCAGGGCCTCTATCCCCTCCGTCAGCTGTCGACGCGCAGCGAAGAGCGGCTGTCGCTGGCCGGCCTCATCGAGAAGCTGAGCGGCCTGCCCGGCTAGGCACAGCCGCGCTACTCGACCTCATCGCTGGTCGGTGCGGCGTGAGCGTGCGCCTGCTCGTTGTGGGCCCGCGTCAGCCGATCCTGGAACTCGCGCGCCGAGTGCTTGCCCTGCTGCTTGAGCAGCTGATTGCGCGCCGCGACCTCGATCAGCGAGGCGATGTTGCGCCCCGGACGAATCGGCACGCGCAGCATCGGCAGCGCCACATCCAAGATGGCGTAGCGTCGCTCGTCGACGCCCAGGCGATCGTACTCTTCCGCTTCATTCCAGTCGGCCAGCTCGATCACCAGCTCGACCTTCTTGCTGTCGCGCACCGCCGAGATCCCGAACAGATCCTTGACGTTGAGGATGCCCAGGCCGCGGATCTCCATGTGGTGCTTCAGGAGCTCTTTGCTGGCGCCGATCAAAAGATCTGGCATGCGCTTTCTGATCTCGACGACATCGTCGGCCACCAGGCGATGCCCGCGCAGCACTAGATCGAGCGCCGCTTCGCTCTTGCCGATCCCTGACTTGCCAAGCAGCAGGATGCCGATGCCCAACACATCGATCAGCACGCCGTGCACACTGGTCGATGGCGCCAGCCGCATCTCCAGCACCTTGGTGACGCGGTTGATGAACACCGACGACATCAGCGGCGTGCTCAAGAGCGGCACTTCGTGCTCGTCCATCGCTGCCGCAAGCTCCGCCGGGATCTCAAGACCGCGTGTCACGACCACGACACAGGGACGCAGCGCGGCCAGCGACTTGGCGGCGCGCTGGCGACCCGACTCGTCGAGGCTGCGCAGGTAGGCGATCTCGGTCATGCCCAAGACCTGCAGTCGCTCGGCGTGGACGTGCTGCGTGAAGCCGGTCAGGGCCAAGCCCGGCTTCTGGATGCGCACGCCACCAATCTTGCGCTGCAGCATGCTGCGGCCAGCCACCACCGATAGGGCTAGGCCGGCCTCAGCTTCCAGGAGCGAGTGAACAGAGACTCCAGCCATCGGCGTTGGGTCCTTCCGGGAAGACGGTGCCTAGCCTAGTAGCGGGCGTCTTCCTCTTCGAGAATGCGGAAGAGCTCACCGGCGGTGCCGGCCCGCATCAGACGAGCGCGAAAGTCCGCGTCCTTGAACAGACGGCTGATCCGCGCCAGGGCTTTGAGGTGCATGCCCGTCGAGCTCTCGGGCGCGATGAGGACAAAGAACAGGTGGGTAGGCCGGCGATCGAGCGAGTCGAAGTCGATGCCTCGCGTCGAGCGCCCCAGGCAGCCAATCAAGCGACTGACCGAGTCGAGCTTGCCGTGCGGAATGGCGATGTCTTCGCCGATCGCGGTGCTGGCCAGCTCTTCGCGCTCCATCAGCACGCGCGAGAGGGCCTCGGCGTCGACCCCAGACTGGGTGCGTGCCAGCTGACGAGCTAACTCGGCGATGACCTGCGGCTTGGTCTGCCCCTGTAGCTCAGGGATGATCAGCTCGGGCCGTACGAAGTCTGTGATCTTCATCGACGTCCACCACCCCCTGCCCCAAGACCCGAGCGAACGCAGCGCACTGCGTCGTCGGCCGTGGCCGCAATCGTGCTTCGGGGCCTCCCAGCAAAGCCCAGCCACCGCAGCGCGGGGCTAGTGCGTGGTTTCGATGAGGCCGTAAGTGCCATCGTCTCGACGGTAGACGACATTGATCTGGTGAGTCTCGGTGTTATTGAAACACAGGAAGCTCTCGTGCAAAAGGTTCATGCGCATAACCGCTTCCTCGACGGACATCGGCTCGGCGATGAACTTCTCTTCCTTGATGATCTGCGGTTTGGCCATCGGAGCAGGCGCGGCCACCGCCGGCTTCTCCGCCGCCGGCTCTTTGGGGGCTGGCTTTTCCGCCGTCTGCCCGTGCCCACTGTCGGTAAACACGCGGTGGTTGAGCGAGCGCTGCGGACCCGCCTGCGGCTTGTGATCGCGGATCCGGTCCTTGTAGCGACGAAGCTGGCGCTCGATCTTGGCCATCACCAGATCGACGGCCGAGAAGAAGTCGTCGCTGGCTTCAACACCTTTGACGACAAGGCCATTGGGCAGCGTGATCTGGATGTCCGCCGCATGCAGATAGCCGCGCTGCTGCGAGTAGACCACGTGGACCTTGATCGGCTCCGGAAAATACTTATGGATGCGATCCAGCTTCTCTCTCGCGTAGTCCTTGAGCGCGTCGTTCGTTTCCGTCGAGCGGAAGGTAAAAGATAGGTGCATCGCGATCCTCTGGTTGGGGTGAACAATAGACCGGGCTCAACGTCGTGAGCACGCAGCCAAGACCAGCCTAAGCGGCCGGTCTGATACCCGAATCTGTGAGCTGGCTATGGGGCCTGGGTCTTGGGAACAACTAGCGGAGTCGATGCTGTCTAGTGCCGTTTGCGCGGTCAGTCAAGCAGCTTGAGTGACTAAAAGACCTGCTTGCGCTGAGCGGAAGGCAGGATGGCGAGCTGCTCGCGATACTTGGCGACGGTGCGACGCGCGATGTCGATCTTGTGTCGCTCGCGCAGCAGCTCGACCAGCTTCTGATCCGAGTAGGGGTGCTTGTTGTTTTCCTCGGCGACGAGCTGCTTGATCAAGCGCTTGACCGCCTCGCTGGCGATGTCGTCGGAGCCGTCCTCGCGGTTGATGCCGGCGTTGAAGAAGTACTTCAGCTCGAACAGCCCCTGCGGCGTGTGGACGTACTTGTTGCTCGTCGCCCGGCTGATCGTCGATTCGTGCATGCCGATGTCGTTGGCGATGTCGCGCAGGATCAGCGGCTTTAAGTGGCTGATGCCTTTTTCGAAAAAGTCGCGCTGGAACTTAAGGATCGACTCGGTGACCTTGACGATGGTGCGCTGTCGCTGCTGGATGCTGTCGATCAGCCAGCGGGCCGAGCGCAGCCGCTCCTGCACATAGTCTTTGGCCGCCTTGTCCTCTTTTTTGCTCTTGAGCGTGTCGAGGTAGTAGTTGCTGATGCGCAGCTTCGGCAGGCCGTCGTCGTTGATCTGCACAAAGTAGCGATCGCCGACCTTGTGGATAAAGACATCGGCGGTGATGTACTGCGGCCGATCCGTCGTGTACTCGCGCCCCGGGCGGGGATCGAGGCGCTGGATATCGCGGGCTGCCTCGTAGACCTCTTCGACCTCGACCTTGAGCTTCTGCGCGATGCGACCGAAGTTCTTCTTCTCGAGATCGACGAGGTGCTCGGTCAACATGCGGACCAGCACTTCGTCGTCGATATCGAGCGCCGCCGCCTGCACCAGCAGCGACTCTTGCAAGCTCCGGGCAGCACAGCCGACCGGATCGAAGCGCTGCACGCGCTTGAGCGCCCGCTCAGCGACCTCTAGCTCGACGTCCGCCTCCTGCGCAATCTCGGCCAGCGGCGGCTCCTTCAGGTAGCCATCCGTGTCGAGGTTGCCGATGATCAAGATGGCGCAGCGCTCTTCATCCGGCGGCAGCTTGGCCATCTGTAGCTGGATCAGCAGGTGCTCGCTCAGCGACGGACCGCCGGTGGCTGCCTGATCGAGCGTCGGCATCTCGTCGTTGTCCGGGCGGTACGAGGGCATGCTCGGCGCCGTTGCCAGGTTCTCGGCGTAGGTCTCCCAGTCGACGTCGGTGGCCGCTTGCGTACCCGCTGGAACTTCCTGTTCAATCTCGCGCGCCTCTTTCTGCGCGGTGGGCTCGGCCGCCTGCTCCGTCTCGCCAAGCAGGCTGGTCTCGGCAGCCACCACCGGATCATCGCGCGAGATCTCGGTCTCCGTATCGGTCGAGTCCTCCAAGAGCGGGTTCTCTTTAAGCTCCTCCCGCACCTGCTCCATCAACTCCATGCGCGAGATCTGCAGCAGCTTGATCGCCATCTGCAGTTGCGGTGTCATCACCATCTGCTGCGACAGCTTGAGGCTCTGCTTCATCTCCATCGACATGACGCCACTCCCTACGGCCAACTAACAGTTACCCTACCACGTCATCTCCGTCGGGTAGAGCGAAAAGGCGAACCGTCGGTATATATCTTGCTTGTGCCCCTGGCAAGGGGCCGCTCGCGGGTCAATTAGAAGGGACGATCGGTGGAACGCTTGCCTGGGCGGGATGCAGCCGCCGGCCTCTGGTCGGGATGACCAGGCCCTACTTAGGGCTGCCGGGGTAAGGGGCCGCTCGCCAGCGACCGAGGTGCCGAGCTTATTCGATGCGGAAGTGACGGCCGTGAACGGACAGGCCGTTACGCTGACAGACGTAGACCAGGTACTGCCGCCCCGCCGCATCCAGGCGACGGAAGGCCTGATCGGCAAGCTGAGGATTGCGCAGACTGCAGGCGGCTGCGCCCTGGATACGGGCCGAGCGAACACTCGGCTGGCCCTTGCCATCGACGCGCTTGGCGACGGTGATGGCTTTCTCGTACTCACCGTTTACGTACAGCGTCTGAGCATACGACAGGATGCTGTCGTCATCGCTGAGGTCCGGCATCTCCATCGCGCTGCGCTCGGGCTCGACCTCGGCCTGACGGCAGGGCGGCCGGGCCGGCACGGTCTGCACCACCACATGGGTGGTCTCGACGCTCTGCACGGCCTTGCGCGAACAGCAGCGGCTGCCTGACTGCGTAAACATCAGGCCGCCTAGAAACAGTCCGAAGGTAACCCCGGTGATGGCTGCGATGATCGGCTTGTTCATAGGATCCAGCCTAGCGGGGCTCTTTCCGTCGGAAAAGTGCCTCCTTGTATGTGCCCGATTAGCTTGCCTTTGCGCGCTCCGCAGCAGGGGCAGGGGCAGCCTGGCAGGAAAACCCGAGACCGGCGGGCAACTGGCTATACTGCGCCCATGCAAGCCCGCTCATCCTCCCGATTTCTCGTCGCTGCGCTGGTCCCCGGGGTCGGTCTTTTGGCCCTGGCGACCGCGGCCCGGGCCGAGCCCAAGATCTGCGGCAATCAGGCGGCCCTGGGCAGCTGGTCGCTGGCTAGCTGTCCGGTGCTGCGCGACGACGATGGCGACGGCATCTACAGCGTGACGCTCGCGCTTACCGACACCCCGCTACTGGAATACAAGATCCTGCCGACCGGCAGCTGGGACGGCATGGAAGTCCGCGCTCAGGGCACCTGCCCGGCCGATGGTGGCGGCAAGCGCAATGACACGCAGAACATCCAGATTGTCCAGCCCGACACCGGCGGACCGGCCCGCTTTTTCTTCGACGGGCGCAGCCTGACCGACCCCAGCTATTCGAAGGTGGTGGGCAACCGCTCGGCGGGAGACTCGCTGATGCTGCGCGCCCCGAGCAGCGGCTGTCCGCGCTGGCTGGCCGTCGGTGACTTTCAGAGTCTGTACGGCGATAACAGCTCGGCCGCCCCGCTGGCGCCGCTGCGTGAGGGGGTGTGGGTCGGACGCGTCACGGCCAGCCGGGCCCTTGCAAGTGGCTGGCGCTGGAAAGTGCTGGAGCAAGCCGCCACCGTCACGCGCGAGTACGGCCCAACCGGCTGGGCCTACGCCCCCTGCGAGGCCGCCTTTGCCACCGTGGCCAGCCCGGTCAGTGTCGGCGACACCGTCTATTTCTTGCTGCACGAGCACGGTGGGCGGCTGCAGACCCTGGTCTCAGCGACGCCGCTCGACGGTTTTTCCTGGGATGGCACACCCCGCTGCGAGCCAGGCGCCGACCTCGGCAGTGACCCGCGCGACCTGGCGACGGCAGCGAGCGATGCCGGTCCCGGCCCGGCTCCGGCCGATGCTTCGACCGACGGCGGAAGCGCGCGACGTCCCGGCATCCACTGCGACTGCCAGATCGGTGGCGCGCAGCGTCCCAGCCCTGCCGGCTCCTCCGTGCTGCTCGGGCTCGTTGGCCTGGGTCTGCTGCTCTATCGCCTTGGCCAGCGACGGCGGCAGCCGCGATCTTGCGACTCGCTCTAGTGACCAGGCCGCCCCCGCTGACCGGCACCGACCGCCCTCGCTCGCCCCCTCGCTGCCAGCCAGCGCACAGCCGCCAGCCGGCCGGTTTTGATAGTACAGTCGAGTCATGGACACCCCCCTGCTAGACGCCGCGCTGCGCAAGAGCCCGCCTGATGCCACGTCCTCGTCGGAGACCGGGGCGCGAGCGGCGCTGATCCTCGGTGCGCTGCTCATCCTGGCCCTGCAGCGCTGGGTGCCGATGGGGCGACTGCTCCTTTATCCCTTCACCCTGCTTAGCACCTGGGTGCACGAGATGGGCCATGGCCTGACTGCCCTCCTCGTCGGCGGTAACTTCCTGCGCCTCGACATCTTTGCCGATGCCTCGGGCATGGCTCATCTGGAGGTCGTGCGCGGCTTCCGCAGCGCCTTAAGCTCGGCCGGCGGACTCCTTGGCCCGCCGCTCTTCGGCGCGCTGTGTCTGCTGATCGCCCGTCGCGCCGCGCGCCCGCTGCTGCTGTTCCTGGCGGCCTGCCTGCTGCTGTCTCTGCTGCTGTGGGTGCGCACGCTGGTTGGCCTGATCACCGTCGGAGGCCTGGGCCTGGGGATCGCGGCCTTGGCACGCTGGCTGCCGACCGGCGGCCGGCTGTTTTTTGCTCAGCTCTTGGGCCTGCTGTTCGTCTTCGATACCGTGGCGCGCGGCGACTATCTGTTTAGCGAAGGCGCCCGGGTCGGCGGCTCGCTGCATCCCTCCGATGTCGCGTCTATCGCCAAGGCGCTGGGCGGTTCCTACCTCATGTGGGGCGGACTGATTGCCTGCCTGTCGGGCGCTCTGGTCCTGCTCGGCCTGTACTCCGTGCTGGGCCGGGGCCGACGTGGCTGAAGACGCGGCGGCCTCGACGTCGGCACCGCTGTGGCTGCGCGATCGCAAGACCGGTCGACCGCTGCGCGTGCTGGTCACCCGCCCAGCCGATGCCGCGCACGAGACCGCCGCGCTGATCGACAAGGCGGGCGGCGAGGCCCTGATCTGTCCCTGCCTGTGGCCAGCCCCAGCCACCGACGAGCTAGCCATGCTGAGGGCGCTGAGCGAGACGCCCGGCCACGACGCGGTGGCCTTCACCAGTCGCTACGCCGTCGGCGCCCTCGCGGCAGCGCTGGCTCGCCTGACGCCGACCCGCTCGCTGGCCCAGGCCTTGGCGGGCTGCTGCGTCGCTGCAGTGGGTCGGTATACCGCCGCCGCACTGGCTGAGCTGGGTCGCCCTGCCGACCTCGTCAGCGACGGAGAAGGCGGCGATTCCGCGACCAGCAGTGCAGAGGGCCTGGCGAGCCTGCTTATCGCCCGCCTCGCCGCTGCGGGCCCGGCCCAGGTGCTGTTCCTGCGCGCTGCGGAAGCGCGCCCGACGCTGCCTGCCGCCCTGCGCCGGGCCGGCCTGCGCGTCACCGAGGTCGAAGCCTATCGCATGCGCAGCGCGACTGCCGCCGAGCTTGCGCCGCTGGCCTTGGCCCTGCAGCACAGGCAGGTCGATCTGGCTCCGTTTGGCAGCCCGCGCAGCGTGACCATCGCGCTGTCGGTGCTGGGGCCGGACGCCGCGTCGCTGTTCGCGCCGGTGCGAGTCGGGGCCATCGGCGAGACCACGGCTTTGGCCCTGCGCCAAGCCGGCCTGCACATCGATGTCGTCGCCCGCCGCCCAAGCTTCAGCGAGCTCCTGTCCGAGCTGGCCAGCCTGCCGCGCTAGGCCGCGATTTTGGCGTGACCGCGGACCTTGGCGCGTGCTAGCGTGCGGACGTCTCGTGAGCCGAAGTGGCGGAATGGCAGACGCAGGGGACTCAAAATCCCTCGTCCTCCGGGACATGAGGGTTCGACTCCCTCCTTCGGCACTGTGGCAGGGGGTGTAAGTCTGGGGGCGCACGGCAGGGCGATCGGGCTCTGCAAACGCTGGCCCAGGCGGCGAGAGCCGCGCGATATACTGCTGCGAGGCAGATCGCATGGTAAGCCTTCGATTCATGGCCGCATGGCGCTGGGTAAAGCGGGTCACGCTCCTGGCCTGGGACGGCTTCTGGGCCGATAGCTGCACGCTGGCCGCTTCGTCGCTGGCTTACCAGACCGCGCTCGCCCTGGTGCCGCTTCTGGCCATCGCTCTGGCCTTGCTGAAAGCCAGCGGCCAGCTTGACGCCGGCAGCCGCCTGGTCTCGTATCTGGTCAAAGCCATCTTCCCCTCCTCGACGGAAGCGCAGCTGGAAGTGGTCGAGCGCCTGTCTAGCTTCTCCGGCAACATCACGGCCGGCGCGCTCGGCAGCTTCGGCCTCATCACCTCCAGCATCATCGGCTTTCTGCTCTTCCTGTCCGTCGAGTCGATCTGGAATCGCATCTGGGACTCGCAGCGCGAGCGCGGCTACATCGAGCGCTTCCTGTTCTTCTACACCGGCATCACGCTGTTCCCTCTCGTCGCGGCCGTGTGGGTCTTGCATACCGCCTCGCTGTGGGATCGCCACCTCATCTCGCGCCTGCTTTTGTCCCTGGCGTCGACCACCGCTGGCGCGACCCTGCTCAATCGCTTCTTGCCCACGCTGCGCGTCGACTGGCGACCGGCCCTGATCGGCAGCGCGGTGTCGGCGGTGATGATGGAGATCAGCAAGTTCGGCCTTGGCCTGTACCTGAGCTACATCACCGGCAAGTACCGCACGATCTACGGCGCCCTGGCCGTGCTGCCGCTGTTCCTGCTGTCAATCTACTTGTGGTGGGTGCTGCTCTTGTGGGGGGCCGAGGTCTGTCGCGCCGTGCAGCGCATGCCGCTCCTGCGCCTGGTAAACGGCGGCGATGATGCTCAGGACCAGCACCTCAAGCCGGGCGAGATGCCGACGATGAATGGCCCGCTGGCGGCTCGCCTGCTGTGTGACGTGGCGCAGAACTGGAAGAGCGGCGGCCGGGCCCTGCCGATCCTCGATCTGGAGAACCGCCACGGCCTGCCCGAGAGCTTCGTGCGCCGCGTCATGAAGCACTTTATCGACGCTGGCATCGTCGCCGAGACCGAAAACGGCTACCTGCTGTCACGGCCGCCAGAGAACGTTCGACTCGACGAAGTGATGCGCCTGTTTAAGAGCTTTACGCCGCTGCGCAACGGGGAAAAAGAAGCCGATGCCCTCGACCTGGTGCTCGTCGATCTGGAAGGCTCGATGCAGTCGCAGCTACACGATGTGACGCTGGCCCAGCTTCTTTAGCGCCGCAGCCCGAGAGCGCGCCGACCTAGCGGGCAAGCCGCGCCGCCAGGCGACGCAGCAGCACTTCGGTCTTGGCGTCCTCAATCGCCCCGCTGTCGCACAGCGCCAGCGCCTCGGCAAGCGGCACAAAGCGCTGCCGGCTCCCTTCTTCCATCGGCGAGCCGTCGCCTTCGGGGATCGCCGCCGTCTCCTCACCGACCTCGGCGCTCGCCAGGTAGCAGCACTCCGGCGAGATGCCCGGCGACAGGAACACCCGCCCAAGCAGCGTGATCGCCTGGGGCTCGACGCGCAGACCGGCCTCTTCCCAGGCCTCCAGCATGGCCCGCCGGCGGATCCCCGCTTCACCGTGGTCTTCCTCTTCGAGGATGCCAGCCACCACCTCGGTCAGCTGCAGATATGGCGCGGGGTCCGGCTGCGGCAGGCGCTCGCTCGGCCGCCCCAGGCGCAGCGTCGGACGCAGGCCGCGGCGCAGCAGCACCTCGACCTGGCCGCCGGCAGCGCGGCGCCACAGCAACAGCGCCACTGCGTCGGTGCCGTGACGAGGGCGATCGGCGAATTCGCAGATGTAGGGCGGCGACAGGCTGCCATCGTGGCGACGGTTCTGCAGATGCATCCGACGCCAGCGCAGGTACCTACCCCCGTCGTACTCTTCGGTGCTTAGGAGCACGAGATCGACGATCTCGCTGTGACTGACCGGTTCCGGCTTGCCCGTGGAGTGACCCATCCGCCGAGTGTATCGCAGGCCGGCTAGCGCGGGGTCAGCAGCGCCGCCGCCGCCCGCCGCACCTCGGGCGAGGGATCGCGGCTGGCCATCGCCTGCAGCAGCTCGAGCACGCCCGGCACTGCCAGCGAGCGCCCCAGCAGCGGCACGATCTCGCTGCGCACCGCGGCCTCGGCATCGCCCAGCGCGGCCTGGCGCAGCGCCGGCAGCAGCGCCAAAAGCGGTCGAAAGCTGGCCGCAAACACCGCACTGCGTCGCACCCGCAGCGACGGATCGCGCAGCAGGGTCGCGGCGATCAGGGCATCCACCGGCTCGGCCGCGATGAAGCGCAGAGCGGTGACCGCGGCCGAGCGCAGCTCGTCATCCCCGCCGGTCAGCGCCGTCTGAATGGCCGGCAGAGCGCGGGCATCGCCAGCATTGCCCAGGGCCTGCAGGTACAGGATCTGCTCGTCGGGGGTCGTGGCGGCAGCCAGCTTGGCCAGGAGCTCATCGACCGCCTGCTCGGACTCGCCGACCTGCCCGGCTCGACGCTGCGCCTGCGCCGCATTGCCCAGGGCCAGCGCTGCTGTCCCGCGCACATCGCCATCGCGATCCGCAGTCAGCTTGCCGAGCGCACTCACCGTCGCATCGCTGGGCTGCTCGGTCAGACCCAGCATGGCCACGGCATTGCTGCGCACATCGGCCGACAGGCTGGTGCTCTCGGCCAGCCCGACCAGCGTCGACTGTGCCACGGGTGAGCCAGCGGCGCCCAGCGCTCCCAGCAGCGTCCGCGTGGTGGCCGCGGCGGCACCCGAGACGATGGCCTGCTGGGCCTGCGCCGCGGCCTGGGGCTGCAGCCGCAGCAAGGCCGACAGCCGCGACAGCAGCTCGGCGCGCTCGGCACCGGCGCCGGCCGAGCTCAGCCCGTCGAGCTGTGCCAGCAGCTCGGCGAAGCTCGCCCCCCGCACCAGCTGCTGATCGCTGCGCCGATCACTTTCGGGATCGAGCTCGGCCTGCGCCATCGCGACCAGCTCGAAGTCGGCTCCCAGGGCCCGCGCAGCCCGCGTCTTGGCGTCGGTAAGCGGCTGACTGCGCAGGTAGCGTAGCGAAAAGCTGCCATCGCTGGCCACCTGCGGCATGCCCGGCCCTGGGTCGATGTGCAGGCTCTCCTGGCCGCGCAGGCCCACCAGCTGCGACAGGCCAGCCGCCGCCGGATCCAGATCGAACTGCACCTGCAGCCCACCGCGGATCTGGCCCAGGCGACTGACCGGCAGCAGGCCCTGCGCCGTGCTGACCTGGGTGTAGCGCAGGCGCTCTTTGCGGCACTGTCTGTGATCGGCTGACCGCTCGTAGCGCGCCTCATACTCGCCGGTGGCATCGAGCTCCTGGCTGGTCCAGACCTGCGGCGGCGCTGACGGCTTTCCGGTCGGGCTCGGCTCGGGTCGCACGTACTGCAGGTTGGCGAGCAGGGCCTTGAGCACGCCGCGCGAAAAGGCGCTGTGGCCGGCGGGCAGGCGCAGGCCGCGCAGCTTGCCGCTGGGTGCCAGCTGCAGATAAAACGGCGCCGCGAAGAGCTCGATCAGCCGCTCTTGCTCCGCCCCCGAGAGGGCGCCAAGCTCGACGCGCGGCTCGCTGAGGACCGCCTCGACCAGCACCGCCCAGTCATCGGCCTGCACCACCGCAAGCTGCAGCGTGGCGGCGATGGCGATGCGAAACTGATCGCGATCCACCGTCGGTGCGGCGGGCCGGGCGTGAGCAGATGCCGGATCGGCCTGGGCCGTAAACGCGACCCGCCGCTCGCTCTGCAGCGCATAGCTCCGCCGCTCGCCGAGCGGCCAAGCGGGGCTGTTCGGTGGAGACTGCGACGGGGATGGGGGGATGGCGGCGCTGCCAGACGCCGGGCCTGGCGGGGGGGCTTTCGCGCGCGGCAGCAGGTGTCGCTGCAGCCACAGCCCGACGCAGAGCAGGGTCGCAACGACGGCGACCCAGAGGATGCTGCGGCTGCGCACGGCTTACAGGAACTTGATGCAGCCCGACTCGTGGCCGATGGCGTAGCTGCGGCTGCTGCCGCTCCAGTCGGCGATCTTCTTTTCGTACTTCTTGCCGAGGGCCTTGGCAAAGACGTTCAGGCGGCCGGACAGATAGCTCAGCGTGAGGTCGCTATCCAGCTTGTACTGCAGGCCGGGCGCCGTCGTCAGAGCCAGCGAGCCGATGGTCGGCACCGCGGCCTCGATCAGCGTCAGGCGGCCTTCGACACCCGCCTCAGCGACCCAGGCATCGACGCCGGCCGTCGCGGTGACGTAGGCGCGCGCGCTTGGCTTGATCGTCGCATCGGCGGCCAGGATGCCCAGATCGCTATCAAAGCTGATGCCAGCCGAGCCGGCGGCGCTGGCCTTGACCTTGACCGGAATCGGCCCGACCCAGAAGCGCTTGTCGGCCGAGAAGAACGACACATCCCAGCTCTTGGCGAAGTTCAGCTTGACGCCCGAGCCGGCCGAGGTACCCGTCGAGCGGCTGTGGTGGAAGATGTTCTTGCCGAGCACGAAGACATCGATGTTCTCGCTGACCGAGGCGCCGAGCACGGCGGCCTTGGCGGCGGCATCGGCCTTGACGATGTTCTTCTTGTTGCCAAACAGGTCGGCATCGGCGCTCAGATCACCAGCCACTTCCAAGCCATCGCGCTTGCCGGCCAGGGTGGCGCTGACGGCGTAGCCGGCGCCGAAGTTCTCGTCGCCAAAGCTGTCGCTCTTGGACCAGGTCTTTTTCAGCTCGGCGGCGGCGGTGCCGCAGCTTGCGACCTGGGCCTGGGCGGTGCCGGTGGCCACAAGCAGGGACAGCGACGCGAACAGGACAGGCAGCAAGGAACGTTTTAGTGCGCGTGGCATTGGAGCTCTCCGGTTTGGGGTTTTCGGGGACGAGGACGATGCGGCGCGCACCATAACAAAACGGGCGGTCCATACACCACGCAGATTCCGGCGGCCAACCCTGGGCCAAGCTCGGCAGGGGGCTAAATGCAAGTGATTTGCATAAAGAAACGGCTGTCGGATCCCCGGGGTCCCGTCTTCGGTTACGCTGGGCGGGATGCTGGCCGCAAACTTGGATCTGCACGCGCCGCTGGTCTTTACGGTCGATGGGGTGCTGTCTCCCGCCGAGTGCCTGGAACAGATCGCTCGCATCGAGGCGCTGGAGCCGGAGGTGGCGACGATCAACGCGGCGGGAGGGCCGGTGCTGGACACCGGCATGCGCAACAACGACCGCGTGATCTTCGATGACGTGGCGCTGGCCGAGCGGCTGTTTGCGCGGGTGCGCTCGCGGCTGCCAGAGCGGCTGATGGGCATGACCGTGGTCGGGGCCAATGAGCGCTTTCGAGGCTATCGCTATCGCGTCGGTCAGCGCTTTGCGCCGCACTACGACGGGAGCTTTGCCCGCAGCAAGCAGGAGCGCAGCTTGCTGACCTTCATGGTCTATCTGAACGAAGGCTTCGAGGGGGGTGAGACGGACTTCCTGGAGCTACGAGAGAAGTTCACGCCGCGGGTGGGGCAGGCGCTCTTGTTTCAGCACTTTCTGCTGCACGAAGGGTGCAGGGTGCGGCGCGGTCAGAAGTATGCGCTGCGCTCGGACATCATGTATCGGCGCAGCGACGGGGATGAGGGGGGGCGAGGGTAGGTTGGGGGTGGGGCGGGGCTTTGGGGGCTCTGGCTGCGATGGGCTGCGGGTGCGCTTGCTGTGGTGGGCTGCGGATGCGCTTGCTGTGGTGGGCTGCGGATGCGCTTGCTGTGGTGGGCTGCGGGTGCGCTTGCTGTGGTGGGCTGCACGGCTGGGGGCCCGGCGGGCGCGAACGCCTTTTTGCTCGCCGGGGGCGTCGAGCAAAAAGGGTTCGCTGCCGCCCCAGCCTCCTGGGCTCACTGGCTTTGCCTTTTAAGTGTTGTTTGCCTCTGAGGGTTTCGAGGCTGAGGCGTCTGCCTCAAAACCTCGGGCAGTTGCCTCAAAACCCCGCGCCTGGGCGATGCTAGCGATTCGTCAACGCAGGTGGCGCTTCCTGCAACAGGATCTTCTCAACATTCCGGCGAATCACGGCAATGTGGTCTGGATTCAACGTGACGCCTTTTGCCGTCGCCCTCGCAACGATGCTGGCCGTTATAGACTCAGCGCTGCTGCGAGTTTGCAACCCCTCCATCAGACAGTCTGTTATGGACTGCATGAGTGGAACCGGGAGCGTCTGGCTTAGTTCGCTGGTCACAAACGCTAAGCACAGAGCGACGGACGCGTTCATTGGGAACCTCAGTCATTCTCCATACGGCCAAGGTTCCTCGTGGTCAAGAGACCTTGCCGGATTTTAGAGAAATCTACCTGCCGGCCCACGTTAGTCAGTATGAGGCGACCGGCTCCGGATCGCAGGATGTGCGTGGGTTACGTTG
>CAZVMD010000093.1:0-24160 GCA_964628555.1 uncultured Myxococcales bacterium | reverse complement strand
CATCGCGATCTGAAGCCGGCCAACATCCTGCTGGCGGCGGGCGATGCGCTGGTCGTCAAGCTGGCTGACTTTGGCGTCTCGGCGCTGCTGCCGAGCGGCGAGCCCGAGGCGCCAAGTGGACGCTCGGCCAACCAGGCCGACCTCGACCTCAGCCTGTACAACGTGACCCTCGACGACAAGGCACCAGCCGATCGCGCACCGACCGCCGCGGCGACGGGCGAGGCCGCCCTGCGGGCCGGCCTAGCGCCGCTGCAAGAGACGCTGGATGCCAGCCGCGCGTCACACGGCCACGGCCTGACCCAGACCGGGGTGCTGATCGGCACGCCGCTGTACATGGCGCCCGAGCTGCTCAAGGGCGCCAAGCTGGCCCGGCCGGCCTCGGACATGTTCAGCCTGGGCGTGGTCGCCTACGAGCTCCTGACTGGTGAGCTGCCGTCGGATCAGCCGCCGATTCTGCTGAACTTGCAGCCGGGACAGCGCTTCTATACCGCGCTGTCCCTGCGCTGCCCCGATCTACCAGGAGCGATCGCCGAAGCCATCGAGCGCTGCCTGGATGCCGCCCCGGATCGACGCCCGACCGCCGCCGCGCTGCGCGATCTGCTGACGCCGCCCGGCGGAGCTAGTGGTTAAGCTCGCGAATGGCGGCATCGAGGCCGGCCAGGGTCAGCGGAAACATGCGCGGGCCGAGGATGCGCTGCACCATCTGCACCGAGTCGTAGTGCGGCCAGACGCGCTCGGGCAGCGGGTTTAGCCACACAGCGTGCGAGTAGATCTGCAGGATGCGCTGCAGCCACAGCCCGCCCGGCTCTTCGTTGAAGTGCTCGACGCTGCCGCCGCGCTGGATCAGCTCATAAGGGCTCATCGCCGCATCGCCGACGAAGATCAGCTTGTAGTCGGCGGGATAGGTGCGCAGCACCTCCAAGGTCGGCGTGCGCTCGCGATAGCGGCGGGCATTGTCGCGCCACAGCGACTCGTAGACACAGTTATGAAAATAGAAGTATTCGAGGTGCTTAAACTCTGAGCGGCAGGCGGTAAACAGCTCGGCGCAGGCCTGCACGTGATCGTCCATCGAGCCGCCGATGTCGAGCAAGAGCAGCACCTTGATCGAGTTGTGGCGCTCGGGCACAAGCTGCAGGTCCAGATAGCCGGCGTTCTTGGCCGTCGCCGAGATCGTGCCCGGCAGATCGAGCTCAGTGGCGGCGCCGGTGCGGGCGAACTTGCGCAGGCGGCGCAGCGCGACCTGGATGTTGCGCACCCCGACCTCGACATCGTCGTCGAGGTTGCGGAACTCGCGGCGATCCCAGACCTTGACCGCCTTGCGATGGCGGCTCTGATCCTGGCCGATGCGGATGCCTTCGGGGTTGTAGCCATAGGCGCCAAACGGCGAGGTGCCGGCGGTGCCAATGAAGCGACTGCCGCCCTGGTGCCGCTCTTTCTGTTCGGCCAACAGCTCGCGCAGCCGCTCCATGAGCTTTTCGAAGCCGCCCAGCGACTGCACCTTGGCCATCTCTTCCGGCGACAGGAACTTCTCGGCCAGCTTGCGCAGCCACTCTTGCGGGATCTCGGCGTAGGGATCGTCGATGGCTTCCAGGCCGCGGAACACCTGGCCGAACACGCGATCGAACTTGTCGATGTGTCGCTCGTCCTTCACCAGCGCTGCCCGCGACAGAAAATAGAACGCCTCGATCGATGGATCGCAGACGCCCTGCTTTAGCGCTTCGAGCAGCGTCAGGTACTCGGTCAGCGATACCGGCAGGCCGGCCCGTCGCAGATCCAAGAAGAACGAGACGAACATGCCGCCTTAGCTCCGCCCGCGGTTTCTGCCCTGCGACAGCGCCATCTCGGCCAACAGCACATCCTGCTCGCTCTTGAGCAGCGCGCCGTACAGCACCGGCATACCGCGCTCACCACCGCGACGCAGCGCATCGGCGGGCTGGCCCTCGGCTTCTAGCAGGCGGATCCAGTCAAGAAACTCCGAGGTCGAGGGCCGCTTCTTAAGTCCCTGCACCTCGCGCAGCTCGTAAAACGCCGCCAGCGCCTCGCGCAGCAGATCCTGGCGCAGCGTCGGATAGTGAACCGCGACGATGCGTGCCATGGTCTGGGCATCGGGGAAGCGGATGTAGTGGAAAAAGCAGCGCCGCAGGAAGGCATCGGGCAGCTCTTTTTCGTTGTTGCTGGTGATGATGACGATCGGCCGCTGCCGCGCCACCACCGTCTCGCGCGTCTCGTAGACGAAGAACTCCATGCGATCGAGCTCGTGCAAAAGATCGTTGGGGAACTCGATGTCGGCCTTGTCGATCTCGTCGATCAACAGCACCGGCCGGGCGTCGGAGACGAAGGCATCCCACAGCTTGCCGCGCAGGATGTAGTTCTTGATGTCGTGCACGCGCGCCTCGCCCAGCTGCGAGTCGCGCAGGCGAGCCACGGCGTCGTATTCATACAGGCCGTGCTGCGCCTTGGTGGTCGACTTGATGTGCCAGCGAATCAGCGGGCAAGACAGGGCGCGCGCGATCTCTTCGGCCAGGATGGTCTTGCCGGTGCCAGGCTCGCCCTTGACCAACAGCGGTCGCCCCAGCGTCACAGCAGCGTTGACCGCCACCATCAGATCCGGCGTCGCTACGTACGAATCGGTTCCGGTGAACTTCATGCCGGCAGTGTACCTTTGTCGGCCTCTACGCTTGGAAGGAAAGGCTGCCATGACTCTGCACCTCACTCGCCGTCACCTGATGAAGTTGGGTATCTGGACCTCCGTTTCGCTGTCGGGCTGTGCGCTGCGACCGCGCCCCGCGTCGCTGTCGGCCCAGCTGGCGCAGCTCGAAGCGCAGGCCGGCGGGCGGCTGGGGGTCTGCGTGCTCGACACCGCATCGGGACAGCACGTCGGGCAGCGAGCCGAGGAGCGCTTTCCCATGTGCTCGACGTTCAAGCTGCCGCTCGTCGCCGCCATCCTGCGCGAGGTCGATGCCGGGCGGCTGCGGCTCGATCAGGTGCTGCGCTTTACGGCGGCGGAGCTAGTGCCGCACTCGCCGGTGACCGAGCAGCACATCGGCGAGGCTGGCCTGCCGCTGTGGAAGATTGCCGAGGCGGCGCAGACCCAGAGCGACAACCTCGCGGCCAACCTCCTGCTCGGCCTACTCGGCGGCCCCGCCGGCTTTACCGCCGCCCTGCGCAGCCTCGGCGATGAGCAGACGCGGCTCGATCGCATGGAGCCGATGATGAACTTCTTTCAACCCGGCGATGTCCTCGACACCACGACGCCGCGGGCCATGGCCCAGACGGTTGCCCGCATCCTCACCGGCGGCGTGCTGCAGCCGACCTCGCGCGATCTGCTGCTGTCGTGGATGGTGGCGACGCAGACCGGGGCCAAGCGGCTGCGCGCCGGGCTCCCCGCCAGCTGGCGCTCGGGCGACAAGACCGGCACCGGCAGCAGCCCCGGCATGACCGACAAGTACAACGACGTCGCCATCACCTGGCCGCCCGGCCGGCCACCGCTGGTCATCGCCGCTTACTTCGACACCGCGCACTACTCCGAGGACCACAGCGACGCCGATCAGGCCGTGCTGGCTACCGTCGGTGGCCGGGTCGCGGCCTGGGCTCGGCAGCGCTAGCGCGGACCGGCTTCGCTCTGCAGCCAGGTGAAGTAGCTGTGGCCGCGCGCCTCGGCAAAGAGGTCAAAGGCCAGCATCACCGCCGCCTGCAGCAGGATGCCCAGCCCGACGCCGACCAGCCCCGAGCGGGCCGGCCCGAGCAGCGCCAGCCCCAGCCCCAGCGCAATCAGCCCCAGCCAGACGATCTTCAGGACAACGAAGTTCTTCTGCACCCGCGCCATGCGCGCCGTCTCGTGGTCTAGCGCAGTCGCGCGGGCTCCTGCCTCGGCCTGCGCAAGGCCCGCCTCGACCGCCGCCACCTGAGCTGGCGTCTTAAAAACCAGCCCGAGGCCGACGCCCAGCTGCAGCAGACCGACCAGGCCGAGCGGAATCATCATGCTGCGAAAGGGGCTCGCGCCGCGAAACAGCCACAGCGCAAACAGCAGCGAAGCCAGGCCCAGCCCCGCTGCACACAGGCCCGCCTGCCGTTCGCCCAAGAAGTACTCGTGTAGGGGCTGCATGACGCGTTTTCTCCGACGGTTTCGCGTGGATGTACGGAGGCCATCAAACGGCCTCGATCGCTCTACGTAGAGCGGGGTGTTAGGTGAGCTGGGCCTGGTACTGCCGATAGTGATAGTAGGCGGCTAGCAGGGCACAGGCCGACAGCACGTGCCAGGCGGCGTGCCCTTGCAGGAAGTGGTTCTGCGGGTCGCACAGCGTGCGGCTGACATCCATCGCCGAGCAGGTCGCGGCCAGGGTCAGCAGGCCCAGCGAGGCAAAGAAGCCGCGCAGCGAGCCGGCCGACGCGCCACCCGACGGCAGAGCAGCCAGGCGACGGCGGATCAGCACCTCGGTGATGACCAGGGCCAGGGTCAGGATGCCGATGAAGCTCTGGATGGGAAAGCCGGCCCGCACCGCCAGCACCGTGCCCACCGTCGCCAAGCTGACCGCCGTCAAGAACCACAGCGGCAGCCGCGACAGCGACAGCGCGCCTAAGCGCACGCCGTTTATTCCCAGCAGCAGGAAGCAGAACAGGTACATGCCCAAGAAGTCGAGGATCTGCGTCACGTGGGTGTTGCTGGCGTGATAGATGCCGGAAAACAGGCCCATGGTGGCCAGCACCGGCGCAAACCAGCGCAGCGGCCCCGCCCCGCTGCTGTCGCGGCGCAGCCACAGGATCCACAGCGCGGACAAGACGTAGGCCAGGTTTGACCAGGTGTTGGCCGGCTCGTTGATCCAGGCGCAGACGTACTCTTCGCACCAGTTGACGTTGGGCAGGCCGTACTTCGATAGCTCGTGCCAGGGACAGCCTTCGGGGATCGGGTTGGCCGGCTGGCGCGGCGCCAGGGCAAGCAAGGTCGAAACAGAGCTCAGCATGGGCAGAACCTATCACTGCTTGAGGGAAGAGAAGCCTACGCGGACGCGATGCACCTAGCCCCCGATGCCGCGCGAGACGAGGATCAGCGTGCGCTCGCCGGCCCGGGCGTGGCTGGCACAGCCGGGATAGGCCGCGGCTTTTTCCTTTGCGAAGATGCTCATCTTGTCGCGTGGACTGCGGGCCGAGGTCAGGCCTAGGCCGCCGCGCTCGCCGTCGCTGCTGGCCCGAGCTGACGACTCCCGCTCAAAGTGCGACACCACGGCAGCGACGGGATCGGCGACGGCGAACAAGGCCCACTCGATCTCCATCGGCCGCGGGCCGGCGCCGCGCACGTGCTCGTGACAGAGCAGGCGAGCGCCGGGATAGGGCGAAAACGAAAACCAGACCGCACTGCCGGCCGGTGGGCTGGCCGCCGGCTGGGGCTTGGCCGGCTGCGCTTCGGTGGGCGGCGGCGTCGGGCTGCCTGGCGGGTCTTGGGCGCTGCGCAGCACGAAGGGATAGGTGATGGTCACCGGCCCGCCGATCGGGGCGGGAAACACCCACCTTTGGACCTGCTTGGCGATGCAGCTCTCGACCTCGGGGTGCTTGAGCGTCGAGGACTTGACCTCGCTCTTGTCGACCGCGCCGCTGGTCGCCACGCGGAAGCTGATCGCGACGGTGCCGGCCAGGCTGGGGTTCTGCGCCAGCCCTTTTTCGTAGCAGAAGCGGACCTCGTTGATGTGGCGGCGGATGACGCGACGGATGACCTCTTTGTCGATGCTGCCGCCGGTTACTTCAGCAGCAGCGCTCGGCACGCTGGGGCCAGCCAAGGGATCGTTGCGACCAGGCGGCGGTGCGAGATCGGCCGTAGCGTGACCAGCCAGGCTCAGGATCGAAAGCAGCGTCAGAGGCCGAACCCAGCGCCGGGCAACAGTCGAGGACACACGAGTGTGCAGCATGCCCCTAGTGTAGTCGGGGAGGCGTCGCGAAAACGAGCGGAGAGGGAACAGAAAAGAAAAAGGCCAGCGCCGTCAATCGACGCTGGCCTAGGCTTGCCGGACGAGGAGACTACTGCGTGACGGATGTACCGGCGCAGCGGAACGACGGACCCTTGCCGTAGGGCGGCGGCTGCAGATCCTTGCGCCACACACCACCGACCCAGCCCTGGAAGTTCGTGCAGACTGTCGGCTGCGTGCTCTTGACTGCACAGTAGCAGTCCGAGGCTTCGGCGGAGCAGGCGGCACGAATGCCCGCGTCTTCAGTGCTAGGCGAAAGCGCATTGGCCCAAGCCTGGCAGCAGCTAGCCGAGCACACCGGGAAGTACTTGTCAGGCAGCGACTGCGGCTGCGCCGCGTCGACATCACCCACTAGGCACAGCGGCTGACCGTTCGGCGCCTTGGGAGCAACCGGCAGGCAGTTGGGATCCAAGATTTCCTTGATGAAGCCACTGATTGCATCCAGCCCGCTCTCGTACTTGTCGATGTCACAGATGCTGATCTCGAGCGCCTTGTTGGTGCCGTCTGTGCGCTTGCCGAACATCTCGGCGAAGGACGACAGGCGGCGCTGCGCATTGCCCCAGACGTTGGCGAAGTTGCCATCGGTGCCGCTGTACTTGCACGAGGCATCGGTGCCGCCGGACAGCGACAGGAACGAGCTCGACGTGCCCGAGACGCTGCGCTGCACGACCAGCTTGCCACCGTCGGTGGTCGAGGGCCTGGTCCAGATACCGCTGATCACCAGCTTGTCGGTGATGGCGCTGAAGAACTTGTGGTACTTCGACACCGGCTCCAGGAAGTTGTCCGCGCGCTCCTTGCAGTTGGTGTGCGGGCCCGACTGGTTCATCGGCTGGTCGCACTGCATGCTGCGCGCCAGGCAGCGATAGTCGGTGTTGAAGCACTCCCAGCTAGCGTTCTGATCCGGCGTCGAGCAGTCCTTGGTGGCCGGCGCCGTCTCGTTGCGGCGAGCCAGCTGCACCGAGCAGTCTTCTTCGTCGGTGATGAAGATGACGGCGAGGGCCGCGCCCGGCCGCAGGAAGCCGGCGTTGTCCGGTCGGTGGCCGTCGAGCGCCCGCTTGGCGCCTTCGAGCGGCGCTTCCATGCCGCAGCCGCCGTCGCCGACCAGGGCCATGCACTGGAAGGCGGTGATCGGGCCCTGATCGACCATCTTGCCGGTCGCGGTGTCGAGCACCATGTCCACCGGCACGTTGGTCTTGCCCTCGATCTTCGAGATGAAGCGCATGCCGTCGGTGGTCAGCGAGGTGGCATTGGCAAAGCCCGGCTTGGTACACAGCGCGTCGCAGGCGTTGCGCGCCTCGGGCGACTGATTGGTGCGCTGCGTACACGGCATGATCTGCAGCTGACCGTCCTGGCCGGTGAACGTGTTGCACTCGGCCTGGTCGGGGTTGGTGTATGTGAAGCTAGCGCTCGGCGTGCTGCCGACGTCCGAGGTGGCGATGCCGACGTGATAGTTGGCGCCAAACGACTCAATCTTCTTGATGAACTTCGGAATGTTGGCCGCCAGCGCCCGCTGCTTCGGCGACATCGAGCGCGAGTTGTCGATCAGAAACAGGATGTCGACGTCCTTCTGCGGTCGCGCGTCGTAGTACTTCTCACCCTGCACCGTGAAGCAGGCGTTGAGTGCGGCGATGCGCTGCGCTTCCGTGGCCTTTTCGGGAATCGGACAAGGCGCACCCACCTGCGGCGAGAGGCATGACCCCAGCGTCAGGGCCATTCCTAGCCCGACGAATCCGGCACATACCTGCGATGCACGACTCATTTCTTCCTCCATAAGGGTCTCGTACGAATCAACTCGGCCAACTGTTGGCTTTCACCTTACGAAAATACTCGCCTTCTTTATCGACTCTGACCGGCTAGGCGATGTCCGGGGTGCGCGGTGATCCCTGCCAACAGACGAATCTCTGGGTGTGTAGAGCGCCGCCAGGTCCTGGCAGCCGTGACTTATGAGATTACATCAATTCGTAATACACATGCCGAATTTCTTTGTGTTCGCGCGGGATTGGACGCGCATCGGCCGGTGCGGACCGAGCCGATCGGGCGAGGAAAATGGGAGGCAGGGATGGCCGGAGCGGAGAGGAGGCTGGTGGCGGAAGCGAGGCTAGCGGGAGTAGAGGTCGGTCGAGATGGGGGCCAGGCCGAGGTCAATCGGCGTCGTCGGCAGCCCATCGCCATTGGCCGGACCCACATACAGGCCTGGCGGCAGCTGACCACTGCCAGCGCTGCCCGCGGACAGTACGACCACCTGCTGCCCGACGACGCGCAGCGAGGGCACGTACTTCATCGGACCCAGGAGCTTCTGCCCTCGGAGACCACTTACCGCGTCGATCAGATAGACGTTGTTGTCGTAGCTGGTGCCCTTGCGCTGCGAGACATCGACGAAGACATCGCGCCCACTGGCCGCTTCCAGGGTGCTGACGTTGCCGCCCAGGTCGCTGTCGCGCAGCACCAGGCCCAGCGACTTTTCGCCCTTGAGGTCGACGCGCTCGACGCCAGCCCGGCCGCTGAGGCTACCGCTGAGCTGATCGCCGGCGCTGCCCACGATGGCCTCGGCGCAGCCAGGCAGGATGCTGAGCGCGGTCGGGTTCTCGCCGGCGAGCGGAATGATGCGGACGCTGTGGTCGGCCAGGCTGACCACGGCCAAGCGCCCCGGCCCAACCGGCGCGTAGGTCGTGCGATCGAGGTCTTGCAACAGCACGTACAGCGAGCCGCCGCAGGCGATGAGCCGCGAGGCATCGGGGTTGTTGTCGCTGTCGCCCTTGGCCACCGGGAGCTCGATAAACGAGCTGAGGCTGCCGGGCTGGGCCAGATCCAGCACACCGAGCGCCGTCTTGCCGGTCACCGCCGTCGAGCCGAAGCTGCCGTACAGCGTGACATAGGCGCGGCCCTTGGCCGCATCGACGTAGATGTCATAGGGGTTGGCTTGGGCGGCGGGAAGCTCGGGCAGCTTGCCGAACGACAGCTCGCTGGGCGCGGCGAAGTCGCGGCTGGCGTCGTAGATCCGCGCCGTGCCGTGGGTCTGATCGAGGACATAGACCTGCGAGCCAAAGGCCCGCACCACGGGCTGCGCATCCAGCACATCGATGTCGCGGCGCACTTTCATCGTCGCGATCTCGATGGTGTGCAGCGCGCCGGTCTGGAAGTCGCTGGTCGCCACGGCGAGGAACTGTCCACTTGCCGCAGCGGGCAGAGGCGGTAGCTCGCTGGGGATGCCGGCGCAGGCGAAGGTGCCCACGAGCGGCGCACAGAGCAGCAGCGATCGATTGGTAAAAGGCATGAGCTCTCCTAGCGTTTGCGGGGTAGAGAGGGGACGGAGGGAGGGAACAAGAGAGCGTAGCTTAACAGACTCCGCCCGAGCGCCGAACCCCGCTACTCGGCCATCGCGAGGGGCAATTGGCGGTAGACTGGCTGCCATGTCGCGCGCCTGTCCGCTCGCTCGTCCGTCTGCTCGTCCACCGACGAGCCTTGCTGTGCTTGGCCTGACCCTGAGCTTGCCCTGGCTGCTGCCATCGGACGTGGCGAGGCCGCTAGGCCCCCGGCTGGCTCAGGCGGCGCTGCCCCTGCCCGGCGACCGGGACGGTGAGGACGACGACGCTAAGCCGCGGACAAAGGCCAGCCCACTGTCGAGCGGCAAGCGCCTGCCCGGCGGCAAGGCAGCGGGCCAAGCCGGGGGCAAGACCGGCGCGGACAAGCCCAGCAAGCCAAGCCCGGCCAAGCCGCTGGTCTTCGAAGGTCCGCTGGCCCCGATCCATGGCGCGCTGCGGCGGGGCGCCTATGCCGAAGCGCTGCGGCTCGCCGATCGCGGACTGGCCAGCGAGAAGTCGCCGCTCGGGCGCTCGCAGGCCCAGGCGCTGGCTGCGCAGGCCCTGCGGCTGAGCGGCCAGTGCGAAAAAGCCGAGGCCCGGCTGAGCGAGTTCCTGGCCCGCGAGCCGGGGGCGCTGGAGGCGCGGGTCGAGCTGGGCCGCTGCTTTCGTCAGCGCGGTGAGCGCGAAAAAGAGCGCGCCATCTGGAGCCGCTTCTTCGACGAGCACGACGAGGGCAAGCTGGACATGAAAGACCCGCGAGTGCTGCGCCTGCTCGGCACCGCGGCGCACTACCTGGGCAGCTATCACGACGCCAACGACACGCTGCGCGATGCCGTGGCCCTGGCCAAAGAGCGCAAGGACCTCGCCGAGGTAGCGCGCAGCAACGTCGAGTGGGCCGAGCTGTTCCTAGAAAAATACCGCGCCGACAACGCCGAAGAGTCGCTGCAGGAAGCGCTGGCCGTCGATCCCGAAAACCCCGAGGCGCTGGCCCTGTTCGCGCGCGTGCACATGGAGCGCGGCAACCGCATCGCCGAGGCGGAAGAGCACATCGCGCACGCCCTGCGCCTGCACCCGCGCCAGCCGCTGGCCCTGGCCCTGCGCGCTGAGCAGGCCATCGACAGCGAGCGCTACGAAGACGCGCTGCCGATCTGCGATCAGCTGCTGGCGCAGAACCCGCAGGACCTGCTGGCACTGAGCGTGCGCGGCGCGGCGCTGTACCTGCTCGATCGGCCGAAGGACTACGCGGCGGTGCAGGCCAAGGTGACGGCGCAGCATACGACCTACAGCAGCTTCTTGCGCTACGTCGCTGAGCGCCTGGTCATCCAGCACCGCTACGACGAGGCCGTGCAGCTACTGGAGGAGGCCACCCGCCTCTATCCCAAGGACTTCTACTCACTGGCAGATCTGGGCTCCGGATATCTACGGCTGGGGCAGGACGAAAAGGGGCTGGAGGCGCTGCGGCGGGCCTGGAAGGGCGACAAGTTCAACCGGCGCAGCAAGTACCTGCTCGACCTGTTTGAAAAGACGCTGGCCGACAAGTACACGGTGCTGACGCTGGATGTGTCGAGCCGGCCGCAGGACAAGGGCAAGGGCGGGCTGCGGCTGCGGCTGCCCAAGGCCGAAGAGCCGCTCTTGCTGCCGCTGGTGGTGCCGATGATCCAGGCCGAGTGGCAGGACCTGGCCAGTCGCTACCAGTTCACGCCGAAGCTACCTCTGACCCTGGAGCTGTTCTCGGACCCCGACGACTACGCTATCCGCACGGTCGGGCTGCCGGGACTGGCGGCGCTCGGCGTGACGTTTGGCCAGGTGGTGACCGGGCGCTCGCCGGCCGAGGGCAACTTCAACTGGGGCCTGATGATCTGGCATGAGCTGTCGCACGTCTTTGCCATTCAGCTGTCGCGCTCGCGCGTGCCGCGCTGGTTCACCGAGGGCCTGTCGGAGTGGGAGACGACGCACGCCCGGCCAGAGTGGGTGCGGCGCACGCATGCCGAGCTCTACGCCGCGCTGCGCGACGGCACGCTGCTGTCGATCGCCGACATCAACAGCGGCTTTACGCGCGCCCAAGACGTGGCCCACATCGTCATCGCCTATCACGAGGCGGCGGTGGCCATCGACTTTTTGGTGCGGCGCTTTGGCTTCGGCAAGATCGTCGAGGCGCTGCGGCTGTTCGGCACCGGCCTGCGCACGCCGGAGGTCCTGACGCGCATCACCGGCATGAAGCTGGCTGATCTCGACAAGGCGTTTCGCGCCGACCTCGCCGAGCGGCTCTCGGCCTATCGCGGGACGTTCTTCGTGCGGCCGTCCGATTACTCCGATCGCGAGGGCATGGAAAAGGCCATCGAGAAGCTGGAAGAGATCCCCGCTGAGCGGCGCAGCAGCGACGATAAGAAGCGGCTGGCCCGGCTGCATGGCCTGATGGCCATGGGCCTGGTGCGAAGCGGCGCCGGCGCTCGCCAGAGTGATCAAGTGGCAACCGAGATTGCGGCGGCCCAGGCCGCGGATCCGATGAGCAAAGAGGCGCTGCTGGCCGACTGCGAGCTGCTCTTGCGCATGGGCAAAAAGACCGAGGCCGAGGCGCGGCTGCGCGGGCTGATCCAAGCCGGCGGCGATGGCTTTGACGCCCGGCAGCGGCTGGCCGAGATCCTCGCGTTCCAGGCCGACTCCGACGAGAAAAAGCTGCCGGAGGCGGTCGCTGAGTTCGAGCGCGCCAAGCAGCTCGACCCGGATCGCTCGGAGCCGTATGAGCGGCTGGCGGTGCTGTACGGCAAGCGCGGACAAAAAGAAGCCAGCCTGCGCGAGCTTGTGGCGGCGGTGCGGCTGGACATCATGGATCCGGATCTGGCGACGCGGACCCTTTCCAAGCTGCACAGCGAAAAAGCCTGGGCGGGTGTGGTGGCGATCGCCGACTTCGTGCGCCATCTGGTGCCCTATTCAGCGACGGTGCGAGCGCAGATCGGCGAGGGTCTGCTGCGCCAGGGCAAAAAGCGCGAAGCGGAGGCGGAGCTCCTGGCCGCGCAGCACGTGCTGCGGCTGGAGCAGAGCCAGAAAGACGGCGAAGCCGAGGAGGATCCGGCCGCAAAGAGCTTGGGCGCCACGGTCGAGCGGCTGCTGAAGGAAGCGCGGGGCCGCTGAGGTCTGCGGCGCCCGTCCGGGGGGACGATGGGACGGTTTTTTTCTAATCTGCGAGTCCTGTGCGTGCTGCTCGCCGTCGAGCTCTTGAGCTGTGCGGCCATGGGCCCAGCCGACCGCGAGCTCTGCCGACCGATGCGGGTGCCGCCGCGGGGTCCGATTCTGGGCCGACTGTCGTCGAGCGCGGCGACGATGCCCACGCCGACTTCTGACGATGACAGCCTGCCGGCGCAGCTGCTTTCGCTGCAGCTCTTGCCGGCCGATCCGGCGACCACGCCGGAGGTGCGCCTCGCGGCGATGCTGCGCTTCCTGCGTCAGGTGGCGGAGACGCCTTCGCTGAGTCCGGCCGATGCACAGGCAGTCGAGCGCTTTTTCGACGAGTTCCTCGACGAGCGCGATGCGGCGGCGGCCCGTCAGTTCGAGGCGCTGCTGCGCGGCTTCCGCCACGCCCTGTCGCGTCATGGCCAGCCCGCCTTGCAGCTGCGCGCGATGGTGCGGCTGGCGGCTTGGCTGTGGGAAAAGAGCTGCCCCATCAGCGGCTCAGACGGCGCCTGCATCGAGCGTCGCGACGTCTGGCCGGCCTGTGTGGCGGCTCGCGGGGAGCTCTTGCAGGAGACGCGGAGGCGGAACCCAACAGCGTACGTCGACCTGCTGGATCCGTGCACGAGTGGCCCGCAGTACGGCTATCGCGTGGTGGCCCGAAAGCGCGAGCTAGCCGCCGAAGCGCAGAGCTTGCTGCGGTCAGCGCTGCTGCTGGCGCGGCGGGCTCGCCTGACACCGCAGCATCCCGATGACGCCTTGGCCGAGGCGCTGGCTCATGCCGAGTTTCTGCGGCTAGAGCCGCACTTTGAAGAGCAGCTCAGCCAGCCGCACTGGCCAGGCTCGCCGGGCCGACTCGATCCGTTGCAGCCGATCCAGCGCTTCCCGGGACCGCGTCGCCTGCGCGAGCGAGTGTGGTCGAGAATGAAGACGTGGCTGAAGCGACGCTTGGGTGTGTCGGAGCTATTCGGCGTGGTGGACGAACGTCGCTACGAGCCGGTGCTGGCCTACGCGCAGACGCGCTGGGGTGCGGCGGGCCATGCCCGAGTGGCTCAGCTGCTCATCGATCTTGCGGCCCAGATGCAGGGCTGCTCTGGCGTAAATGTGTCGCCGCCGCCGCCTGGGTATCCGGATCCGGCCGCGTGGCCGCATAGCTTCCGCGAGAGCTATCCCCACTGCGGAGACTCGCCGCTGGAGCTCCTGACCAACTCGGCAGCTACGCATCTTGTGGAGTGTGAACGTTGGCTGCAGCAAGCCGGAGGTGGGCGCGACCCGGTGACGGATTTTTGTCGCGAAGTCCTGCCCCACCTGAAGCCGAGCGAGTGGCCAGTTATGCACGAGCTTGTGCCACCGCCGCCCGCACCTGCCCTGCCCTTCGACGTGGCGCCGCCCTACTCGGTGTGCTCCCCGGGCTGAGGTCAGGTGCGGTGGCGAAGACGCGACCGACTACGGCAGGGCGATGCGGCCGGGCGCGCCATTAGCGCCGTTCTGCGAGTGGCAGCCATTGCAGTCGCCGCTCATCTGCGGGTTCTTCATGGCGCGGGTCTTGCCGTTCCACTTGACGACCGCGGTGTACGGCAGCGCGATCGGCGTGGTGGTGTCGCGATACAGGAAGTTGCCGCTGGCGTTGACCGGCAGGCTATACACTTTCTTGTTGTTGTCGGTGATCTCGACGGTGGCCATCGGCGATCCGGCGGCGGGTCCGCCCAGGCATAGATCGGGCTCGTGGCCGGTGATGTAGACGGTGCCGGCCAGGGTCACGGCGGCCGCCTTGCCCATGCGCATGTGGCAGTTGATGCAGGCGCGGCCGGGGTTCATCTCAGGCTTGGGCGTGCCGCCCATATACGTCTTGCCGCTTGAGCACTGCGGTGGCTTGCTCCACGGATCGTCGGGCGGCATCATCTCGCACTTCTTGCTCGGCGAGCCGGCCGCCACCCAGGCCGAGAAGGCATCGATGTCTTTCTGCGGCACGGTCGGCGTCGGGCCCGGCGGCATCGGGCTCATGGCATCAGCCATGCGCAGCAGCGAGCGCTCGGCCAAGGTCTTCTTCGGATCCTTGGTCGACTTGGCGAGGAGCTGCGCGTAGGTCACCAGCGAAACTGGCGCGCCTTTGACCGGATCGCCGTGGCAGGACTGGCAGTGGGTCACCAGCAGATCGCGGACCTCGCAGGGCAGCTCGCCGCTTACCGGATTGCCGGCGTCCATGCCAGCGCCGCCGTCGTTGCCGCCGGGCGCTGTGCTCATGTCGGGCTCATCGAGGTATTCGTTGGTCGGTCCGCTGCAGCCCTGCGCCGCCCACAGGAGACCAGCAGCCAAGCCCAGCGCCGAGAGCCGCGCGGCTCTGCGCAGCGGCAACCGTGGAGAACCGAGCAGGCGAGGAGAGAGTGTGTGCAACATCGAGCCGTCCTTCTGCGGTTTCCAAACCGCGCTGAGATGCCGTTGGTGTAGGGACGGCGCGCACGTTAGCGAAAAATCGCTGGCAGGTCAGCCGCTTAGCGCACGGGCGCCGCGTCGTAACCGGTGGCCCACGGAGAGAGTTCTCAAAAGCTGTCTGTCGCGATACAAGGATGGGCAGGCAAAAAGTGGCCTCTTTAAGGACGCGCTGATGAAGGTTGCATACTGCAGGACCCCGCATTGCTCCCTGATGTTCGCTCTGTGTCTGGCTGTCTGCGGTAGCGCCCTGCCCCGCTCCGCGGCGGCCGATGAAGCCCAGGCCAGCAGCAGTGCCGAGCCCGCCAAGGCGGCGACGCCCAGCAGCAGCGCCGAGCCCGCCAAACCAGCCACCGGCAGCGATGACTTCAACTTCGATCTGATGGGCGAGCAGCCAAAGTCGCCCCAGCAGATCAAAGAAGAACAAGAGAAGGCGGCGGCGATCCAGCGCACCGGCAAGATCCGCCGCACGCTGCTCACCAGCCACCAGATCATGGGCTTTGTCACCCTGGCTGCGCTGACCGCGACGGTGGTGCTGGGTCAGCTCAATCACTACGACATGTATCTAAGCGGCGATCAGACCGGCCGCTATCGCTCGGCGCACCTCGGCCTGTCGATCGGCACGACGTCGCTGTTCGCCGGTACCGGCTTTATGGCGGTCTTTGCCCCCAACCCCTATCCCAAGCCAGTCCGCTTCGACACCGCCCTGCTCCACAAGGTGTCGATGATCCTGGCGACGGCGGGGATGGCGACGCAGATCATCCTGGGCCCGATCACCGCCGATCGCGCCGGACGCACGGATCAGGCGCGGCTGGCGCTGGGCCATGTCATCACCGGCTACGCCACCTGGGCGTTTATGACCACCGGCATGATCGCCTACATGTTCTAGCTGCCGCCTTGCCGACGGGCCTAGCTCGACTCGTTGCGCAGCAGGCCCAGGCCACCGCTTCCCGACAGGGCGATGTCGGTGCGTCCGTCGCCGTCGAAGTCGATGGTGGTCAGGCCGACCAGGCTACCTAGGCTGGCGGGCACCGCTGCGCGCAGCAGCTCCTGATAGGTGCCGTCGCTGCGTCGCTTAAGCACCTGCACTTGCTGCTCGCTGTTGCAGGCGACGATCAGCTCCAGGACGCCATCGGCATCGAGGTCCGCAGCACTCGCCAGATGCGGCGCAACGCAGGCCGGAATCGGCTTGCTCAGCACGGCGAGCGTGGGACGGCTGTAGGCAATGAGCAGCTCGCCGCGAGACTCGATGGCGACCAGGACATCGCCATTGCCATCGCCGTCGAGATCGCGCGCCACGATGCTGCTCGCCGGGGCGCTGAGGTTGGTGACCAGGGCCACGGTATCGGTGCCGCTATAGCGACCGGGCATGGTCGGGTTGTTGAGCAGGGTGCGGGCCACCGCTTGGCCGCGGTCGATGATGACGATGTCTTTGTGGCCGTCGAGGTTAAGGTCGAGGCTGGCGGCCGCAAACGGACTGGTGCTGAGGCCCAGCGTGGTCAGGCTCGGCGCTCGCAGCCCGCCCTGCCCGTCGTTGAGCAGGATGTTGAGGGTGCGCGCGCTCTCGCTGATCGCAGCTACGTCGACATAGCCGTCGCGGTCGACGTCGTTGGCGAGCACGAAGCTGGGCTCACCCTGCACGGTGTAGCTGAAGGCCGGCTCATAGACGGCGGCGGTGCCGCTGTTGCGGCGGGTGACAATCTGCTGCATCGGCAGGATGCCAGTGACCATGTCAAGACGACCGTCGAGATCCAGGTCAGCCAGGATGGCTGGTGTGACGGGGCCGGTGCCGCCCGTACCGCCGATCGAGTAGGCGGTGGTCTGCTGCTGATTGAGCAGAATCGAGGTCAGTCGATTGCCGCTGACCGGGCTGACCAAGACATCGAAGCTGCCGTCGCGATCGATGTCGCCATAGGCGATGGCACTGACGGCAAAGGGGGTGCTGACGCTCGGCTGGGCGATGAAGCTGGGGGTGCTGAAGCGATAGCGCAAGAGATCGTCGCGGCTGGCCTGCGCCCCTCCTGGCAGCAGCAAGCCGAGCTTGATCGCGCCTGCCGTACCGCGGCCAATGGCCACCGCACTTAGCTGAGCCGCCGACTGCACCGTGACGTCGCTGAGCTTGCGGCCGTCGAAGTGGACCTCGGTGCCGGGGACAAAGCCCCAGCCAGTTAGCTGGACGCGATCGCCGCCCGCCGTGCCAACCACCGCCGGGGAGGCGGCGATGAGGCGCGGCAGAGTGGCCGGAGCACCATCACAGCCCCGATCGCCGGGATCGACATCCAGCGGCAGGACCAGCGTGTCGTCATAGGGCTGAGGGGCAAACTCGTGCGCCGCGAAGCCCAGCCGCTGCAAGCAGCCCGTGCCCGCCAGGCCAGAGAACGCCGCCAGGCTGACGTTGAGGCTGCCCGCGAAGCCGCTCGGCAGGCGCAACAGGAAGCTCTGCCGGCTGGGGGTGGGCGCGGGCAGATCGTAGGTGCTAAGCGGCTCTGCCGTCGCTTGATCGCCGGCCCCCGGGACGCTGCGCGTGACGCTGACGGCCAGCGAGCGGCTCTGGGCGGGCAGGGTCTCGGCCGTAATCACCAGCGTGGGTGGTCGACCACAGCCAAAGGTGACCGGCAGCAAGGCGACCAGCGTGGCAGCAGCGCCGACGAGCACGGCATGTCTGGGCATGGCCCCTCCTTGGATCACAGCGCTTGGGTGATCAGAAATGAATGGTCTGGGCCGGCAGATCCGTGCTCGGCTCGGGGGGCGGCGCAAGTCCCAGGCCGAGGCCGAGGCCCAACCCCAGCCCAGCGACGGCAACCGCTGCGATTCCGACATATAGCCAGGGTCGCTTACTTATGGGCGGACGAGCCGCAGTCTGCCGCCCCGCGAGCAGCTCGGCTTCGGCCTGCCGACGAGCCGCAACATTGGCCGCGGTCAGCGCTTCCGCTTCTTTGAGGCGCTCCTGCGCTTGCTTGGCGAGCTCTTCGGCATCGGCTCGCTGACGTGCTGCGCTCTCGGCTGCAAGCTCGGCCCGCAGCGCCGCTGCATGCGCTTCGGCCTCGGGCACCAGGGTCGAAGCGGGCGCCGCCCGGACAAACCGCTGGTAGTAGTCGAGGGCAGAGCTGGGCTGGCCGAGCTTGCGGTAGGTCTGCGCGATATTGAACAGCAAAAGGGGCAGCGGCTGCGCGTCATAGGCAGCCAGCAGGCTGCGCAGTGCCTCGGCGTAGTTGCCGGCGGCGAATTCGCTGCTGCTCTTCTGCACCAGCGCCCGGACCTCTGGCGTCGCCGTCAGGTTGGCGCTGTCGGCCCGCGCCCCCGCTGCACCCAGCCCCATCCAAAACACGAGCAGCAGCCAGCCCAGCCAGAACAGCGCAGGCCGCCGCACGCGATCGCGACGTAGCCGAGCAGTATTCGCGGCACATGCAGCATGCTGGGGTGCGGCTCCAGAGCGAGGGCAGCCATCGCAGCGCGGGACAGGCACAGGAGCATTTTAGTACGTACGCCCCGCCGAGAGCAGCCGTACCCACTTCCCCGGCGCCCGGCGTAGACCGCGGCCCGGCAGCGGCCCTGGCGAGAGCTGCGCAAGGTCGGCTGTGGCAGGTTTCTCCCTCGGGAAAGCGCGAATATTCAGCCACTCACAAACGGCATAAAGTCGAAGGGCTATGCGCGAGCGTGAGTGTGTCATTGATGGCTTCTGCCTGTGGGTTGAGGGGGACGTGCTGGTCGTGCAGGCCCACGGGTCGGTCACGCCGGCGATCGCCGCCTGGCTAGAGACAACGACCCTCGATCTCCTGTCGCGATATCCCCACTACTACATGCTCGGGGACTTGCGAGAGGCGGGAGCGGTGCCAGCCGTGCTGCGCCGCCGGCTCGCCGAGCACGGTGCCCAGCATCCCCCGCGCGCCATCGCGCTCTACCACGTGGGGCTCGTGGTCCAGGGCATCAACGCGATGTTGTTCGGAGCGATGAACCTGTTCAGCAAGCGCAAGCAGCCAGTTGCGCAGTGCAAAAGCGAAGCAGAGGCTCGGGCCTGGCTAGAGACCCAGCGCCCGCGCCCGGGTGGCAGCTAGCTACAGCAGATAGCCGTGCGTCCACAGCCGCAGCGCCGACTTGCGCAGGGCCTTTTCGTCCTGCAGGCGGAAGCCCATGGTGTCGGCGATGCGATCGATGGCGTTAAACGCGGCGCAGACATAGATGGCGTCGCGTAGCTCTGCCGCGGTGCAGCCAGCCTGCAGCGCGGCCTGCGCATCGGCTGGCCGAAGCTCGGCCGGCTGCAGCGTCATCTTTTCCAAGAAAGCCAAGGCTGCACGCAGGCGCTCGGGAATCGCGGCCGTGCGGTAGTCGGCCAAGATCTTCGAAGTCAGCTCGTCCCCTAGCTCAATCGACGCGACCGCGCCGTGAATCTGCGTTCAAAAATGGCAGGTATTCATGCGCGAGGTGAAGGCGGCAAACAGCTCACGCTCGCCCTGTGTCCACGTCGAGGGCCCGCGCAGGAGGGCCTGCAAGAGCTGCGAGAAGGGCTCGCCGAACGTCGACGGCCGATAGAGCAGGAGCTTTACGACATCGGGAGCCCCGCCGCCAAACAGCTTGATGACCTGCAGCATGAACTTGTGCCGCAGGCGGTGACCACTCTCGACGTTTTCGAGCCGCATCGATGACCTCGGGCCAGGCTAGGGGGTCGGGGGTTTGAGCGCCGCGTGCAGCGCCGAGAGCGCCTGCTCGGCCATGTTGCAGGCACGACCGACGGCCGCCGCGACGACGAGCTCGAAGATCTGATCTTCGCTGTATCCGGCCTGCTTGATGGCCAGGATGTCCTCGTCCTGCACGCGATAGGCGTGGTGGGCGATCTTGTCGACGAGCTGTGCCAGCACTGGTGGCAGCCCCTGGTTTTCCGCCGCCTGCCGTCGCAGCTCGCCCGAGAGCTCTCCCCCCTGGGCTAGGGCCGCCTCGCGCATGTTCTGCAGCAGCGGACGGTACGGGTCGGCAAGTGGAGCGGGCTTGGAGTCTAGTCGCTCGGGGCCGCCCGCCCCTGCTCGACTGGCTGCGTGATCCGGCATGGCGGAACCATTATCGCTTAGTAGCCTTCGGCGCGGGCGATGATCTCGTTCATGATCTCGCGCGTGCCACCGCCGATGGGAAACAGGCGGGCATCGCGATAGAGGCGCTCGACCAGGGTCTCGCGCATGTAGCCCATGCCGCCGTGGATCTGCACCGCTTGATCGCACACAAAGCTGCACATATCCGTCGCTGCGTTCTTGGCCATGGCGACCTCGGACATCGTGGCCTGGCCGCGCGCGAGCCGGGTTGCCAGATCGCCGACTAGCGAGCGCACCGGCACGATCCGCGTCGCCATATCCGCCAGCTTGTGCCGCGTGACCTGGAAGCCGGTCAGCGTCTTGCCGAAGGCGGTGCGCGAGCGGGCGTAGCTCACCGACTCGTCATACGCCAGCTGGGCCACAGCCACGCACTGCGCGGCAAGCAGCAGGCGCTCGGCCGCAAAGTTTTGGATGATGGCGAAGAAGCCCGCGCCCTCGTCGCCGAGGCGGTTGGCGACCGGCACCCGGCAGTCGGCAAACGACAGCTCGGCGGTATCGGAAGACCACCAGCCGGTCTTCTTCAGCTTGCGGCTGGCGCTAAACCCCGGCGTGCCGCGCTCGACCACCAACAGCGACAGGCCCAGATGACGCAGCGAGACATCCGGTGAGGTCCGCACCGCCACCACCACCAGGTCGGCCCGCACGCCGGAGGTGATGAAGATCTTGCTGCCGTTTATGACGTAGTGGTCGCCATCGCGGACAGCCCGCGTGCTGAGGTTGGCGACATCGCTGCCGCCGCCCGGCTCGGTGATCGCCAGCGCGGCGATCTGCTCCCCACGCAGCACCGGCGGGACATAGCGCTCTTTTTGCGCCTGGCTGCCCAGGTTGAGGATGAGCGGCAGCGAGATGGCGTGGCTGCCCAAGCTACCTGCCGTCCCGACCGAGCGCCCGTGATAGACGAGAGCATCGGCCACCACCAGGCCATGCGTCAGATCGCCGCCAGCCCCGCCTAGCTCTGGCGGATAGCTGACGCCCAGGATGCCGGCCGCTGCTGCCTCGGCGTAGAGGCTGCGCGGAAACTCCTCTGCTTCATCGAAGCTGTGCGAGTGCGGCGCGATCTGCGCCTCGGCAAAGCGGCGAATCTGTCGCCGCAGATCGGCGTGCTCTTCGGTCTCGAACGAGTAGGTAGTGGGCAGAGACATGGGAGGCTCCCCTTAGCGATGCAAGTGAACCCAGAACAGAGACAGGCTGAGGACCAAGCCCAGGCACAGCAAAAGCCCGCTCAGCCACAGGGCGGCCGAAGGGGCTGGGCGAGCCGCACGCTCGATGCTCGGCAGCACGGCGCGGGCGATGTGGTCAAGCGCCGACGGACTGACCGGCAGCAGAGCTCTCGACGGCAGCGCGCCCCCGCCTTGCGCTAGCTGCTCCTCTCCGGCCAGCGCTCGCTGCTGCACAGCTTCCTCGGTCGCCCCTAGCACTGCCGCAATCTCGGCGTTGGCCAGGCCGACCCACAGCTTCAGGACCACGACCTCGCGATAGCTGTCGGGCAGTCGCCGCAGAGCAAACAGGAGCGATGCCGGATCGGTGACCGGCCGCGGCTCACCGGGCTGGCTGGAGCTGACCGACGTCTCGCGCTCGACCTCGCGCCGACGCTGCACAGCCAGGGCAAACAGAAAGCTGCGGAACGACTGGCTGGGCCGATAGCTATGCCGCAGGCGGTGCACGTCCTGCCAGGCCTGACTGGCGACCGCGACGGCCTGCTCTTCATCGGTCAAAAGACCGCACAGGGCGCTGTACAGGAGCCGCGCGTGCCGCACGAACAGGGCGGCGAAGGCCTCGCTATCCCCGCCCTGATAGCGACGCATCAAGTCTTCATCGCTGGGGTCGCTCATCTGCGCCCTACGTCGCTTCCGGCAGCCAGAGCACTTCCGGCTGTGCGGTGGCCATGGCGGCAAAGCGAGCCCAGACGAAGAACGCATCGCTGAGGCGGTTGAGATAGCGGATCGCGACCTCGGGAACGTCTTCCTTGCGCGACAGCGCGACTGCCAGGCGCTCGCCGCGACGACAGACGGTGCGGCACAGGTGCAGGTGGGCGCCTAGCCCGCCGCCGCCGGGCAGGACAAAGCTGCGCAGCTCGGGGAGCTCGGCGTTGTGGGCATCGATCTCGGACTCCAGCGCCTGCACATGGCGGTCGGCGATCACCGGCTGGGTCGGCCGCAGATCCTCGGTCCGGGTGGCCAGCATCGAGCCGAGGTTGAAGAGCTCGTTTTGCACCCGCGCCAGGATGGCATCCAGCGCAAAGATGGCGGGCAGCGGGCTGCCCAGCGAGTGCAGCCGGGCCAGACCGATGGTGGCGTTTAGCTCATCGACCGTGCCGTAGCACTCGATGCGCAGGTCGTCCTTGCCGACGCGGCGCCCGCCGACCAAGCCGGTGTCGCCGCGGTCGCCCGTCCGCGTGTAGACGCGATTGATTCGTATGGCCATGCCAATGCAGACCTTTGTAAGGGGTGAGCAGAGAGAGGGAGAGGTCGAGGATCGAGGTGTAGCGACAGCCAGCCGGGGAACCGCGCGCCTACTCGGCGGCGGCGACTTTGGCTTCGCCGGCTGGCCCAACGAGGATCACGCCGCGACTCGGATCGGTCGATACGCCGAGCCGCTCGTCGTCCTGATCGGCCAGCGAGACCTCGGTCTCAGCGACGGGGGGACCGACAATGGCGACGCCGTCGATGCGGCCCTTGGGACCGATCATCGCCAGACGCTGCTTGGCCACAAAGCGGCCTCCGCTGATGACCATCCAGGGCTCGAGCGCAACAGTAGGGCCGAGCAACGCCCGACAGTGTTCGGCACTCAGACGGACATATCGCGGCCGATGGGGCTTGTGCAGCATACGGGGGCAACCTCCGGGCTTGATGCTATGCGTCGGAGAGGCGGGGGTCAATCCCTGTTGCTGGAGTCAGCGCCACCAGGTCCCCAGCGAGTCGAAGTCGAGGCGAAACAGGACCGCGTAGGATGGCAGGTTGGTCAGCACGAGCTCGTTTACGCGGATATGGGTCCGGGTCAGGCTCTCGGGCACCTCGGCGGCCAGCCCACCTGGCTCGGGCTTGACCGGCAGGCTGACGCCATTCCAGCGCATGCCGACGGCGGCGGCCCCCGGACCGAGATCAGCGACCAGGTGCAGACGCAGCGGCTCGCGGGCTCGCAGTGGGATCAGCAGGCGGACGTTGGGCTCGCTGGGCTGCGCACCGCGCTGGCCGCCCGTCGCCGATGAGACCGCCTGCACCCCGGACACGACATACGTGTAGTCGCTGCCAGCGAAGGACAGGCTGCGGTTGAGGATCAGGGCGCGGTGCTGGGTATCGCGCTCCAGCGGGTAGTTGCCGACCAGGCCTTCGAAGGTCCGCAGCGGCACGCCATGCCGCAGGCTGAACAGCAGGCTCGCGGGCTGGACAAACGGAAAGCCGAAGCGGTCAAAGGCCTGCCCAAGCCAGGCTGGACCGCCCGCCCAGCGCACCCACACCGAGGCTGGAAACGCGCCGCTGGCCGACGACTTGATGCGCCGCTGCCGCATCAGCTCGACCAAGATCCCATTCCATGACACGGCCAAGACCGCACAGCCGACCAGCACGAGGCGGCCCCGCCGCGGCAGCGCCTGCCACAGCCCGGCCAGCCCCAGCGCAAGGAGCACGACGCACTCGGTGAAGCGACGCGGACCAAAGCCCCACGAGGCGTGAAAGTCATAGACCGCGGCGTTGATCCAAAGCTGCGCTAGGAAGACCAACCCCAGCAGCAGCGGCAGCGTCCGCCCGACGGATCGACGCCACAGCAGCCAGATCAGGCCGGGGATGACCAGGTACAGAATCGGCACCCAGGGAAACAGGCCGGCCCGCATCGAAAACAGCATCTCGAACAGCGCTGGATCGGCAAAGCGGAACTGGCCCGGTCGCTGCGGTGGACGAATCGTGCCGTAGTAGTGCCGCCACAGCAGCGCCTGCGGCGAAAAGACCAGGGCCAGGGCCAGCCCGAACACCGCACCGACAGCGACGACGTGCAAGGCCGCCTGCAGCCGCTCAGCCAGAGGCTGCTCGCGCGCGGTCAGCCGGCGGAAGAGCGCGCGCCCCAGATCGTAGGCCGGCAGCAGCAGCCACAGGCCCTGCTGCGTCCGCATCAGCAGGCACAGGCCGCCCAGCGCCCCCAGGATCGCGGCCTGGCGCAGCGTATAGCCAGCGGGGCTGGCGTGGCGATAGGCGTCCCAGCGCTCGATGAACAGCGTGACGGCAAAGAA
>CAZVMD010000092.1:0-24311 GCA_964628555.1 uncultured Myxococcales bacterium | reverse complement strand
CTAGGGGGACGGCTCGGGCGCAGCTCGCGCAGCTCCCAGGAGGTGTCGCGCATCGCCTCGGCAGTCAACCCGGCGGCAGGCGGCGCTTCCGGCAGGACCTCATCTAGCTGCAGCGCCAGGCTGGCTGGAAAGTCACGGCGCGAGGTCATCGGGATGACACCGACATCGATCACAGTCAGCCTCAGGATCTGCGCCACCTTGCGCTTTACCCAGTCGCGCACCGCGCTGCGCAGCTCGGCGAACTCGGCCAGGGCCATCGCCATCCGTTCGCTGCTCAGATCCTGGCTGTACTGCTCCTCCCGCTGCGACAGCGGCATGACCTTGCCGAGCGAGGCTCCCGACTCTTGCAACAGCCGCTCGTACAGCGACTCGGGGTCATTGCTCAGGTCGGCCCAGACCACGGCTCCATCGTGAAAACAGATGCGGCCGATCGCCTCTTGGCCGCGCACCGCGACGTCACAGCTGCCCAAGCGTGTCGCATCGTGCAGGCTGCGCAGGACACGCGCCGAGACGCTGCGCTTCGAGGCCAGCTGGCGGATGCCGACCGCGACGTGGCTGAGCAGGACCTTGGGGTGGTACGGCTTGGCCAAGAAGTCGTCGGCCCCGGCCGCCAGTCCCTCGTGCAGTCGCTCGCTTGGGTTGTGGCCGGTGATCAGGATGATGAACACCTGCTCACCATCGGGCTGGCTACGGACGCGGCGACAGAGCTGGGGTCCGCTGACTCCCGGCAGCAGCCAGTCGAGAACTAGCATGCGCGGTGCCTCGCTCTGCTGCAGGATTTCCCAAGCGGTCTCGCCATCGGCCGCAGTCACCACGTCATAGCCACGCGAGCGCAAGAGCTCGGCCATAAACTCCAGATTCAACGGGTCATCATCGACGACCAGGATGCGCATCAAGTCTCTCATCATGCACAGCCTATTTCGCGACCGGCCGCAGCCGCCGCGGATTACGGGTTAGAGTAAGTAGTCTGGTCAGCATGGGTCACTTCTCGACGCTGATATGCCTCAGCACGAAACCACACAAAGGCCCGCAGCAGCGAGCCCGCAACCTGCACGGTGAAGCGCGCGCCCAAGATCTCTGCCAGCTTGCCGCAGGCCCAGAGCGGCTCTGGCAGCCGTAGCGCCACATCCCACAGCTCGCTAGACGTCTGGGCGGGCAGCTTGGCCGTAAGCAGCAGCAGCGCTGGCTCTCCGCTGTGGCCGCTGCTCGCCGCCTCGGCGGCCGGCAGCCCCGAGCGCAGGCTCACCACTACCGAGCTGGCCAGAGCGGCCTGCGTGCCGACAAAGCTGCCAAGCTGCAAGAGCAAGTTCAGCAGCGGTCGCCGCTCAACTAAGAGCTCCTCGCTGAGCGCCGGCAGCTCAAGAGCCAACTTTTGGCCACCGCGCAAGAGTCGCCGCAGGGCCGGCTCGCTCGCTCGTACAATCTCGCTTAGCGCACCATGGCGACGGTTGGTGCGCTGAAACAAGCTGCTCTGCACCTGCAAGAGCGCAATTCCCGCCCGGCAGGCAGCCTCCAGGCGCGACAGGTGCGCCGTTGCCGAAAGCAAGCCCGACATCTGTTCCTGCATCAGCCAGATGCTGCCAGTCAGCGTCTGAAAGGTATTGTTCAGATCGTGACTGAGGCCAGCGACGATGAACTCCTCTGCCTCGACGCGCAGCAGCAAGGCCAGACGGCGCGCCGCCTCCTCCTGCTCACTGAGCGGCTCGGTGGGCTGCCCGCCACGCCCAAGCGACAGCGACAGCAGCCAGCCCGCCTCGGCTGGGCTTCCTAGCGTCACCCGCGTCGGCAGGGCATACAGCGGCTCGGGAGTCCCGGCGTCCGTTGCGCCGGTCAGCGCCGGCTGCGTTTCAATCAGCCCAAGTAAAGCCCCGCCCCGCGCAGCCGACTCGCTGGCAAGCTGCAGCCGGGACGCAAGCTCAGGCAGCAGTGGCTGCAGTGGCTGCCCCCAAAGCTGACTTGCGCTGCGCTGCAGCAGAGCTGGGATCTCCGGGCTAAACGCAATCATCCGCAGGTCGTCCCCCAGCAATAAGGTGCCATCTGCATACGATGAAGACTTCGTCAGCTGCGGCGCAGAGTCCGTGTGCACGCCTTGACCCATCATAGATATCTTCCAATTACTACTTAAGGCTCTAAGTTATCATCAGCCGTAACCACATAAGACATTTTCCGCTCTTTTCGTTAATAATCTCTCGGAATTGTTATCATTACAAAATTCTTCCCATGGGTCATAGATTACTTTTTTGTCGAATTTGGCCAACCGACATACCGCGCGGCGCGGCGGGCTGACCTGACTGCCTGTGCTGCGTTCTCGTCATTCTCTCCGTCGGTAATTGTGTTGACCTGCACGGTCTGTGGCCACCCCGGCGGCCCCTCTGCCGCAGAGCCAGCCCGCCGCAGCTCAAGAGCCTACTTGGATGCCAAGCACCGGTCGGTTCGGTCCATTGTCGCGCAATTTTCGACAAAGGGACGGGCTTTTGTGATCAGCTGTCCGGAGGTTTTCATTAGATTTTTCGTCTAAGATATCGTTATGTATACTAAACTGTACTTATTTTTGGCAATACCGGCCGCTATTTTCCAATATTCTCAATGACTTAGCTCCTCCCCAGCGGCCGCCGGCCGCACAGCGGTCGCTGCCCGCCACAGCCCGCCACACCTCCTGACGCTCCCCAGCGCAAGCGCTGTACGATGGAAGAACCATGGCGCTCTGGGTCCTGCTCCGCATCGCGGCTCGCAACCTGCGCCGGCATCGCCGCCGCAGCCTGATCACTCTGATCGCGATTCTGCTCTCGGTGTCGATGATGGTCATGATGCGCGGCTTCAACAACGGCATAAACCGCCTGGTGCGCGATCAGGTCGTACAGTCGCAGGGCGGGCTGCAGATCCATCGCCGCGGCTTCTCGCGCTCGATCATCGCCACGCCGCTCGACCTCGACATGCCGGCCGACCCGGCCTTTCTGGCTCGGCTGCGGGCCGTGCCGCATGTGCAGGCCATCGCGCCGCGTATCCCCTGCGGTGGCCTGGTTAGCACGCGCGATCTTTCGGTCTTCGCCGCCTTTGTCGCCGTCGATCCCCAGGAAGAGCCCAAGGTCTGTCCACAGCTCTTCGCTGGACTTAAGGCCGGCAGCCCGATCGATGCCCAGCACGCGACAGGTGGCGTGATGACGCAGCTTCTTTCGAGCCGGGTCGGCGTGCGGCTGGGCGAGGCGGTGGCGCTGGTGACCAGCGATCGCGACGGCGTCATGAATGCTATCGAGGTACCGATCACCGGCCTGGTCAAAGACGTTGGCCAGCAGATCGCCGAAAAGAAGATCGTCTATGTGCCGCTGGCTAGCGTGCAGGCCCTGCTGCGCATGCCCGAGCGCGCCACCGAGCTAGCCGTGCGCATCGATGACCTGACGCATACCGACGACGTGGCGGCAGCGCTGCGCGACAAGCTCGGTCCACAGTACGAAGTGTCGACCTGGCGCGACCTCATCAAGTTCGATGAAGAGGCCAGCCGCGCACGCGACCAGGGCGGCGCCTGGATCACCTACATCTTTTTGTCGCTGGCGCTGCTCGGCATCGTCAACACCTCGCTGACCAATGTGCGGGAGCGGACGCGCGAGATCGGCACGATGATGGCGATCGGCATCCGAAAGCGGCACATCCTGTCGCTGTTTTTGTGCGAGGCGGCCCTGCTCGCCAGCCTGGCCTGCCTGCTGGGCCTGTCGTCCTCGACGCTGCTGGTCGTCCGGCTAGGCAAGTCAGGCATCACCCTGCCAGCTGACGATGGTGTCTCGACGTTCATCGTGCACCCCTACATCGGGGCGGGCTTCGTCGTGCAGATCTTGGTCATCGCCGTGCTTGGGGCGATCCTGGCCGCGCTCTATCCGGCACTGCGGGCCAGCCGGCTACGGCCCATCCAAGCGCTATCGCAGGTGATGTCATGACGCACCTGCTGCAGCTGTCGGTGCGTAACGTTCTGCGCAACAAGTGGCGCAGCGCGCTCTCGGCGCTGGCGCTCTTGATCGGTGTGGCGCAGATGATCTTTGGTCAGAGCCTGATCAACGGTGTCTTGTCCGGCATCGTCACCGATGCGGTCAGGACCAAGCTGGGAGCGATCCAGATCTATCGTCATGGCTACCTGGATGCCGAGCAGGATCCGCTGCGCTTCGATCTGCCTGATGATCCGGCGTTAGCGGCTCGGCTGCGAGCGGTGGCTGGTGTGCACGCAGTCACCCGTCGCATCCAGCTCGAAGGCATGCTGAGCAACGGCAGCATCCAGGCGATGTTCGTCGCCACGGCCATCGATCCCAGCAGCGAATACGAGGTCTGCCCGCAGCGCCGGAAGCTGGTCGCGCCGGGCTCTCGCCCCCTCGCCGCGACCGACCCAGCCGGCATCTTGATTGGCAGCGCGCTCGGCGAAGGCTTGGCCGCCCAGCCCGGGGCGACGCTCATCGCCAGCGCCACATCGGGCGGCGGATCGCTCAACGCGCTCGACGTCAGCGTGGTCGGCTTCCTGCCTGAGAGCGGCGGCTACTTCGAGAACAAGGCCGGCGCGCTGCTGCCGCTGGCCCTCACCCAGTCGCTGCTGCGCATGCCGGGGCGGGTGACCGAGTATGTGCTCGATGTCGACGACCTGCAGGCGGTCGATAGCGTCGCCAAGAACCTGCGCCAAAAGCTGGGACCTGACTACGACGTGCGCACCTGGCGCGACCGACCGCAGATCCGCCAGATGGTGCAGAGCCTGGGCGTGGTGCAGGGCTTCATCGGCTTTCTGCTGTCGGTGCTGGTCATCAGCGTCATCGCCAACACCGTGCTGATGAACATCTACGAGCGCGTGCCCGAGATCGGCACGATGATGGCGCTGGGGGTGCGCCGCCGTCAGATCCTCGGCCTGTTTCTGTATGAGGCGGGGCTGATTGGCGGGCTGGGCGGCCTGGCCGGGGTCGCCTTGGGCCTGCTGTTTGTCCGACTGGGCGGCGTCGGTTTTCACATGCCGGCCACCGCGGTAGCCGGCGAGCTGACCATCTACCCGATCATCAGCCTGCGCTTCGTCGTATGGACCTTTGCCGCGGCCGTCGTCGTGGCGGTGGGGGCCGCTCTGTATCCCGCCCGCAAGGCCGCCGCCATGCAGCCGGTCGACGCCCTGCGCTCGGTCTAGCCTGAGGCCAGCGCCCGCCCTGCCCTGCGCGACGCTCTTGAACTTCCAGCCGACCTAGAAGACACTAGCGACTGCACCTCTAGAGCTGTTGTTCTGCGAACTTAGGAGCCCACGAATGTCAGCCCAGTGTGAAGTGAAGCAGCGCCGCGCACCTGCGCCCATGACCCTCCGCCTGCTTGGGGCCGGACTCGCCCTGGTGTTCGGTCTTAACGCCGGCTGCAACCGCGTCGTGGTCTGCAAGGCCGAAGAGATGGCGCTGCTGCCGCAGAAGCAGTACTGCGACACGTGCAAGCCGCTCGATCACGAGCTCCTCGAACGCCTCAACACCACCGAGCTGCCCTGGCCGGTGCGGCAGGCGGTCGATGACTGCGCCCGCGATATCCGCAAGCGCGACGTCGGTGGCTTCGTCACCAAGAAGGCGCTGCGCGACTGCACGCGGCGCGTCTCGACCCTCGACGAGGCGACGAAGAATGGCCTGGCCGAGCTCATCAACAAGTCAAACCTGGCGGAAGACGAGGACAACCACAACTTCCACGCCAAGTGCGACGTCATGATGCCGACCGCCGCGCCGCTGCCACCGGCCGCCGCGCCCATGCCGCCTGGCATGGCCCCCGGCTCGCCGACCGGGACCGGTGAAGTGCTGCCACCCGGCATGATGCCAGCTGGACCCGCGCCCGGCGCGCCGCCGCCGGCCGGAGCGCTGCCGCCACCGCCTGCCGTCATGCCCGCCCCAGCCCCCGGCACCATGCCTGGGCCCGCTAGTGCCCCGGCTCTTCCTCCGCCGCCCGCCCCGATGCCGAGCCCGGATCCTCTGCTGTAGTCCCGGCGCTACCGCGCCCTTCCCCACCATCCGCCGAGCTTGAGCTCTTCGCCGATGTCGATCCCGGGCTGACCCGCGGCGACATAAACAGGCGAGGCAGCGCGATGCCGCGCGTCTCAGGCAGCAGCCAGACCCAGCTGGCGGTGCCGATGGCTAGCACCAGCGGAACCGACAGGCCGCCGGTCAGGCCATAGCGCGCCACCATCAACGTGACGACAAACAGCGAGATCGGCTGCGCCGCGCGGCCGAGGTTGTAGGTCGTGCCCATCGCCGAGCTTCGCACTTCGGTCGGGAAGAGCTCAGACAGCAGCGCGCCAAAGCCAGCCGTGCAGCCCGAGCCAAAGCCGAGGAGCAGCATGGTGCACCAGAAGAACGGCGGGTGCACTGCCAGCCACTGCCAGCGGAAGGCCAGCAGGGCCAGCGCCACCGCGGTCAGCAGCGAGTAGATCGAATACGCTGGCCGGCGGCCATGGCGGTCGGCAAAGCTGCCAAAGGTCAGCATCCCCAGGAACTGGCCGGCCTGCGCCGTCACGATCCAAGCGAAGCTCTTGCCGATGCCCTGGTTCATGTGATCGCGCAGGAAGCCCGGCAGCCACAGATAGCAGGTCCAGTAGGTGCCAAGCTTCAGCATGACCAGCACCCAGGCCATGACCATGTGCTTGCCCATGCCGTTGCGCACCGCTTTGATCAGGCCATAGCCGCGACGGTGGGCCGGCTCATTCGGCAAGCGCATCGAGCGCCGAATGAACAGCGCCAGGATGGCAGTCGCCGACGAGGCAATCAGCACCGCCCGCCAGCCGACGATCGGCATGATGATGAAGCCGGCCAGCGCAGCCAGCGCCACGCCGACCGGCTCGCCGGCTTGTAGCAGCGCCGAAGCGCGACCGCGAAACTTGTTCTCGACGGACTCAGCCACCAGACCGTGACCGATGGCCCACTCGCCACCCACGCCGAGGCCGACCAGGCCGCGGCCGAGCAGAAAGACCAGCGCGCTCGGCGCAATGCCGCAGACCAGCGAGCCCAGCGAGTAGACAAGGACGGTGAGCGCCAGCAGCGATCGCTTGCCATAGCGATCGGCGAGCATGCCGGCCAGGATGCCGCCCAGACCCGAGGTGGCCAGCGCAATGCTGCCCAGCCACGACTCGGCCATGTGGGCGATGCGCAGATCCTTGGACACTACTTCTTTGATGAAGCCGTACAGCGCTAGATCGTAGAAGTCGAAGGTCCACCCCAAAAATGCAAACAGGAATAGCCGGGTCGGAAAGGGGCGGGACATCGCTACTCCGCTCTGCGTCGAAAAAAGAGGGTGAAGCCGCGACGCTGCAGCGAGGAGGCGCCCGAGCACACACACCACTTCCACGACTTTGGACACAGGGACTGGTCGGAGGAAACAGCGCAGGCCATCGGAGCTTTTTCGATTAAACCCCAAGTCACCCGGGGAGAGCAACGACGGTGTCTCGGGATGGGCAGGTGGGAATGTAGGCAATGCCTAGGTCGGGCTGAGGCGGCCCCGCGAAGGCAGCGCCGCGGAGACCGAGCAACGACCGACTAAGGCGCGCAGGCCGGACGTACATGCAGCGGCAGGAGCTCGGCAATGGTCAGCCCGTACCCCTGCAGCCCGGCGATCTTGCGCGGGTTATCGGTCATAAGCCGCATGCGCTGCACTCCCAGCGTCCGCAGCACCTGCGCCCCCAGCCCAAAGTCGCGCAGCTTGTCGATCGGGGCAGGCGGCGGCGATACCGGCTGGCCAGAGCCCTCGCGCGGCCCGGGCGGCGTCGGCAGGTGCGCATCTAGATCGCTCTTTAGCGTGTAGCGCTGGGTTGGAAAGATGTACAGGAGGACGCCGTGGCCCGCTTCATCGATGGTCTTGAGTGCCGCCCGCAGCTGAGCGCCGCTGTCGCAGCCGACCGCCGCGAGCACATCGCCGGGAAAGTTCGCGGTCTGCACCCGCACCAGGGCCGGCTCATCGCGCGCTAGGTCGCCCTTGTACAGCGCCAGATACTCAGTCGGCTCGACGAGCGTACGGAACAGCTGGGCGTGAAAGCCACGCAGCGGCTGGCCATCGACAGTGGGCACAATCGGGAACTCGCGGATGCACTCGACCAAGCGCTCGGTCTGCAGGCGGTACTCGATGATATCGGCCACGCTGAGAACCAGGAGATCGTGCGTTACGGCGAAGCGCTGCAGGTCAGGCAGGCGAGCCATGGTGCCGTCGTCGTTCATGATCTCGCAGATGACCCCGGCCGGGGCCAGGCCGGCCAGGCGCGATAGATCGACGGAGCCCTCGGTCTGGCCAGTGCGCACCAGCGTGCCGCCGCGCTTGGCGCGCAGGGGAAAGATATGGCCGGGGGTGATCAGATCTTCCGGCCGACTCTGCGGGCTGACCGCGGTCAGGATGGTGTGCGCCCGATCGGCGGCCGAGATGCCGGTGGTGACCCCGTGCCGCGCCTCGATGGTGACCGTAAACGCCGTCCCCAGCGTCGGTCCACCGGCCCGCGTGGCCTGCAGCGGCAGCTGCAGAAAGTCAGCCCGCTCTTCGGTCAGCGTCAAGCAGATCAGGCCGCGACCATAGCGAGCCATGAAGTTGATGGCCTCTGGTGAGACCTTCTCGGCGGCCATGCACAGGTCGCCTTCGTTTTCCCGATCCTCATCGTCGACCAGGATGACGATGCGGCCAGCCCGCAGCTCAGACAGCGCCTGCCGCACGCGCTCGATGCGGGCGCTGGCGTCGGGATTGAGGTCATTGGTGAAGCGCGCTCGCTCCCCCGCCGCTGTCGCACCCAGCACCGCGGCCTCACTGCCCACAAAAGAGGCCCGCTGCGGGCCCAGGTTTTCGATCTCAGACAAAGCCGTTCTCCTTGAGCTTTTCAAGCGAAAGTCCCGGCGAGCTCGACGATGCAGCGGTCTCACCGGCCGGGGACGGAGCGGCCGATGCTCGGGCCCCATAGGGCAGGAGCAGGCGCTCGACGTACTTGCCAATCAGGTCTACTTCGAGGTTCACGCGCCCCCCGACCGCCTTGTGCGACAGCGTCACCCGCTGCTGCGTGTGCGGCACCAGCGACACGCTAAAGCAGGCGCGGTCAAGCTCGACGGTGTTGACGGTGAGGCTGATGCCATCGATGGCGATGGCCCCTTTTTCGATGATGTAGCGCAGCAGCACAGGCGGCGTGCCGATCAGCACGTCCCAGCTATCGCCGCGCCGAGCCGACCTTTGCACCTCGCCGACCCCGTCGACATGGCCGCTGACCAGATGCCCGCCCAGCCGATCCCCCAGGCGCAGCGCCCGCTCCAGATGCAGGCGATCGCCCGCCCGCCGCTCGCCGAGCGTGGTGCGCGACAGCGTCTCAGGACCTAGCTCGACCTCGACCTCGCCGGCCCGCGCGCTGACCACCGTTAGGCAGACGCCATCGACAGCCAGCGACGCGCCCAGCGGCATGGGCTCGGACAAGATTGGCGCCGAAAGCCGAAAGCGCAGCCCGCTGCCGCGCGGCAGCGAGGACAGCGCAGTGAGAGTGCCCACGTCTTCAACTAGGCCGGTAAACATGATCGACTAGCTCGCGTCTGAAGGCGCCGGTGTCAGGCTGCCAGCCGGCGGAACATAGGGCGGCGGACGCAGGCGCCCGCGCAGCAGCAGATCCGGCCCCAGGGACTGCACAGCCAGCTCGGACAGCCACGGGCACGACTGCGGATCGGCGTAGCTCAGGCCGCGCAGGAGCGGCACGCCAGAGTCGCCGAGAAACAGCGGCGCAAAGAACAGCGCCGCCTCATCGTAGAGGTTTGCGGCGAGGAGAGCCGCGTGCAGCCGGGCGCCCCCTTCGCACAGCACATACAGCACACCGCGCTCGCACAGCAGGCGCAGGGCGGCCCGCAGATCCAGGGGACAGTCGATCTGCGGATCCGAATCCGGCCGCCGCTGGCTCGCTGTCGTCGTCGGGATGGCCAAGACCTCAGCGCCGCGGGCCCGCAGTGCGTCGGCGACAAAAGCGCGCTCCTGCAGTGCCGCCTCCGAGGTGAAAATAAGCGCTCCCGCTCCCACCAGCTGGGCGGTCGGTGGCGTGCGCAGGCGGCCATCCAGCACGACGCGCAGCGGCTGCGGCCAAGCCGGACTGCCGACCGGACTGCCAAGATCATCCCGTCGCCCAGGCAGGCGCACGGAAAGCCGCGGATCATCCGCCAGCACCGTACCGACGCCGACCAGGATGGCGTCGCTCTCGGCCCGCAAGCGGTGCGCCGCCTCGCGAGCCTGGGGGCCGGTCAGCCAGATCGGAGCCGGGGCTGCGCCGGACACGGCCGGGGCCAGCCGACCATCCAGCGACAGCGCGGCCTTGAGCAAGGTCTGCGGTCGCCCCTCGCTGTGGGCCCGGACAAAGCCGCGGTTTTGCTCGCGGCACTCGCTCTCTTGCACGCCCACCGTGACCGCCACGCCCGCGGCGCGCAAGCGATCGATACCGCCCCCGGCCACGCTAAGGTTGGGGTCGCGCATGCCACAGACCACGCGCGACAGCCCGGCGGCCAGCACAGCGTCGGTGCAGCGTCCCGTGCGACCGATGTGGTTGCAGGGCTCAAGCGTGACGTACAGCGTCTTGCCGCGGGCCGACTCCGCCTGCACCAGCCCGCGCAGCGCCGCCACCTCGGCATGATCACCGCCCAGCCGTGCATGATGACCGCGCGACAGCACCAGCGGCAGGCCCCCTTCGCCCGAGGCCGCTTCATCGACAATCAGCGCTCCGACGACCGGATTGGGGCTGGTGAAGCCACGCCCACGCTCAGCTTCGGCTCGCGCCAAGCGCATGAAGTGCTCGTCGTAGGCGCGCCGCTCCCCGTCAGCCAGCGCGGCAGAGGACGAGCGGACGTTTGCAGGGGGCCCAGGGGACATGACGAGGGAGAGAGCGCTCTTCCGACGCCTGACCGGCCAGCTGACCTCCGGCAGGGGGAGGATAGGTAGCGACGGCTAGGCGCACCGGGATCACGGTCGGCAGCCATGTACCGCAAAGCCGCGTGCTTCTGCAAGCGACAAGCGAGCCCAGCCCAGCGGCGTGGCAGCGCGCTCGGCTTGGCCCCTGGGCTGACCGCATGCGCGGTTGCGACGATGCACCTTTTGTTGTCCACCGCCCTAGCGCGGCGGCTAGGATGCCGGGCACGTGATCGGCGCCGCGCAAAGCTCTCGCTCCCCCTCGTCGCTGCCTGGCGTCTCGGTGGCCAGCCCAGGCAGCCCCAGAAGCAGCCCCGCCACCCCGCGCCGCCTGCAGCGCTGGGCCCGCGCCATGGCCCGCTATCTGCGGATCCTGGTTCGGCAGTTCTGGCTGCAGTCGCTGATCATCGTGTCGTCGCTGGGCCTGGGGGCGCTGCTGTTTCATCGCTGTCCGATCGACGCGCTGGGTCGTCGCCCCGACTGGTCCGAGTCGCTGTTTGCCACCTACAGCCTGTTCGCCATGCAGCCGGCCTATCCGCTGCCGGCCGACTGGGCGCTGCGCGGCGTCTATTTCGTCTATCCCCTGCTCGGCCTGCTGGTCGTGGCAGACACGGTGGTGCGGGTAGCGCTGCTGTTGTTCTCGCGGCAGGAAAATCAGAAGGAGTGGACCAAGGTGCTGGCCTCGACGTACCGCGATCACATCATCCTGTGCGGCCTGGGCCGCGTCGGTTATCGCATCCTCGAACGCCTCATCGGCTGGCACCTGGATGTCGTGGTGATTGAAAAAGACCCGAGCTCGCCGTTTATCCAGCGGGTGCAGGGGCTGAAGGTGCCGCTGCTCTTGCTCGACGCGCGGCAGGAAGAGTCGCTGCAGGTGGCCGGCATCGCCCACGCCCACACGCTGATCATCGCTACCAACGATGACCTCGGCAACGTCGAGATCGCCCTCGATGGCCGCCGCTTAAACCCTGAGGTGCGGGTGGTGCTGCGGATGTTCGACGACACCATTGCCAGCAAGCTGGCCGACGCCTTCAAGCTCGATGTGGCGTTCTCTTCCGCGGCTGTGGCCGCGCCGCTGGTGGCCGCTTCGGTGCTGGATCTTGAGATCGTCGGCAGCTTTGCTCTGGAAGGACGCGAGCTGTTCACCGCCAAGGTCCACGTCCCGGCCCAGAGCCCGCTTATCGGCCGCACGCTGGATCAGGTGGCCGCCGAGCACCGCCTGATGATCCTGTCGCGCAAGCCGCAGGGCGGCACCATGCAGTTCAACCCCGTCGGCGGCGAGGCGATCAAAGCCGAAGACTGCATCGTCATCCACGGCGAGCTCGCCGAGCTGCGCGCCTTCACCAAGCTGGTAAAGAAGTTCCGCTAGCGCGGCGCTTGCGCCAGCTCAAGCCCCTGCTTGGCGAGGCTGTGGCGCGGATGAATTGAGAGCAGCTCGCGCAGCTCACGCGCAGCTTCGACCGGCTTGCCGGACTTGAGCAGCGACCAGCCCAAGCCCGAGCGGACCTCGGCATCGCTGGGATAGAGCTCTTTGAGCTGGCCGTACAGGCTGGCGGCCTCGGCGAAGCGGCCGGCGCTGTAGTAGGCAAAGGCCAGGCGCAGGGTCGCAAGATAGTTGTGCGGCTCGCTGGCCAGCACCGCCTTGGCCTGGGCTTCGACATCGCTGTAGCGGCGCAGGGCCTGCTGCGGTAACAGCACACCGACCCGCGGCTCGATGGCGCGCGGCGCCAGGGTGATGGCGCGCTGATAGGCCTCGATCGAATCCGCATAGCGGCCCAGGCGATACAGCAGCCAGCCACGGCGCAGCTGCGCCATATAGGTGCTCTGTCGCGCCGCGGGCAGTCCATCGAGCGCGCTCAGCGACTCCACCAGCTTGCCGCTGCTCTCGCGGTCGTACGACTGCTGCAGTGCCTGGGCAGCCTCGGCATCGACATCCGCCGCGCGGACCTGGGCCAGCGGCAGGGTTAGCCACAGCGCCAGCCCCCAGCAGAGCGGGCGGAACCAAGGGCGGAGCGGGATGGAACTACGCGTGATCATGAGCAAGCTCCTTTCTGTCTTAGGCGATGACGGGGATGGGAGACGTCGCCGATGCCTGGCAGCGCCACGAGAGTGAAGGCCGCGCTGCGCCTCACCGCAGGGGACCGTGCGCAGCGACACCCGGCAGCGCGTCTGCCGCCGCTTTTGCGTCGATATCTTCGCTAGCCAGCACCGCAATCCGCTCGCGCCCGCGCAGCCGCAGTCGCAGCCGCTGCAAGCCCCGACCCCGTGACAGCTCCGCTTCGGTTTCGATGAGCGGCCGCCCCTTGCGATCGCAGCGCAGCGACTGGCCCTGAACAACCAGCAGAGCTCCGCGGCGGCTGGCGCGGTACTCGACCTCGATGCTGTCGCGCAGAAAGAAGGGCGATGCCACATCGGCCAGCGCGCCCCAGAGACGACCGCGGAACAGCCGCGCCGGCAGCAGATCGGTCCAGGTCAGGCGCTCGCTGCCATCGCAGGGCACACGCGACAGGGCGGCGCGGACCAGGTGCAGGATCGAGCGCGGCGCCGCTGTCAGATCGTAGGCGGTGAAGAACTGCCCATCGGCCGTGTAGTACAGGCTGGCCGCATGCTCCTGCGAGCGCAGCTGCGGCTGGCCGTAGAGGTCGAGCAGGCTCTCGATGGTCTCGATCTCACCGTCGCTGAGCAGCTGGAAGCGGCTGCCGTGTGGAAAGACCAAGAAGCTGGCCCGCTCGGCATCGGTCTCCAGGCTGCGCAGCTGCTGCCCGACCTGCGGCTCGTGCGCGGTCAGCAGCCGCTCCGGCGCACCGGGCTGCGTGGCCACGAGCACGCAGTCGCTAAACCGGCAGGGCACGGTGGGGCTGCCCAGCTCGGCGCTGCTCTGCAGCTGAAAGTGCAGGTGCGGCTCGGGCGAGCGACCTGAGCTGCCGCACAGCCCCAGCACCTCGCCCTGCCGCACGACCTGCCCGACCGCCACACGCAGCGAGCCGGGCTGCAGATGCGCGACCAGCGAGAACAGCCCCGGGGCATGCTGCAGCACGACGTAGTTGCCCCAGTTATTTTCGATATTGACCGTGCCGATGGGGTTGTCCGGCAGGCAGCCTTCGCTGGCCACCACCGTGCCCGCAGCCGTCGCCAAGACCGGCAAGCGATAGGCGCGATAGTCGGTCAGCAGGGCCGGCTCGGCCGCGCCATGCGTCCGCCGGCCGTCGGGCCCCAGGACCTCGAAGTCATAGGCATAGCGCCACGGTCCCTGATGCGTCAGCGGTCCATCGACCCCCTGCGTGCAGGTCCAGGTCCCGCGCAGCGGCAGGCAGAAGCGCACCGGATGGGGCGCCGCAAAGCGCGCCGTGCGGGTGCGGAAGTAGGCCAGGTTTTCTTCCGGCGTGCCGGCCGCAAAGTCGACCGACTTGGGTCGCTGGTCCAGCGCCCGCTGACGCAGCGCCAGCAGCACGGCAAGGACGCTGGCATTAAACGGCAGCACCAAGACCGGCAGGCCCAAGCGATAAAGCGGAGCGGCCAGACCGATGGTGTGCAGCGCCGTCAGCGCCACCCCGGCAGCGGCCAAAAGAAACGACGACAGCGAGGGCACAAACCACACCCCGCCCAGCGCCACGGCGCAGAAGGCGGCGTTGTAGACCAGCGAGTGAAACAGCGCCTCATCACCGAGCAGCGGCAAGAGCGAGCGCAGCGCTAGGCACAGGCTGACGGCCAGCAGCGAAAGCAGCATGGCGATGCGGCTGTGCCAGGCCAGGGCCAGCCCGATCAGCAGACCCGCCTCGGGCCGCGCGATGAAGAACAGGGCTCCGACGCTGCGTAGGCTCAGCAAGGCCGGCTCGGGCAGCCGCTGAAGGAGCGGTGACAGCCAGGCCAGCGGCCCAGCCGGTGCCGCAACCGGAAGCTCGGCGTAGGGCAGCGCGGCGGCGTTGGCAAAGCCCAGCAGCAGATGAAACGAAAACAGAAACGGCAGCGATAGGATGGGCAGCCGCGCAGCGGCGAACAGCGAGCGCAGCGCCGCGGTCAGCACCACGCTGATCGGCACAAAGACCAGCAGCAGGCTGAGGCCCAGCTTGCCGAGCCCAAACCAGCTGGCGATGCCCAGTCCCAATAGGATCGGACTTACGGCGTAGCCACCGTCGCGGATGCGATCGCGCTCGCAGCCCAGGGCCCAGGCCAGGACCAAAGCCCACAGCGCCGCCAGCAGTCCGCCCAGGGCGGCGCGCGGTGCTGACAAGGTGGCCAAAAACAGCAGCGCGCCGACGATCGCCGAGCGCGCAAACAAGATGCTGGCATAGGCCAAAAGCAGCGTCGGCCCAACCCAGACAAGCGGCAGCTGAGCAAGCCGGCTGGGCGCGCGCCGCCCCGGAGAAAGCGGCGGCCGCGGCGAGACCACGCCAGGCTCGGCGTGCGCGATCGAGGAGACGGACACCGACGGGGCTGAGAGCATGGGCTGGGCTGCTAGCGCAGCCATGCCGGCACCTCCTCCAAGGACTCCAGGTCCGACAGCTGCTCAGCGCGGCGAATGGTCGCCACCTGGCCCTGCCGCCCCACCATCACCACGGCTGGCCGCAGCGTGATGAACTGCATCCACTGCGTGACGTTGTAGGCGCCGACGCTGCGAAACACCACGCGATCCCCGGCTTCCAGCGGCGGTAGCTGCACCGAGTCGCGCAGCACATCGATGTTCATGCACAGCGGCCCGTACAGCACCGTCGGCTCTTGCAGCCCCGCGGCGCCCGGACCAGCCTGGGCTGGCAGCACCTCGTGCTTGTACCAGAACGAGGTGAAAAGCAGGTTCACGCCCGCGTCGATCACCAGGGCCCGGCGCCCATCCGGCAGGCGCTTGCTCGCCAGCACTGAGGACACCAGATAGCCGGCGTCATCACACAGGGCGCGACCGGTCTCCAGCACCAGGGTGGGTAGCTCGGTCGGCGCGTAGTCGAGCTTGGCCAGCTCGTCGCAGATCGCGTCGGCGTAGCGCTCGAACGAGGGCGAGGCCTGGTCGCCCGACAGGTACTGATCTTTGAGCGTGTTGCGCGAAGCAAAGCCGCCGCCAAGATCGATAAACTCCAGCTTGAGTGCGAGCTCGCGCTTAAGCTGATTGGCCAGCTCGACGATCTTGGCGGCCGCGATGCCATAGGCCACTGGGCCCAGGATGAAGGTGCCGATGTGGCAGTGCAGGCCGACCAGGTCCAGCTTGCCGCCAGCCACCACTCGCCGCGCCGCCTCGCGCGCCTGTCCCGACTCCAGGTTCAGGCCAAAGCGGCTCCAGGCGGGCAGTCCCTCGACCGCTAGGTTGACGCGAATGGCGACGCGGGCCCGCTGACCGATGCGCTCGGCGATGCGCTCGACGCGGTGTAGCTCATCGAAGCTGTCGAGGTGGATCGGCGAGCCGCCGCGCACCGCGGTCTCGATCGCCGCATCGGGCTTGTAGGGTCCGTTGAAGTGGATGTGATCGACGGGCACGCCGCTGTGCAGCGCCTTGTCGAACTCCATCTTGGACACCACCTCGGCCCAGGCGCCCTCGCGATGGAAGACGCGGCAGATGGCCTGCAGATAGTTGGTCTTGTACGACCAGGCCAGGCGCACCCTGGCGTAGCGGCGGACGAAGGCCTGGCGCAGCTCGTGATAGCGGCTGACCAGCGATTGTTCGGAAAAAACGAATAATGGCGAGCCATACTGCGCAATAAGTTCATCAATCGATACGCCGTCGATGTGGGTCAGCGGCTTGGGCGCCTGGGCCCGACCGAACTTATTCATCAGCCCCATCTGGTGACGCAGCAGCGTGGGGCGCTCGTAGGATCGACGTGGGATTGGGGTCCTGGCTTTTGCAGCAGCAGAGGCGCTCATGGCGAGATTCCTTGTTCGTAAGTGAGGACGGGCGCGGCCGCCTTCAGACTGGCCGACTTGGCGCTGCTCCGCCGACGTGGGCCGGGGCTCTTGGGCCGCGGCAGCTCGCGGCTCAGCTCGCCGTGGATCAGCATGCGCTGGAAGTCATCGAGCGTGGCGATCTGGTCGTACGAGATGCGGACGAACAGCTTGCCGATCTCGTACTGCAGCTGCGGCGTCACCGGCTCGCCGCATGCCAGCGCGACCAAGCTGGCCGGCAGGTTGATGCCCGCCGCGGCCGACAAGAACACCCAGGCGGGAAAGCGCGGATTGATCTCGATCAGGTGATAGCCCGAGCGGGCATCGCGGATCAGCTCTAGCTCGCAGGGGCCGCGCCAGCCGGTCGCTGCCATGAACTTCTGCGACAGCTGCAGCAGCGCCTCATCGCGGATGGTCACGCCGGCCCAGCCCTTGCCCTTGTCGGTGATCAAGAGCTTCTTCATCGCCACCGCACCGACCAGCCCGCCTTCCCCATCGCCGACCGCGACGACGTTGACTTCATCGCCGGGCACCGCGGACTGGACGATGATCGGCAGCCCCCACTCCTGGGCATACTTGTGAAAGGCGGCCTCGGCGGCCTGCGCATCCTTGGCCAGGGTCGCGCCATAGAACACGCCCTTGACGAAGAACGGATAGGGCACGCGCAGCTGGACCTGCGCAAGCTCGGCCAGCGTGGTGATCACCGCCGTTGCCGGCACGCTGATGCCGGCGCGCAGCCCTAGCGTGGCCAGCTGGGCCTTGCTGCGCAGCTCCAGCTGCTCGCGTGAGGGCAGAAAGGTAGCGATACCCAGCTGACGAAGCTGCGGTGCCGCCGCGATAAACGCCGGGAGCTCCGAGTCGAGCGTCGGGATGATGACATCCAGCGGCGTGCGCGCGTGGATGTATTCGATGCGCGAGAGCAGCGGCTCTAGGCCCTGCGAGGGATAGGGCAGCAGGAAGACATCGGACACCAGATCGCGGGTGTAGATGCCCGGATCGAGCGCGTCATAGGCCAGGCCAATCAGCCGATCCTGCGGTGACGCCAGCTGTAGCGCTCGCAGCACCCCCACCCCAGGGGCAGGGTTATCGGTGGCGTTGAGCCCGGTGACCGCTATGGTCAGCGCGCGGCGACGACGCGGGGCAGAGCGCCGACTCACGACAGACCTCCGCTCGGCAGGATCTCGCCGGCCTGATCCGCCGACAGCAGGGCCTGCTGCACCAGCAGACGCAAGAAGTCGCCGACGTCTGACTCCAGCTGATCGCTGAGGCTGTCGGTGTCGAACTGCTGCCTTAGACGATCGACGACCTCGGCGCGGCTTAAGCCATCGCGCAGTCCCTGCAGGACCGCCAGGCCAGTGGCGTTGGCCGTGAAAGTGGCGCCGGTGTAGGGGTCAAAGACAAAGCCCGACTCACTTAAGGCCAGGTCTTGCAGGCGGGCGAGCGATCTCATGGACATAGCTCCGGTTGCGCGGCGCAGCCCTGGCGGAGAGGGGCCACACCACGGGGTTTCGCGCGGGCTTCGCCGCGGCTCTTGAGGCTGGCCAGCGCTCGCTTAAAACGGTCGAGCGATGGCTAAGGTCAGATAGTGCGCCTGGCTGTCGAGCGTTCGGTTCATCGTCGGTGCGCTGGGGTCGAACACCTCGCGCAGCAGGCGGTCATAGGCGTAGCTCAGGCTAAGCGAGGTGCCATCGCGCGGCAGCAGGCGCAGGCTGGCTCCGACCCACAGCCCAAGCGGAATGCGCTCGGGTCCGTTGTAGACGATCTCTTGCGGCAGATAGGCGGGTCGCAGCTCACTGCCGTACTTGCCACCGAGGAAAGCCGAGAAGCGCGGGTGCTCAAAGCTCAGCGTCAGCGAGCCGCTCGGGCGCCACTCGCCAGCACTTTGCTGCAGCGCGAAGGCCGGACGCAGACGAAGCTGCTGCCCGGCTTGGGCCAGGCGCGACGACGCGGGCAGAAGCGGCAGGGCCCAGCCCAGCTCGCCGCGATAGATCACCTCGGTCGGGAACAGGCTGGCGGTAAACGCGAGCAGCGCATCACCAAACGGGCTGTAGCGCGCCAAGAAGCCCACATGATGTGAGGTCTCGGCGTAGTCGGGGGTGGCGCTGAGCGCTCCAGCCAGCACGCCGTAGTGCAGTGAGATGCCGAAGCGCAGCGCGGCATAGCCGAAGCTGGCGTAGCCGTCGTGCTGACGCCACGGAGCGGTCGCCAGGCCGTAGCTCGCGGCGCTTGGGCTGGGGGCAAAGTACGAGAAGCGATAGCTGGCCGAAAAGAGCCACTGCTGCCGCAGCCACAGCGCCAAGCGAGCGGTCGTGGCCGAGGTCAGCCCGCGCGCCGGATGATCGCGATAGATGTACAGGCCCTGCATCACGCTGGGCAAAACGATCACGCTGCGCGGCGCGGCTTCGCTTGCGAGCTGCGCCTGCGCCGATCCGCCAGGGCACAGAAAGAGCCCTAGGCACAGCACGCGCAGCAGCGCCGCTCTCGTCGCCCACGGCGACGTATGGAGCCTGCTTGCGGTCACGCACAATAGTGCGCGGCGATCGAGAAAGCGGCTCACCGCAGGCGCAAAAATCTGCGCGGCGGTCGGCTAGCTGCGCGGGTCGCGGCGAGTGCCCACGGCCCCAAGCTCGCGCAGCGCGGCGGCGCAGGTGGGTAGCTGCGCGCGGCCTTCGTAGTCGCAGAGCAGCCTGCTGATCTGCTCTGCCAGCACCCCGGGTCCTTGCTCGGTGAGCACACTCATGATCACCAGATCACAGCCGGCCAGCAGGCGCATAAGCTCTTGATTCCGGCGCTGCCGCCGCAGCCAAGTCGGATCATCTTGCGCCGGGCTGCCGTCGGGAAGCAGGCGCTGCGGCACCGCGGCGGGGCCAAAGTCGAGGAACAGCGCGGGGCTGCCTTGATACTCGCCCAGCGACACCGCCGTAATGCTCTCCCAGACATAGATCGTCGCGCCGCGGCGGCCGATCAGCGCCAGCCCTTCCTGCGTGGGGATGGCTCGGCTGCGGCGCAGAAAGCGCGGGCGAAAGCGAGCAAAGGGCGATGGCTGACGCAGCAGCATGGCGCGCCGATCGAGCCCCATCCACACCCCAACCAGACCGCACAGCGCGAAGAACGCAGCGGCGCCCAAGAGCTTGGGCCAGGCCTCCGGGTGACGCCACAGGCCGACGGCGGCCATCGCCACCATGCCAAGCCCCACCAGGCAGACCATGGCCGCGGTCGAGCCGAACAGCGACGCTTCGCGGGCTATGCGCGCCAGCCAGCCGCGCGGCGGCGGAGCCTGGCTGGGATCAGCATCACTGTCTTCTGTACCGGCTTTGCGCAAGCGACGCAGGGCCTGCTGCGCCACCCACGCCGCAAGCAGCGCACCGGCCAGCGCGCCCGCGGCAACCAGGGCCACGGAGGGCAGCCCTGTACCCAGCAGGGCCAGGCTGGCCCCGTCGAGGATCAGGTGCCACAGCGCGCCCAGCAGGGTGATGCGGCAGCCGCGCTGCTGCCAGACCAGCGTGGCCGCGTCCTGCGTGATCCACTCGCCCAGCAGGATGAGCAGAATCGGCGCCAAAAGGATCGCGAAGCCAAGCTGCTTGCCATGCTGCACATCCGTCAGCCAGCGATCGGTCAAGCTAGCGTGCGCAGCGACCGCAAACAGCAACACCAACATCAGGCCCGGATTTCGCGTCAGCATGTCTTTGATCTCAGTAGCTCGCGCAGGTGGCTTCTCTGCAGGCCCAGCATGACGCTTGGTCAGGCCGCAGCGATGCCGCAAGATAGCGCCCCATGGCGATCGCGAGCGACCGTTCCCGGCCTCCTGCCTCCCTTCGAGTGTATCTAACCGCGCCCAGCGCGGGGGCAGCGCGTGAATTCCTGCGCCAGGCCCGCGCTAGCCGCAGCCTGCACGGTCGCTTTGCTGCCCCACCGGCCTCGCCGCAGGCCTTCGCCGCCTACCTCGATCGCTGTGGCCGCGAAGACTTCTTTAGCTGCTGGGTGCGCAGCAAAGAGGACGACTCGCTGGTCGGCGTCTACAACCTCAGCCAGATCTTCTATGGTGGCTTTCAGAGCGCCTACCTCGGCTACTACGCCTTCGCGCCGAGCGCCGGCCGCGGCCTGATGTCGGCTGGGCTGCGCCTGCTTCTGGCAGCCATCTTCTCGTCGCGCCCCGAAGCTGCGACGACCGCGAGCGTGCCGCGCCTGCACCGCATCGAAGCCAACATCCAGCCGGATAACCACGCCTCGATCGGGCTGGTGCAGGCCTGCGGCTTTCGCCAGGAAGGCTACTCGCCGCGCTACTTAAAGATCGCCGGGCGCTGGCGCGATCATCTGCGCTTCGCTCTCCTGCGCGAGGACTTTCAGGCGCAGGCGCGCTCGGCCCGCGGGCGCTGATCACCGGCTGGCCCCAGGGCGACCGCGCGCGCATAAGATGCAGATTCAAGGAGTCCGCCATGAGTCAGTCGCCAAGTCCCTCGACCCCGCTCCCGATCATCGATGCGTGGATTCAGCACCCCACCCTGCGCTTCATCCAGGCGCCGATCTTCGAGTCGCTCTTGCGCTGGACGCGCAGCGAGGTGCCAACCGCCGAGCTACCGCTGCCCATGACGCTCGCCGCCCTGGAGCAGGCGTCGGTGGCGCAGGCCTTGGTCTCGGCCTGGGCTGCACCGAGCGGCGCGATGATCGAAAACGATGAGGTGGCCGGCTTTGTCGCCGCCGGGCAGGGGCGCTTGGTCGGGGTGGGCAGCGTCGATATTCGCCGGCCGATGGCAGCCGTGCGCGAGATCCGCCGCTGCATCCGCCAGCTTGGCTTCAAGGCGATTCGCGTCCTGCCCTGGCTGTGGGAGGTGCCGCCGACCGATCGCCGCTTCTATCCGCTTTACGCCGAGTGTTGCGAGCTAGGCGTGCCGTTCTGCACCCAGATCGGCCACACCGGGCCGCTAATGCCCTCGGAAGTCGGGCGACCGATCTATCTCGATCAGGTGGCCATCGACTTTCCTGAGCTAGTGATCGTCGGCGGCCACATCGGCTATCCCTGGACCGACGAGGCCATCGCCGTCGCCACCAAGCACAAAAATGTCTACATCGACACCTCGGCCTACACCGCCGCGCGCTATCCCGCGGCTCTCGTCGAGTACCTGCGTGGGCACGGGCGCAAGAAGGTCTTGTTCGGCTCTAACTACCCGATGATCACGCCGCACAAAGCGCTGAGCGGGCTCGACGGACTGGGGCTCGATCCCGAGGTCCGCGCCCTGTTCCTGCGCGACAACGCCCGCCGCGTCTTTGGGCTCGACTGAGCCGCGCCGCTGCGCCCGGGCCAGCAGCGGCTCCTCGGGCTGGCCGCTACTGGCCAGGCAGACGCAAGCGGTGATCGGGCGTCTGCTGATAGCCCCGTTTTTCACACTGCGAGACGAGATAAGTCAGCCAAAAGCGGTCGCCTGATTTGCCTTCTAAATGGCGCATAGATTCCGCGATAATTCGCGGATTTCTGGCACTACAGGCATATACGCCGGCCATGGCCCAGGCATTCGCAGCATTGCCACGCTGGGCTGCCAGATAGGCATCGTTCATCGCCGCCGCAGACTGGCCGGCAGCTGACTTGCCACGCGCCTGGATCAGCAGGCGATCGGTGTCCTCCTGGCTCCAGCTTGGGCGCTTGGCCGGGCCGCCGGCTTTGGCCGGCCCGCGCTCGTCCTTGGGCTTGCCCGGCTCGTCGCTGCTCGGGTGCGCGGGTCCGTCGCTGGGACTGCGCTCGCTGGGCTCGCTGGCCGGCTTTCCAGCCCCGCTGCCGCTGCCCACTTTGGCGTCGCTCGCCCCGCTTGCCTCAGCCGGCTGGTCGGCTGTCGGCGTCGGCGTCAGCGTTGGCGCCTCTGTGGTCTGGCGCGGCGGCGTCGGACTGCGCAGCCACAGCAGACCGAGCACGGCCACCGCCGCCAGGCTGACCGTCGCCAGCAGCCGCCCTCGCTGGCGCAGCCAGGCCATCGGCTCGCCCGCCGCAGGAAGCCCTGGCGGATCCAGCTTCGGCCGCCGCCCGCTCTCCCTGGCCGGGGTGCTGCGCTGGCTCGCCGACTCTGGTGCGGGCGGGGCGACAAACGGCATGTCGCCGCTCGTCAGGACGATGGCCGTAAAGTCCTCCGGCAGCTCGGGCTTTTTGGTGATTCCCGACGGAGTTTGGCCTAGCTGCTGCAGCGTCGCGGCCACCTGGGCCATAGCCGGCCGCTGCGGCGGTTCCTTGGCCAGCATGGCGTGCACAAGCTCCACCAAGAGCGGCGCAGCCTCCGGGGCCAAGCTTCCAAGCGGCGGCGGCTCTTTGAACAGATGCATCCCAATGTACATACCGGGCTCATCGGCGACAAAGGGGGTACGCCCGGCCAACATTTGGTACATAAGAATGCCAAGAGAATAGACGTCGGTTTTCTCGTCTATGCCTTTTCCGCCGGCACATTGCTCGGGGGACATATACGTGGGCGTCCCCATCACAATATTGCCTTGTGTTTCTACAATACGCCGCGCCTGATTGGCAATCTTTGCAATGCCAAAGTCGAGGATCTTGACCCGCTCACCCGCCGTCGAGTCATCGTCCGCGACGATCATGATGTTCTCGGGCTTAAGGTCGCGGTGGATGATCTGCTTCTTGTGCGCCGCGGCGATGGCCGAGGCAATCTGCCGCCCGAGTCGCATGACCATCTCGCCCGGCAGGCGGGGCGTGCGCTCCAGGCGGCTGGCCAACGACTCGCCGGCCACGTACTCCATGGCCAGGAAGGCGGCGCCGTCGGAGGTCTGGCCGTGGTCGAAGATCTTGACGATGGCCGGGTGCTCGATGGCGTTGCAGGCGTGCGCTTCGTTAAAGAAGCGGGCGGCGAACTCGCGCTGCTGCGCGTACTCGGCGCGCAGGATCTTGAGCGCCACGCGACCGCCCAGGTTCTCGCGCTCGGCCTCCCAGACCACGCCCATGCCCCCCTCGCCAAGCGGGCGCACCAAGCGGTATTTCCCCACAAGCTGTCCCTGCATGATCGAACCACGCGGCAGCGAACCCTTAAGCGTACCGTGCGGCCTTTGGCGCCGTAAAACCATTTCGTGGGGCGGGCGCACTCCTCCGACCCGACCTACCCGGCCGCGGCCGAGCAGAGCGGATCTTTGTGAATCAGCGGTGGCGGAAGAGAGCGAGAGAGACGAAGGGAGGCGAGAGGCGAGAGGCAAGGAGCGCGGGAGGACGGCGGCTGCTTAGAAGCCGCCCGGCGGGCTGACGCACAGCGCCCAGCTACCGCCAACCCCAACGGCATCCCAGGCTGCGTGCACCGCCTGCCACTCGGCGCCGCAGCGACCGTACAGAAGCTCAGCCGCGCGGGCGGTGGCGTAGCGGGCGGCCTGGAAGTCGCTCGTCGAGGTCAGGAGCTTGCTGTTGGCGTAGTAGAAGATGCGCATCGCCTTGTCGATGCCGATGGCGTTCACCACCGACGGGCTCTTCATGCGCGGGTGGCTGCCGCCCTGCACCATCAGATAGAAGGCGAGGTTGGCGATGCCGCTGTTGATATGCACGCCGCCGTTGTCATCCATGCCGATGTAGCGCTCGGCGTAGAAGTCCTTGC
>CAZVMD010000091.1:0-24345 GCA_964628555.1 uncultured Myxococcales bacterium | reverse complement strand
GACGACGACCTTCTTTTTCTTCTTCTTTTTCTTCTTCTTGGGCTCGTCGCTGCCGCCGCTGTTGTCGCCGTCTTCGCCGCCGTCGTCGTCGCTGCTTGGCTTGGTGGTGGGCTTCTTGCCGCCGCCACCTCCGCTTTGGCCGGTGTCGGGCTTGCTCGGCGAGGACTCGCTGAGCTTGACCATCACGACCTTCTCGCTGTCCGGCCCGATGTCCTGCGCGGTGTCTTCATAGCCTTCTTTGCGCAGGGTCAGGCTCTGGGTCTCGCCGCGCTTCAGCTCGACGATGATCGGCGTGTTGCCGAGCGAGGTCTCGCCGCGCAGGACCTCGGCGGTGTCGGGGGTGCTGCGGACGATGACGATGCGCGGGCCGGGCCACAAAAGGATCAGCAGCAGCAAGAACACCAGCGACCCAAGTCCGATGGCGCAGCCGCGCAGAATGACCAGGCGGCGGGGCGGCGGCAGATCGAGGAAGCGCTGGACCCACGGCTGCATCGCCAAGCGGTTCAGATGGGGCGCGAGCTTGTGCAGCGCGCGGCTAACGCCATCCTCCCCGGCGACTGGCGGCGAGCCGGAAGGTGGCGTGGCGTAGCTCCCCGGCGGCTGGGCGGGCGCATACCCCGGCTGCTGCCCCGAGCTAGCCGCCACCGGTGCGACCTGTGACTGGCTGCCATACGCGGCTGGCTGCGAGCTAGCAGCGACGGGCGGCACACCGGGCTGACTGCCATAGGCCGGAGGCAAAGAGGTCGCGGCGATCGGCGGCACCTGCGACTGGCTGGCATAGGCAGCGGGCGGAGCGGACGCCGGCGGAGCGGGCAGGGCCGGCAGGGCTGGCTGCGAGCTCGACGGCACAATCTGCGTCATCGCCGCGGGCGGGCTGGCCGCAGGCGGCGAGGCAGGAATGGCCCCCGGTGGCGTGAGAGGGCGGCCGGCTCCCCCCGAGCCGCCGGCCTTGGGCGGCGGCGGCCGCATCAGCGCCGAGAGAGCGGCCGGCGTCATCTCGCCGATCATCGTCGGCATCTGCGGCGCCGAGCGATTGGCGACGACCGGTGTCTCGGCCAGCTGCGAGATGGCAGCGGCTGGTGGCGGGGCACTAGGCGGTGGCAGCGCGGCCGGTGGCGGGGCACTAAGCGGCGGGGCTGCCGGCGGGGGCGCCATGGCCGGCGGTGCAGTCGGAGGGGGTGCAGCCGGCGGGGGCGCAGCCAGAGGGGGCGCAGCCGCGGGCGTGGCAATCGCGGCCAGCACCGCAGCGGGCACTGGCTTGGGCTGCAGCGTCACCCCCAGGTTGGGCCCGGCTGGCTTGCCGGCTGGGCCGGGCGCTCCCGAGCTACCAGCGGGCTTGCTGATCGGAGTCGGCTTGGCCGGCGCAATCACGCTGCTTGCGGCCATCGAGTCGAGGGCTGGCTTGTTCGCCGCGGCCCCCGCGATTGCTTCGCCGCCGCCGCGCCGTGTGCTCGACGGACCGACGAGGCGGGCCGGGTCATCGCCAAACTCCTGCGACCACTTCTCGGGTTCGCGCAGAGCGGCCGCCAGATCCTCGGCTTTTTGGAAGCGGAAGTCGCGGTTCTTGGCCAGGCAGTGCAGCACGATCTTTTCAAAGGCCGGCGTCACCGCGGGGTTGAGGCTGCGCGGGCTCGGCGGCGCCTCGCTGATGTGCTTGAGGATGACCTCGGCGAAGCCATCGCCGGGAAACGGCAGCTGGCCGCAGACCATGTAGAACAGGATGCAGCCCAGCGAGTACAGGTCGGCCCGCCCGTCGACGTTGCTGCGTCCCTCGCACTGCTCTGGCGCCATGTAGTGCGGCGTGCCCAGCACCGATCCCGAGGAGGTCTTGTGGTTGATGCCCTCGGAGCCGATGAGCAGCTTGGCCAGGCCGAAGTCGAGGATCTTGACGTAGTCGGGATTGCCCTGGCGCTTGACGATGTAGATGTTGTCGGGCTTGAGATCGCGGTGGATGACGCCCTGGCCATGCGCTGCGGCGAGCGCGTCGGCGATCTGCGCCCCGATGCGCTGTGCGGCCGGCAGGTCCAGGCGGTGGGCGGCGCGGACGCGGGCGGTCAGCGTCTGCCCCTCCAGGTACTCCATGATCATGAAGTTGTCGCCCTGGGGGGTCTGCCCAAAGTCGAGGATGTCGACGACATTCTCGTGGCTGATCTGGCTTGCGGCTCGCGCCTCCGCAAGAAAACGGGACACCATCTCGGGGCTGGTAGACAGCTCCGCGTTGATGACCTTGACCGCGACGCGCTTGCTAATCCGCGGATGTTCAGCCAGGAAGACCGTCGCCATGGCTCCCGCCCCGAGCCTACGGACGATGCGGTAGTTCCCGACCGTGGAACCGACCGAGATCACTGTGGGTCCATCTTCGCCCGCCGCGACAAAAATGGGAAGCCCCAGCGACAGCGTTTGTCGTGTCAGGAGGGCGGTGCGCGCGGCCGGCGAGCAGCCTACGCAGGCCCACCCGCCGGGCGTGGTCGCCGGGTCCGCTTGGCCCGATGGTGCGCGCGGGTGCGGGGTCAGTCGGCTTAGCCGGCCGCTGCGGTCTGCGGCTGCGGTACACTGTGCGCCCCATGGCTCCGACTGCGCGTTCTACTTGTTGGCGGTGGTTGATCTCTTGCGGACGATCGCAGGTGCCGGCAGCCGCCGGGCGAGCAGGGCGGGCCGCGCCGGCAGCCTACCGTCCCGCCGTCTCTGGCTTGGCACTTTTTGCCTTGGCGACGACGGCTGGGCTGGGCTGTGCTGGCTCGCGCTCGGCGCTGTCGCTGCGCCGGGTGGTGCTGTACCAGAACGGCATCGGCTACTTCGAGCGCAGCGGTGAGGTCCGCGATCCGGTTTATCGCCTGCGCCTGCGCAGCCACGAGATCGACGATGTGCTCAAGAGCTTGGTGGTGATCAGCGAGAGCCCAAGCGGCGAGCAGCGCCCAGTCACTGCAGTCATCCCGCAGCCGCGGGCCAGCCAGGCCGGCGAGAAGGCGACGGTCGAGCGCAAGCCGCGGACCCAGGCCGAGCCCGAGGATCGCAGCGAGCTATGGATCGACACCGGGGTCGAAAACCTCGGCCCAGGGCTGGGGCGCCCACAGCGCCTGACGGTCGCCTACACCTCCCCTTCGCCAGTCTGGAAGTCGGCCTATCGCATCGTCCTGCCGCCCGCCCGGCCTGGGGTCGGCGATGGGGCCGGCCCGGCGAGCGGCCCGGCGACCGCGGGAGTGCTGCAGGCCTGGGCCATCATCGACAACCTGTCTGGCGAGTCCTGGGACGGGGTCGAGCTGATCTTGGCCACGGGGGCGCCGCTGACCTTTGCCCTCGACCTGCGGGCCCCGCGCTTTGTGCCGCGGCCGGATATCAACGGCCAGCTAGTGACGCCGGTAGCCACCGGCCTGGTCCTGGCCGAGACGACGCGGACCCGCACAAGCGCGAGCGCCGACAGCGATCACGACGGCATCCCCGACAGCCAAGACAAGTGCCCAAGCGAGCCCGAGACCTACAACGGCACCGAGGACAGCGATGGCTGTCCCGATCGCGGGCGGGTGATCGTCTCGGCCTCAAAGATCGAGATCCTCGATCAGCTGTTCTTCAAGCGCGACAGCGCCAAGCTAGAGCCGAATACGCGGCCGCTGATCGAGGCCATCGCCGCTACGCTGAAGGGCAACCCGGAGCTTGTGCTGATCGAGGTCGCGGGACACGCCTGCAGCGATAGCAGCCCGCGCGACATCAGCCAGAGCCGCGCCGATGCAGTGCGCGCTGCCCTGGTCAGCCTGGGCGTGGAAGGGCGGCGCCTGCGGGCCCGCGGCTACGGCAGCGATCGCCCGCTAGTCAGCGGAACCAGCGAGGAGGCCTGCGCTCGCAATCGCCGGGTGCAGATCAACATCCTGCAGACGCGCAGCGATGCCGGGCAGGAGTCTGGCCCGCCGGCGGCAAGCCCGCTGACCGCCCAGCAGGTGGCTGGCAGCGCGCGTCCGCTGTCGACGCTGCAAGAGAGCCAAGGCGGGGCTCGCTATCGCTTGTCGGGTCCGGTGTCGTTGCCCGAAGGCAGCTCGACGATGGTCGCGCTTTTGACGCTGCGCGGTGGCAGCGAAGACATCTATCTGTTTCGTCCCGACGCCAGCCTGCCGGGCAGCGATCGCCATCCGCTGCGGGTGGCGCGCGTGCATGTCGGTAGCCCGCTGGAGCCCGGGCCGGTGGCGGTGTTCGGCAGCGGTGGCTTCGTCGGCGAAGGCGTGCTGGGACGGGTGGCGGCGGGCGAGACGGCGCTGATTCCCTACGCCCTGGAGCGCTCGGCGAGTGTGCAGTCGAGCAGCCACGCTAGCTCGCGGCCGCTGCGCTTGCTCAGCCTGCGCGCCGGTCAAGCGCAGGTCCAAGACGAGCAGATCCTGACCACCGACTACCAGATCACCGTGCCCAGCCTGGGCCCCGAGGTGCCGGCCCGCCTGTTTGTCCGCCATCCGCGGCGCAGCGGCTACGACGTCCTGGCCCTGCCCGCCGACAGCGAGAGCAGCAGCGAGGCCTATCTGGTGCCGCAGCCGCTCACCCAGGCGGGTACGACGCAGCTTACGGTGCGCGAGCGCCGTCTGGACAGCCGCCTGCGCAGCCTGCGCGATGCCCGCCGGCAGGACAGCCTGCTGTGTCCCTACCTCGAAGGCAGTGCCTCGACCATTCCGAACGATGTGCAGGCTCGCCTGAGCGCCATCTGTCAGCAGCAGCGCGCCATCCTTTCCGCCGAGCAAGAGAGCGAGCGCCTGCAGCGCCTGCGCGATGAGCAGGGCGATCGCGGCAACGAGCTACGCGACAACCTGCGCGCCGTCGAAAAGATCGCCAGTGCGGAAAAGCTGCGCGCGGAACTCTTAAGCAAGCTGGCCGAGCACGAGCGGCGCAGCGCCGAGCTGCAGAAGCGCCTGGTCACCCTCAGCGAGACCCTCGCCACCGCCGAGGCGCAGCTGACCCAGCTGCTCGCCGACTTCAGCTTTGAAGCCGCCGCTGGGCCCTAGTCCCGGCCGCCGCAGAAATCCTTGACAGTGGGGTGACGGAATCGCCGATAGTGCCGGCATGCGCACGCTTGCAACGCGAACCCTCGTCGGCGCAGCTCTGCTGAGCGCCGTACACTGTGCTGGCTCGCGGCCAGCCCCTGATGCTGTGCCGAGCTCGGCTCCCGCTACGCCGGCCGCTGAGACCACGGCCGGGACCTCCTCTTCCGCAAACGCCGGTGCACCGGCCACGGGTCCGGCGGATCTGCGGCTGTCCACCTGGAGCGGCAAGCCGACGACGCTCAAGGCACTGTCGGGACCCGTCACCATGCTGTTTCTGTGGTCGACCGACTGCAAGGCCTGCCTGCGCAAGCTCGCGCAGCTCCAGAGCCTGCAGCGGCGCAGCAGCAGCGAAGACGGCCTGCGCATCGTCCTTGTCAACACCGATCCGCCCGAGCGTCAGGCCGTGGCCAAAGAGCTGGCCGCTCCGCTGTCGCTGTCGCTGCCGATGGTTGTCGATGATCGGCACCAGCTGCGCTGTCAGCTCCGCCAGCGCTTCGGGGCCGAGTTCTTTCCCCACACTCCCGAGGCCGGACCGCGCGTCGACAACGTACCGCTGCCGCTGCTGACCGTGCTTGGCCCGGGCGACAAGATCTGGGGCGAGGTCAGCAACAACGACACGCAGACCGATGACGCCTTCATCGCCGAGAAGCAGCTGCTGATCACGCTCGCCAAGCGCGGCGAGCTGCCCGAAAAGAAGCCGGCCCTCAACGTGCGCGGCGAGGCCAACCTCGACAACGGTCTGCAGCTGGTCTTCCCGGCGATGAGCGACGAGCAGATCGATCAGGAGCTGCCCAAGGTCGAGGCGCAGATCCTGCAGGCCTATCCCCGCCTCCCCAGCCCGCAGCGCCAGCGCATGCTGCACCAAGCGGTCGACACCATGCGACGCGGCGGCCGCGTGCTGCTGGTGCCTTAGCCCAGTGCAAGAGCGGCTGCGGATCGATCGTTTTTTTCGGAATGATTTCGCCTTTGCGCAGCTTCTTGCAGAGTGCTTGAGGGCATGTCTGCCCAGCCGCAGGCGCGCGGCGGCCGCGAGGCTGGTCTCGCCCGGCGTCGTCCGCTCCAAGCTCTTGCAGGGTGCCGCCGCTGACCTCGGCCTCGGGTAAGTGCAGCTCGATGACTTCGCGATGGGCGCTGCGCAGAAGCCTCTTTGCCGCAGCGCGATCGCCGCCCTGCTCTCACTCTTTAGAACTCAAGACCACGCTCTGTAATACGCAGTCTGGCGACCCATTTTCCGCCTGGGCCGGTGCGCCCTGCGACGACTTCCACGCGCCCTGAGTAGTCGTTGATTAGCACGCGGGTCTTGTTGTCGTTGATCAGATGGATACCCACCGTCAGACCAACCACACCGAGCCCCAAGGCCACGACCCCGCCGGCGACCCAGCCCGTGAAGTCGCTATGCCCGTAGACGGGGTAGCTGGCCTGATATACGGCGACCATCCCGGCAGGAAGAAGCGTAAAGACGCCTGCCGCCATGCCCATCGACCCCAGCACCGTTAGCACCACCCCGCCCGCCGTAGGAGAGAGCTGACCGGTCTGGACGAAGATCCGCGCGGCCCGCTGCGGCTCTAGCTGGAACACCGCCCCAACGACCTCATTCCCAGTGACCTTGTAGCGAATATCGGGGTAGAGGATCAGCGAGTCCATCGTTAGCCCCTCGGCGAGCTGACGCTGGTCGCGATCCGGCACCAGCTCCCAGAGCTGGATCGGGCGGTCTGCTTCGAGCCGCACCCGAATGGCGCCGCGACCTGAGGCGGAAGCCAGCGCCGACGAAGCTGCCGCGTCCTTGTCCTTTCGCGCGGCCGCCGCTTCCTCTGTGGCAGCGATGGCTGGCAGCTCGATGGGCTGACAGGAGTCCGGCCGGTCTTTGGGCCGCACGATGCTCTCGATCTCTGCCCAGCTACGCTGCTCCTGCTTGGTTCCGCTGCTTCGTTGAAACCGGATGCTGACCCCGGGCGAAATCGCGATCAGCTGCACCGGGGTCGTTTCTTCTCCAGCCATCGTCAGCTCGCGGCTTAGTGGGCTCTGGTAGCGATTCTGCGGACAGCTCGTCAGCATCACGTGGTCCGGGTGGAGCGTCGGCGAGTCGGTGTCGGGCCACTTTCTCGCGATGTCTTCCGTGGCAATCAGGATGGCTGTTCCTCGTCGGGTGATCACCTCGGTTCCACCGGCGACTGGCTGCGTCCGCAGGGCCCGGTAGAGACTTCCGTCCTTGGTCGCCACCCAGCTTGTCGCTGCCGCCGGAGCTGCTTGTGCCGAGGCTTGACTGCCCAGCCGGGCAGCAAGGACCAGCCACAGCAAGACTCCCCGGGCCCACAGATGTAGGCCTGGGGGGCAGCGATACGACGCTGGCGAGCTCGTCGCCCGAGCGGTCCTGCTGCTAGCCCTTCGTCTCACGGCATCCCCCAGCGGTAGCGGCGCACCTTCCGCCCCCTGCTTCCCAATTGCACAACACATACCAAGCCGAGGAAACGCAGCGGCCCGCAGCTTGGCCCGCAGGCTGAGAGGGAAATATGCGGTGGGCTGGCGAGCCAGAGACGTCGGCAGGATCGTCGGCAAACCTTGCCGGCCAGCCTGTGCCTAGGTGCAGAGACTGCGCTCGATCAGCTAAGCAGCGTACGCATCCCTTTGTCCGTCAGGGACTCTATCGGCCCAGCGCCGTTCCACAAGCCGCGGGGCAAGAGGCGACGTTCTCTCCTCCAGTACCCGAACTGCATCCTCGTACCGCCCGCTTGGGCCGGCTACGCGGTGCTGCCGAAATGCGGGAATTGGTCCCGGCCTAGCCAGCGCAAAAAAGGAGTCTCAGCCACAGCCGCGATGACTCCGCGAGCCTTGTGCAGGAGCCGCCGAACGGCGTGATATTCTGTGCCCGGCAGTATCCTTGGGATGGCAGCGCAGATACCCAACCCAGACGTCCGCCTAGACGGTGGCACCGAGCCAGCGGTCCAGATTGTGAGGACGATTCTGCGCAAGCTCGCCGAGTTACTCTTGTTGATGCTGGGTGTGCATGCCCTCTATTTCCTCTTGGCGGGAGCTGATGCGGTATGGCCAGCCGTGCTGGCAGGCGGAGTCAGCCTATTTTTCATCCTGCCGGACCACGGCTGGTTTGGCTTTCTTGGCCTGAGCGTGGCCATCGCCGCGGCCAGCGAGACGAGCCAAGCCTGGTTCGAGCTGCAGGCGCTGCAGGCGGCGCCGCTGTCTGCACCGATCTCAGCTGCCCAAGCACCCCAGTTTCCCAAGACCGGTCGCTTTCTGTTCAGCGATGGCGAGCTAAAGATGCCGCTGTCCTATACCGGGCATGTGGTGGCCAGGCACCGCGGGCGAACGCGCGACTGCGGCATTCAGGTCGTGCCGCTGGTCCCAGCGAGCTGGGAAGCGACACAGCCAGTCCCGGCTTGGGGGGTCACTCTGTGGAGCGTTCGCGAGCCCGAGCCTGATCCGCGCGAAGCCAGCAGACCATGCCCGGAGGCGGCCCGGCTGCTTGAGCTCGACTGGCCAGCCAGCGAGGCTCGCACCGTCCTGCGGCAAGCCGTGGCGAGGCAACACCTGACCAGCGCCGGCGGCGCTCCCCTGCTGATCTGCCAGGCGGAGTCGCTCGCGCAGGCCCGCATTCGATTGCAGCGTGGACTGGTCTTTTCGGGGCAGTCGATTGCGGCCCTGTTCGCTGCGTTCTTGCTCTGGCTGTGTGGCCGCGCGTTGTGGAAACGCCGACAGAGCGCCCAGACGTAACTGCGACCCGACGATGGAGCACTGGCGATGAGCGGAGCGCTTCGATGTCTCCCTTGGGCTTTAGGCTGCAGTGGGCGCCGCTGCCGGCCAAGACTCGCCGGCCCAAGCTTTCTTTATCTGGCGGCCGGCTGCTGTCTAGCGCTGCTGCTGTCTTCGAGCCCGACGCTCTGGGCGGCCAAGATGCTGAAGGATGTCGAGGTCCTGGGGTTCACGCCGGATGGCCGCTGGTTCCTATTTATTCTGCATGACTACGACAGCCCAGACGCCCTGATTCGCCTGGATGTCCGCACCACGCAGCAGGTGCCCGTCTATGGCAACGACTCGTTCCTAGATCAGGAAGAGGCCAAACGGCAGCAGGCCGAGCGCGAGTTTCTCGCCAAGAATCCCCCGCGCTGCGCTGGCGGGATGCGTTCCCCAGATGGCCGGAGTCAGCTGCGCATCCGGATCTTTGGCGGAGACGGTGGGAGTCACCAAGTCTTCGGAGGTTGGGAGAAGCAGAGCTATCAGTTCGGCATCAGGGGCAAAAAGAATGAAGATGACTTCTATCTGACGCCATGGATGGTGCTGCACGGATTCCTGCAAGCGGAGGGACGTGAGACGCGCCTAGTGCGCTGGGGAACTCGCGGTGAGTGGGGTCTGGCAGGTGCGCTGTCTCCGTGCTGGTCTCCCGATGGACGACGCGTGGCCCTGCTCTTTGCTCGCTCCGGCAGCGGCATTCGCGACTGGGGTTCGCTCGAAGCGATCTTCCGCCCAACGCGCGGGCCGCGTATCCAGGTGCTGTTGCCACCGCGCGGCACGCCGCCACTTAGTGAGGTCGTCGCGCAGATCGAGGCACAGGGCTTCCTGCTGTCTTCGCTAGGCAAGGCCGCCGTGCGTCGTCCCTCGCGCACCGTCGTGCAGTATGGCGAAGGCTTCGCGGAGGTGGCCCAAAAGCTCGCCAGGCAGCTGGGCGATGGCCGCGCGCTGGAGAAGGTCTCCCAGGTCGACAACTTTGACGTGGTCATCCGCCTTGGTGCGGCCATGCCCTCGCTGCGGCAGTGATAGATGGCGGCAGCGTCTTTGATCCCGCTAGCTCTCGCCGCTCTGCTGCTCGCTGCCCCAGTGGTGTCGGCGGCTGCTTCGGCGGCATCGCCGGCGATGCCTTCACTGTCGGCTGCGGACTGCCAGGCCTGCCATCCCGAGATCGTGGCCGACTGGCGCCAGTCTCGTCATGCTCACGCCGCGACCAATGAGCTGTTTCGCACTGCGTTTCGCCACGATCCACTGGACTGGTGTCTAAGCTGCCATGCCCCGCTGCCCGAGCAGGTGGCCGGCCTGCGACGCGCCGTGCACCCGAGCGAGACTGGAACGAACCTGGCCGAAGAGGGCGTAAACTGCGCGGTCTGTCATCTGCGCGCGGGCCAGATCCTGACCTCGCGACCGGTGACCGCGAAAGGCCAGCGCGCCCATCCGCTGCGCCACGACCCACAGCTGCAGACGGCTGAGTTCTGCGCGGTCTGCCATCAGGCCAACTGGCCGCGCACGCTGCGCCCCTTTCTGCTCTCGGAAGTCCCGATGCAAGACACCCTCTCTGAGTTTCGGCGGGCCGGGATCGCGCAGCGCAGCTGTCAGGCCTGCCACATGCCGCGCGGCTCGCATCGCTTTCCTGGCGGCCACGATATCGACTGGCTGCGTCAGACGGTGTCGCTGCGCGTCTTCCGCGATCATGCCCAGCGCTTGCAGGTGTCGCTGCAGGCCCAGGGCATCGGCCATCAGCTGCCGACTGGCGATCCCTTTCGCCGCCTGATCCTCGACATCTGTCGCGACCCCGACTGTCAAGAGCTCGTGCTGTCGTTTGCGTTCGGTCGCTTCTTTGCCGGCAATGGCGAACAGAAGGTCCTGCTGCGCGACACCTCGCTGCCGGTGCCTCGCCCGGGACAGCCCAGCCAGCGGCGCTTTTCGCACGCGCTGCCGAAAGCGGTGCACAGCGCCGAGCTGTACTTCAGGCTGCAGTACGCCTACGCCGCACCGAGCACCGAGCCGGAGCTCGATCCCGAGCAGCTTGCCGCGGTGCTCAGCCGTGGCCGGATTCCGGCTCGCCCCTGACTGCCTCACCTCCTTGCCGGCCGCGCCCGCCAGCGGCTTGGCTAGAGCGCAGTCCGACAGCCTAGGTCTGGGGGCTCCGCATGCTCTCTCCGTCGTCTGTCCGGCAGTGATACGATGTGGCCCATGTCGGTTTTATGGCGGCGGGCCGCACGCTCTGCTGGGGCCTGGGCCAGTATGCCGGGCTTGTTGGGTCTAGCGCTGATCCTGGGCTTAGCGCGGATCCCCACAGCACGCGCGGACGCCCAGGCGCCAGAGCCGCTGCCGGCAGCGCAGGGGCTCCGCGGTCAGCTGGCCTGGAGTCGTGACGGCGCCTACTTCATCTCGCGCTCCAGCTATGTCCTCGAAAACAAGCCGCATGGGTTTTCGATGCTGCTCGGCGTTGTGCGCGATAGCCGCTCGGGGATCGAGCAGCTCTTTGAGCTGGGTCCGTCCGATCCCGATCGCGCGCTCCCGTCCGGCAGCACCCCCCTCGCCGAAGGGAGCGACGAGCTGGAGCAGAGAGCGCGCCTGGAAGATGCCCGGCGCGCTCGTCCACCGCTGGGCGGGAGGGCGGAGTTTGTCCGCCTGCAGCGAGAGCACGGGGTGATTCCCTGCACCTTTGCCCTGGCTTCGCCCGATCGAAAAATCTCGGCCCAGATCACGGTAGTGGGTCGCCAAGGCTCGCGCCTGCGCACGACCTGGGTCGGGCAGACCTTGGCGTTCGCCGATCTCCGCTGGCAGCGCAGCGCGGAGCTCTCGCATTCGGGACATGGCAGCAGCGACTATCTGCCGGGTCGTGCGGTGGTGACGATCCGCTTGGTGCAAGCTGGCCAGCCGCCGCGGGCCTATGCCACGGACCTGGTGGATGAGCTAGGTCCGCTCAAGGGATCGCTGGGGCTGTGCTGGGCGCCAGACAGTCGCCGCGTCGCGCTGATTGTCTATGAGCAGGGCCACGACACTCGCTCCTACGAGGCGGTTGGTGAGTTTACGCGGACGCTGCTGCTGCCACTGGCGGGCCCGCGGGTTCTTTTACGGGCGCCGCGCGCGCAGCTTGCAGCCTTGGCGACCAAGCTAAGCAGCGCGCTACAACAGGCCGGCTTGGCGCCGGTGATCGAGCTCTCCAGCCACGAGGAGCTGCAGCAAGAGGGCGGTGCTGCGCCGCCCAAGCTGAGCAGCCTGCGCGCAACCGCCGCCGCCCAGTCGATCCTGCGTCCGGTGGTCGAGGCTCTGGCGTGGAAGACGGCTCCCACGGTGCTGCCGCCGGGTGGCGCGTACGATCTGACGATCGAGGTGGCGGCGCCATGAGGTCTGCGCGGAGGCCTGCGCTGAGGTCTGCTCGGCCATCGATTCGCAGAGGCCGGCTGTGTAGCTTGGCCCTGCTTGGCCTGAGCGTTATCAGCTTACCGAGCCTGGCCGAGCGGCCCGGTCGCTACGGCCCAGCCGAGATCTCGGATGACTATGTCGAATTCTTAGGCTTTAGCGCCGACGAGAACAGCTACGCCTACAGCAAGTCGATCGCCGTCTGGCTCGGCCCAGACTCCGGCCACATCGCAGAGAGCGCAACTGTCGCCATCGTGCGCAGCCTGCACACCGGCGCGATACTCCGCGAGTTCCTGCTCGACCAGACCTTTCTCTTGCCCGCCGACTGCAGCAAGGCGAAGTGTGGCTCCGAGCCGGCCGCCGATGAGGCCGCCGTGGCGCCGCAGGCGGTGGCGATGCGACGGCGTCTGTGGGCACTGCCTAGGAAGGCGGACTTTGCCGCCTGGCGGGCACAAAACCCGCTGAGCTGTCGAGCTCCGCGCAGTCCCCACGGCGGGCAGGAGCTGAGCGCCATCGCCGAGCCCAAGCGGGCCGAGGTACATAGCCACGGCCGTCGCACCTTCCTCGGCTTCTTCTTCCGCGGAGCCGGCGATCCGGCGCATCCCGAGGTGCCGGAGCAGATCACACTCCGCCTGCTTGGACCTACCGCGGGCGAGTCGGGACCGGCCTCTGCCGTGATCCGCAACCTGCGCGCCGAAGGCTCACTGGAGGGGCGAGTCACCGTCTGTATCAGCGGCGGGGCTCGACGCATCGCCTGGCTGGTCGAGCGCTTCGAGTCCAACAAGCGAGACTTCGGCGAGCAGTTCTTTCACATCGGCCCGGGCGAAGGGCCGCGCATCCAGCTGCTAGGCCGGCGCGACACGCTGACCGCTGCGGCGGTCCAGCTCGATGGCCAGCTCAAGACGCTGCAGCTATCGCTGCTGAGTGCCCGCCCGGCCCCCACGCGAGTCCCTGACGCACCGGCGAGCCTTCAGGTCCGCAAGGGACAGGAGGCAGCTGCCCAGCGCGTCGCTGCGCTGTTTCCTGGCACTCCCATCAGCGAGCTAGACCCCAAGAGTTCCTACGACATCGTGATCGCGCCGGGACCGGAATCGCCGGCTCGGCCCGCTGGTTTGCCGCTACCCGCGCCGGCGCCTGCCCCGCTGGGGGGGCGATGAAGGATCGTCTGCCGTGAAGAGCTGGCTCGTCCTTTTGGCTCTGGGATCGCTGTTCGAGCAGGCGCTGCGACCCCTGCAGCAGGTGACGCCACCGCCGCCGATCGCGTCGCTGTCGGCGCAGGCCTGTGCGCCCTGTCATCCGCGGGAGTACGCGCAGTGGCGCGGCTCTCGCCATGCGCAGGCCTATCGCAATCGCCTGTTTCAGAGCTCCTATCGTCGCGAACCCGAGGCCTGGTGCATCTACTGCCACGCCCCGCTGCCCGCCCAGTCGCGCGCCGCACTCGGCTCGCAAAATGAGCGCCTCGCCGAGCCGCTTCTGGATGAAGGCATCAACTGCGCCGTCTGCCACGTCCGCGAGGGCGCGATCCTGACGAGCCGAGCCGCTACTGCCACGGCCAGCGCCGCCCATGCCATGCGTCGTGAGCCGCTGCTTTCGACCTCCAGCTTCTGCGCCGGCTGCCACGAGTTCAACTTTCCCCGCCACGCACCGCCGCTTTCCTACAGCGCAGCGCCGATGCAGAGCACCTTCGCAGAGTGGCAGCGCACCGAGCGCACCCGCGACTGCCAAGACTGTCACATGCCGCGCGGGGAGCACCGCTTTCCCGGCGGACACGACGTGGAGTATGTGCGCCAGCACGTCTCGATCGCGCTGCAGCGCAGCGCCGATCAGCTGCAGATCCGTGTGCGGGCCACGGGCATTGGCCACAGCTTTCCCACCGGCGATCCTTTCCGCCGCCTGCGACTCAGCCTGTGCAGTGAAGAGTCCTGCAGCGATCCCGAGCTCATCCTGTTGTTTCGTCGCGGCTATCGCCGAACCGCCACCAGCTACGTGCTGGAACGCGATACCACGCTGCCGCCCCCTGGGCCGAGCGGAGTGTCTATCCGCGACCTCACCATGCCTCTGCCCGACGAGCTCAAGAGCCTAGCCGTGCTTCACTATCGCCTAAGCTATGCCTACGCGGCGCCCAGCACCGAGCCAGACCTGCGCCCAGAGGAGCGCGCCGCTGAGCTTGCCCGCGGCACTGTGCCCTAGGCCTGCAGCGCGCCTCGCCCGGCCGCAGCCGGCCTCATGGCTTAGCGCAGGCCGGCGATTACCGACGACGAGACGGCGGCAGCGGTGGCGGCCGTGGCGGCGTGGTGGTGCAGCCCCTTGGGCTCGTGCAGCTCGCCCAGCTCATCGCTGAGGCCGGCGATCGACGAGCGCGACAGGTTGCCGGCGACCGACAGGAAGCGCCACAGTCGCTGACCGGCGTACAGCAGCGGCCCGACGGCGGCGATCAACAGCCCGGTCTGCATCGCGCCCAGGCCCCACATGCCCTGCGTGCCGCCGGCTCGCCCAAACCACAGCGCCATCCCCAGCAGCCCCATCGGCAGCAGCGACAGCCCCAGCAGGCTGGGCACACCCCCGGGAATGCGGAAGGGGCGCGGCAGGCTGGGCTCGCGGAGGCGCAGCACGATCAGCGCCACGAACTGCAGCAGCATCGCGCCGCCGTACAAGATCACGTCGATCTGCACCAGGCGGCGGAAGCCCAGGCCCATGCAGGCGATGTACAGCGCGGCGGCGATAAACAGCACCCGCGTCGGTGCCCCGGTGCGAGGGTTGCGCTTGCCCAGCCAGACCGGTAGCAGGCCATCGCGGACCATGGCCAGCGGCAGCCGCGAGTGCGACAGCACCAGCGCGTTGAACATGCCAATGCCGCACAGCGCGCCTCCCAGAGCAATGGCGACGCCGACCCAGGGGCCGCCTAGCCGGGTGCCGATCTCGACCCAGGAGCCGGTCGTCCAGGACTCAGCAGGCAGGCCGCTGCCGACGGCGAACAGCACCGGGATGGTGTAACAGGCGGCCACCAGGAGCACGGCGATGAACAGGGCCCGGGGATAGTTGCGCTGCGGCTTTTCCACCTCGCCAGCGACGGTCGAGGCGCTGTCCCAGCCGAGATAGTTCCACATGCAGAGCAGGATGCCGGTGACCCACAGTGGGCCCGACTCGGGGCTCTGCGCCGTGGCCGGTGCGGCGGTGAGCGTGGCAACGAACTGATCCAGGCTGCTATGGCGCAGCGCGAGCGCGCCGGCGATGCAGACCACGACGAAGGGGAAGAGCAAGAGCGCGCCCAGCCCAACACTCCCCGAGCCGACCGCGCGACTGCCGCGCAGGTTCCACAGCACGCAGACCAGGACCATGGCCACGCCAGCCAGCCAGCCACTGCCGCCGACCCCGGTGTCGCGCAGGGCCGGGAAGATGCGCCCCAGGTAGGTGACGAGCAGCGTCGGGTAGATGGCCATGTCAAACAGGCTGAAGGCCACCATCAGCCAGGCCTCCTGCATGCCCCAGAACGGCCCGAGTGCGCGCCGCACCCAGGTGTAGTAGCCGCCTTCGTGCGGCAGGGCACTGGCTAGCTCACCGACCAAGAGGGCCGATGGCACGCTCCAGATCACCGGCACGGCGAGAAGCAGCAGCAGCGTATTCAGATAGCCATGGCCGCTGACGATCTCTTCCAGGCCGTAGGGGCCGCCGGAAACGACGAAGAACAAGGTCGCGACCAGCGAGACCAAGCCCAGCGTCTTGGCCGGTGGCGCCGTCGCTGCAACCGCGCCTTCGTCGGACGGAAGCGCGCTGCGGGACGGCGAGGGGAGGGGCTCTTTCGCGGTCAGGTAGCAGGGTCTGTCAGAGGTCTCGACCAAAGTCGCAAGGGTCGGCGTGTTCATCGGTGCGCGTTTTTTGGACGTACCGATCTGCTTAGCGGTCCCACCAGGTAGGATTCTTCGGCGCTGCGCAACAGCCGACGCGACCTGTTTCATTCTCTGTCCCTCTAACGGCGAAGTGTGGCGCAGCGCCGCCGCTCGGTGCAAGGCCAAAAAATGCCATTTTCTTGACAGCGCGCCGAGGCGCGAAAAGCCCAAGAAAATCGCAAGAAAACAACTACCCAGCCCTGCCGCTATGTGCTGTAGTCTGCCCAATTTCCTCGTCACAGACGGAGTCTAATCATGCGGCTGTCACGCACCTCGCTTAGCTTGCCTTCCCTCCTGCTCACGCTCTGCACCGCCTGGGTGGGAATGTTGGCCGTGTCCTCGACGGCGCACGCCGCCAAGTGTCCCAACGTGCACGTCGTGCTCGATCGCTCGGGATCGATGTCGACCGCCAGTGGTACCAAGTCGCGCTGGGACGTCGCCAAGGACGCAGTCAACGCCGTGCTCGACAAGTACGACGGCAAGTTTCCGATCGGCATGTCGATCTTCCCCAACTCGGGCTGCGACGCAGAGCTAGTCACCGAGCCGAAGTACAAGTCGAAGATGGCGATCCAGACCGGCATGAACCGCAGCGGCCCCAGCGGCAGCACGCCGTCTGGCACAGCGATGCAGCATGCGCTGGGTCTCAAGTCGCTGCGCGAGCCCGATCGCGAACAGTACGTCATCCTGATCACCGACGGTGGCCCGGGCTGCAGTGGTGGCCTTGACACCTGCGCAGGCACCGTCATGCAGATAGACAGCGGGGTGAAGGCCATGCCCCCCGTCTACACCTTCGTCGTCGGCTTCGGCGGTGGCCTGGACACCACCTCGCAGCAGTGTCTGACCCAGATGGCGACTGCCGGCGGCAAGCCAGCCGCGACGGCAGAGAAGTTCTACAAGGCCGACAACGCCGCCGACCTCAACACCGCGCTGTCCGAGATCGTAAAGATCATCGGCGGGGGCGGCGACGTCGGCATGGGCGGCTTCTGCGATGACACCTGCTACAGCAATGGCTGCAAGACGCCCGGCGATATCTGCGTCAACGGCGAGTGCAGCCAGAACCCCTGCGCTGGCGTTGTTTGCCCGAAAGACCAGTACTGCTACACCGACGGCAAGTCGGCCGCTAGCTGCATCCGCGCCTGCACCAAGCCCTGCCCGCGGGGCACGCGCTGCTTGATGGGCTCCTGCGCCAACGATCCCTGCCCCAGTGCTTGTCCGGCCGGCACGGTCTGCGACTCGGGCGTCAAGCACTGCGTGCGCGATCCGCTGTGCGGCATGATGGCTCCCGATGAGCAGTGCAAGGGCACCAGCGCCTGCCGGGCGGGCAAGTGCACCGACGATCCTTGCCGCTTCATCTCTTGCCCCACGGGCACGCGCTGCATTCCATGGGAAGGGACCTGCGACTGGATTCCGCCACCGCCCGACGACACGATGATGGATGACATGCCGATGGGCGACGACGGTCCGATCAGCCGCCGCACCGGCTGCAGCACCATCCCCGGTGGCGCTACCGGCGCTTCGGCGGGTGCTGCGACGCTGTATCTGCTCGGCCTGGTCCTGGCCCGCCGCCGTCGTCGCGCAGCCTAAGCGCGGCGAGCAAGACCGACTGCCGACCTGGCCTGCTGCTCGGTCGCAGCGGTCACGCCCCTTGCGGGCACCTCAGCCCATGTGCTGGGCGCTGCTCGATCCTCCCTCCCCGCAGCGCTGCATCCTCCCCCCACTTTTGATAGACACTCTCAGTTGATGGTCGCCAAGGGGCGGCTGTATGGCACAGCCATGCGGCTATAATGCGCGCATGTCTGCTGCATCCCTGCTATTCCCCGTCGATGAATGCCTGCATGTGCCTGGGCTAGCCGCTGTCCCGGGCCGGGCCGTGTATCTCGGCCTCATCGAGTATGGTGAGGCCTGGCGACTGCAGCAGGCGCTGGTGGATGCGGTGCTGCACGAGCGCCTGCCGGACCTGCTGCTGCTCTGTCAGCACCCTGATGTCATCACCGTGGGGCGGCGACAGCGAGCGCGCGACAACATCCTGTCGCCACGCTTCCCCACCTTCGAGGTCGAGCGCGGGGGAGACGCCACTTATCACGGTCCCGGCCAGCTTGTCGGCTATCCCATCCTCAAGCTCCGTCCCAGCCCAGCCGGTGCGGCTTCACCGTCTGAGCGCGACCTGCATCGCTATCTCCGCGCGCTCGAAGGCGGCCTTATCGATCTGTGTGCCGCTTGCGGGGTTGGGGCCGGGCGACGCAGCGGCGCCACCGGCGTCTGGACGCTGCCGCCGGAGCCGCCGCAGCAGGCAGCGAGCGATGCATCGCTTCCCAGCGAGCCAGCCGAGCGGCGCAAGCTCGCCTCGATGGGGATCGCGGTTCGCCGCTGGGTAACGTTTCATGGCTTCGCGCTCAACGTCACGACCGACCTGGCGCGCTTTACCGCGATCAATCCCTGCGGCTTTCGCGCCGAGGTCATGACCTCGCTGGCCGAGCTAGGCGCGCAGCCCCCGCATGTGGCGGCAAGCCCGGCCGTCGACGCGCCGATCCTGTCGGTCGAGTCGCTGCTGCAGCAGGCTGGCGAGTGCATGGGAGCGCGCCTTGCGCGTCAATTCACCGCGGCGTCAGCCGACTGGCTGCGACGGGAGCTAGCTCTTGGAGAGCAGGATCGTGCCGCCGTCGCCGAGAAACCATAGCTCGGTGGCACCCGCCTGGGGTCGCGGAACGAGGGCGCGCAGGTTGTTGCCGGTGCCACTCGACTGCGGCTGCCAGGCGTTGACCATGCCACTGACGAAGCGATAGAGCGCACCATTTTCTCCCGCCGCCAGCGTCGTCGTGCCGTTGCTATAGACCGCGCGGAAGTTGCCCAAGAGCCCGGTGCTGCGCGTGCGCAGCATGGCGCCATCCCAGAACAGCGCGGCGCCGTTGAGGCCGACAAACCATAAGTTGCTGACGGCGATGCCGGCGATGGCGGTCAGCTCTTGCGCGCTCGGGCTGGGGACTACGTTCCAGGTCGTGCCGTTCCAGTGGACCACCGTCCCCTGCTGCCCCGCTGTCCAGACGTCGTCGCTGGCGTTGCCCCAGAGGGCGTTTAGCTGCACGGTGACGTTGCTGACCTGCTTCTGCCAGCCTCCGGCATAGCGAAAGATGTTTCCGCCGCTGCCCGCCGCAAAGACCGAGGTTCCGCCGGCTGGCAGGTACAGCGCCCGCAGATCGGCCACGGTCTGGGGCGAGTCTGCGGTCCAGGCGGTGCCGTCCCAGTGCATGGCGTTGCCGCCCGTACCCGCCACCCAGACATTGCTCGCGCTCGTGCCCGCCACCGCGAACCAGTCGGCCGGAAGGGGACTTTGCGTCTTCTGCCAGCTGCTGCCATCCCAGTGCAGCAGCAGGCCACCGCGGCCGACCGCCCAGGCCTCGTTGGCTGAGGCCGCCCAGCCCGCATAGATGGTCGTCGTCGGCCCGCTGCGGTACAGCCGCCAAGTGCTGGCATCGCGATGCAGCAGCGCCCCCGCATCGCCCACCGCCCACATATCCGCCTTGCTCACCCCCGAAACATCATTCAAATCCACCCCCGCCACCCCCACCTCCGGCGAGACAGCCTGCTTGGAGCCGTCCCAGTGGAGGATGGGGTCAAGGAAGAAGCAGGGCGGCGACGGGCGCGGGGTTAATTGTGTGGGGGGCGATGGGTGATGCGCGACGGCCTTTGGCGGGGATCGCTTGCGGCGGTGGGGGGATGCGCAGGGAGCCTGCGGCCTGGCTGCGGCTGCCATCGCGAGCGTACTTTTCCGCCAAGCGATCCGCAGGCTGAGAGCGGCGTGGGCTGGGAGAGCCGGTTGTCGCTGTTGTCTTGCGGAGTCTGGTCGGCCGCCGGAACACGCAGGCCGGCCCGCGCCGCATGCCCGCGCGCATAGCCGCCGCCCGGGCTGTCTACGAAGTCCAGCCGATCCTCGTCGAGGATCTCGATGAGCAGGGGCACCGCCTTTGGCCCCAGCGACAAGATCCCCTGCTGCTCCGCTGCGCTGAGCCCGCGTCGGCCCCTGCCCAGCAGGATGCGACGAATCAGTCGCTCCTCAGATTCGGTTGAGTCTGCTATGGGGGACACGTGCTCGGTGCGCAGGGGAAGACCTCGGGCGAACCGTAGATCGCGCAGCGCAGGATCCGCAAGCCGGCCGCCCCTGCGCTCTGTGGCTGCAGATGGAAAACCAGGGCTTTGCAGAAGGCTTGCAGCCTCGTCGGCAGCGGGGGAGAATCGCCGGCGGTGGGCACTCGCTCCGTCACAAAGAATAGGTTGCTGCTTGCAGCGCTCGCGTTCCTTCCGTCGTGTCGCGGGTGCGCAGAGGTGCCGGCGCCATCCCCGTCGTTCTTCTTGGCCAAGCAGCCAGTGAAGCCCGCATCATCGCCGCTAGCCAAGGCGAGCGAGGATGCCCGACCGGCCTGGGCCGCGAGCCTGGATGGCCAACCGCATGGCTTTGCCCCGCAGGTGCATGAGCTCGACAAGGCCTGGAGCCGAGCGCTGTCCTCCGGGCCGGTCCCCGCGCCCGACAAGGGGGTGCTGCTCTGCGAGGTCAAGTACAGTGCCGAGACCGATCCGCGCTCGGGGCCGATTGGCAGTGATCCCGACCTCTCGCTGCTGATCGACGTTGGTGGCGGCGGGGAGCTACGAGCCTGGGGGGGCAACAACCAGCGCAGCGCCTATTTCTCGGTACCGCAGCCTGAGCTTTCGCCTGGGGCGGTGCTCCGCGTCCACTTGTTTGATCGGAACTGGGGCAGCCAAGCCGATGAGAGCCTGGGAACCTTGACGGCGACGTGGCAAGGCACGGTCCCGCTTACCGCCGCCAACCCACCCCGCAGCTTGACCTGTTCTTTTCTGGCGCCGGCTGCGGTGGCCGAGCTTGCCGAGGACGCGGCACAGACGGCGAGCCGGCGGCTAGAGGCGGTCGGCGCCCAGCCACTGAGCCATCCCCTGGTGCCTGGCTATGAGCACTCTGCGACGTGGTGGAACCTCTTGCTGACGGATGCCGATCGCGCCATCGCGCACGTCGCGGCGTTCGTCGGCTGGGCCCACCCGCAGGTGCGGCCGCTGGTCGCCGAGCGCGAGGCGGTGAGCACGGCAAAGCGCGTCGCGGCGCAGCGGCTGGTGGCAGAGAAGCGGGCGGCCCTTTCTCCTGGCCTGCCCAGCCGTGGATCCAGCTTCGAGGCCCTGGCGATGGGCGTCGACTGCCAGAAGGGTCCGGGCGAGGTGGATGATCGCGGCTGCGGCATCCTCTTGGATATCGTCGCGCTCGATAAGCAGCTTGCGATCAGCAACCCCAATGGCATCGCTGGCGCGCACTGCGTCGTCCTGCTGGATGACGGCAGCACCGTCGACAACCAGAACCTATCTTGGCATGTGCGGCGGGGAAACCGGCTGGGCAGCGATCACTTTTGGGAGGGACAGGCCGAAAAGGGGGAGCACCTCGTCGTGTCCGTCGCCACCAAGCCGGCGCTGCGGCCGACCGGAGCGCGGCCGGCGCTGTTCCTGTTGGTCAAGAAGCAGGACGTGCTCGTCGTGCGGATTCCTTGAGTGTGAGCCGGAGCGGGTCGGTGGCGGAATCGCCAGGCGGCGGCACGACCGGCTGGTGTGGCGCCGCAACAATCGGCAAACTGCCGCCATGAACACCGCCACCCGCTATCCCATCGGTACGCCTGGGCAGCCCTGGGGCGACGCTGAGCGCACCCTCTGGCAGACGCAGCAGCAGCGGCAGCGCAGCTATGCCGACGAGGTCTTGCCGGTCATCTCCCGCCTGCGGCGTCGCTTCGAGGTCGAGACCTACGGCGAGCTCGACTATGCCCCCGACCGCTATCCGCTGTTTGTCATCCGCAGCCGCGACTTTTCCGCGCAGCGGCCGCTGGTGTTGATCACGGGCGGCGTGCATGGCTACGAGACCAGCGGGGTGCACGGAGCGCTGCGCTTTGTCGAGCAGCGGGCCGAGGACTACGCCGGGCGGGTGAACCTCGTGGTCGCGCCCTGCGTCAGTCCCTGGGCCTATGAGCGCATCCATCGCTGGAACCCGCAGGCCGTCGATCCGAATCGCTCGTTTCGCGAGCCCAGCCCGGCGCCGGAAGCGGCGGCGCTGATGCGCTATCTGGCCCCGCTGCGGGCGCAGGTGCAGCTGCATGTCGATCTGCACGAGACCACCGATACCGACGAGAGTGAGTTCAGGCCGGCCCTAGCGGCGCGCGATGGAAAGCCGCACGAGCCCGGCCTCATCCCCGATGGCTTCTATCTAGTTGGAGATCGCGACAACCCGCAGCTTGCGTTTCAGCAGGCGGTGATTGCCGCGGTGGCCAAGGTCACCCATATCGCGCCGGCCGATGAGCACGGCGAGATCATCGGCGCCAAGGTGGTGGCCCCGGGCGTGATTCTGTACCCCACCAAGTCGCTCGGTCTCTGTGCTGGCCTGACCGATGCTCGCTACACCACCACCACCGAGGTCTATCCCGACAGTCCGCGAGCCAGCGCCGATCAGTGCAACGCGGCGCAGGTGGCTGCAGTCTGTGCCGCGATCGAGTACTTGCTGGCCAACCGCTAAGCGCTCGCTCGCGCGCTTCCGCCGCGGTCTGCGCTTAGCTCTTGGGCAGCTCGCCGTACGGCTTCTGCGGGTTGGCTTGCACGTACTGCCAGGCGTCGGTCAGCGACTCGCCAAAGGCGTAGCCCAAGCGGTCTGCCCCGGTCTCTTTGAACGAAGCCAGATGGCGCGCCAGGGCCTGCACCTGCGGCGCCCGCTCGGGGCTGTTCCACAGCTGCTGGTAGCGCTTGAGGGTCGCCTCGACGTCGCGGCTGGGATCTTCGACCATGGCTAGCGTCCAGCCAGCCAGGGCCAGATCGTCGATCAGCAGGCCCTCGATATCGACCCGCGTGGCCTCGGTCATCACCAGCTTGCCTTGGCCGATGGTCTGCGAGCTGCGGCCGTGAGCTCGCCAGTAGAACTCGTAGGGGTGCCACCAGGCGATGTAGGGAGTCTTGGGCCCTGACGGTGTCAGATGGGCAGAGCCGACCACCGGCCGCGCCGAGACCGCCGACTTGTCGATCTCGACACCGGTGAGCTTCTGAAACTGCAGCCGGGCCGGATCGCCAAAGATGTTCATGGGAATGGTGTAGTCGGCGCGGCTGGGGTGGACGCGCAGGTGCAGCTTTAGCTCCTTGCGCTGATAGTCCAAGAAGTCCTCGTAGGGCATAAGGCCGACGAACTGCACGCCATTTTCGTCGCAGATGGGCTGGCCTTGGGCGTCGACAACGGGCTTGCTGCCTTGATCATCGGGGGCCGCGATGGGGCACGAGTCGATAACGCGCTCGTACAGCGCCAGGCGATAGGGCGGATCGTTCTGCAGGTGGCTGGCCGGAGCCGAGCTCTCGCGCAGCAGATCGTCCCAGCTCTGGTTGGCCAGCAGCAGCAGCTCGACCTTGCGCGGCACCGGATCGTCCAGATAGTCGCGGTACTTCTGCAGCAAGCGCAGCGGCGGATAGTGAAAGAGCTGCACGCAGCGCGGCTCGACGAGCGGCAGGCCATGGCCAAAGAACGGCCGCCAGGCCTGTACCGGATCCGGTCGAATCTGCTGATCGGGATCCCAGGGCTTTACATCCTGTCGCACCCGCGGGCCCCGCGCCTTGATGATCGGCATGACCTGCAGTGCATCGCTGGCGTTGCGCAGCATCTGCAGATAGCGCGGCTCCAGCGCGCGGATGTACTGCCACAGGTGCTCGCGCTCAGCGTCGCTGACTCCGCGCTTTTCAAACGACACCTTGCTGTCTTGGCTGTAGGCGGTGACCTGCAGGTCGATGCCTTCGCGCTGCAAGGTCTGGGTCACAAAGTGCTCGATCTGCTCATTGAGCGTGCTCTGCTGCGGCGCTCCCGGCTCGAAGGAATAGAGCTCGGCAAGCGCTTGCGGTGCAAAGCCCAGCAGGATGCTGTACTGAAAGTCGGCCATCGATTTCCCCCTATGACTCGCGGCGCGTCGGTCTTGCGCGCCAGGCTCCCCGGTGTGGCCCCGCCGAGGCGCCTGTGCTCCCCGACCTGGCCGCTCGCCCGTCGCCAAATGCGGCTGGCCAGCTATTTTCGCATGCTGCGGCGGCTCCCTATGCGGATCGTCGTGGTGGCCGCGCACGGTCGCGTGGTGGCGGTCGCAGCGCCGCCGAGGACTTTGCCGCCGGGGAAGGTCACGCGCCGGTCCAATGTGCTGCGGTGGCCGGGCGCGTCGCGGGCCGCCAAGCCACGCCGGCAGGCACGCGGCGACACGGCTTAATTCCCTTAGGCGATGGTCCCGCCCGCACCGACGATCCACGCCTCGGAGCTATCGGGGCCCCACATG
>CAZVMD010000090.1:6122-24840 GCA_964628555.1 uncultured Myxococcales bacterium | reverse complement strand
ACTTTCACGGCGACAACGGCCGCGGCGTCGGCGCCTCGCACCAGACCGGCTGGACTGGGCTGGTGGCCAAGCTGCTGAGTCCGCGCCGCCATCGCGAGTAATGCCCATGGCGGATGGCATCGAGATCTTTGCAAACGAGTACATCCAGGTTCACCTAGAGCAGGAGGGCAAGCTGCTGCGGGTGGCGCGGACTTCTCTCGGCTTTCCCGACCCTGAGACCATCGAGCGGGCCTATGCGCCGCTCATGGTGATCTTGGACAAGCTGGGGCGGACCGACCGCTGTCTGCTCTCGGACATGCGGCTGGCGCCTGGGCGCAATGATCCGGCTTTCGAGGCGGCATTTGCCCGCGTGCGCAGCCGCGCCGTCAGCGGGTTTCGCAAGACCGCGACCCTGGTCAGCTCGAAAGTCGGCATCCTGCAGATCTCGCGCCTGATCCGCGAAGATCGCGTCGAGCGCCTGGTCACTGACAGCGAAGCCGAAGCCCTCGCCTACCTCGGCTTTGGCCCGCGGATGGGGCCCTGAGCCCGGCCCGCTGGCACACCGCTAATTGACACAGAGGAGTCCCATGTCAGCCGCCCAGCTTGTCGCCCAGCTTCGTCGCCAAGTGCAGTCCGGGGCCATCGTCGGTGGGCAGCTTGTCGTGCGGCGCGGCGACCAGGTCCTGCTCGACGTCGCAGTCGGGCGGGCCCGCGGGCTGCGTGAGCCCCCCGGTGCGGCCGCTGAGGTCACTCCCGAGACGCCCTTTCAGGTGATGTCGGCCTCCAAGCCGGTTGTCGCTCTTTCGATCGCGATCCTCGAAGACGGCGGCGCGCTGGATGTAACCAAGCCCATCGCCCACTACCTGCCTGGCTTTGAGCGGCACGGTAAGGGCGAGGTCACAGTGCTTGATGTGCTGCAGTACCGCTCGGGGGTGTTGATGGCCAAGCTGGCCAACCAGCCCGCCCGCTGGGCCGACTGGGATGGGGTGGTGGCCGCGATGATCGACGATCGTCCGGCCTTCCCGCGCGGCACCCTGGCCTATCAGCCACACTCGTTTGGCTGGATTCTGGCCGAGGTGGTGCGGCGGGTCAGCGGCCAGCCGCTCGACGATTTTTTGGCCCGGACGCTCCCGCCATCCCTGTCAGGGCTGCGCCTGCGCTACGACGGCGTAGCGGCCGAGACCTACTGGCAGGGGGCGCGTCCGCACCTCCTCGCTGGCTTCGACCTGTCGGCCGAGTTCGAGCATGCCAACAACCGCATCGCCGCCCGCACGGCTCTAGTGCCGGGAGCCGGCATGTACACCACGGCTCGCGATCTGGCCGGCTTCTATCAGGTACTCCTGCGCGGCGGCGTGACTGCCGAGGGCCAGCGCCTGCTCTCGGCCGCGACGCTGGCCCGCTACTTGAGACCGCAGTCGGCCGGCATCGATCGCAACTTCCACGCCTACGTGCGCTTGGGGCGCGGCGTTGCCTTCGGCTGGCCCCTGCCACACTTCTACGGCTGGCTAGGCAGCAGCCACTGCTTTGGCCATGCCGGCGGCTTCTCGACCGTCGCTTTTGCCGATCCCAAGACCGATACGGCGATTGCCTACGTCACAAACTCCAATCGCAGCATCGCCGATCTATTGCGTCGCAGCGCTCCCATCGCTAGCGCCGCGCGTGTGCTTCCTCGCTAACTGAGGCGGTGGCCCTGTTCGCTGCGGCGCCGCTTCTCGACGACCAGCCGGGTCGCTTGGCGCAGACACCGCGATGCGAGGGCGATTGGGTGCTTTATTTCCGCTCTCGGACTCCGTACCCTTGCCTGGTGTCCCTACCGAAAGTGCTGGAGTCCTCGATTGTCCGCAGCCTCGCCGAAGCGGCCCCGGATGCCTTGCTGCTGGTCGATTCCGAGCGGCGCATCCTGTTCGTTAGCCGTCGCGGGCAGGCGCTGTTTGGCTATACCCAGGAGCAGCTGATCGGGCAGCCGGTGGAAGTCCTGGTGCCAGAATCCCGACGGCAACAGCACGTTCGCCTGCACACTGAGTACGCGCAAAATCCCCGCTTTCGACCGATGGGCTTAGGCCTGCCCCTGCATGCTCGGCGGAGCGATGGAACTGAGTTTCCCGTCGAGATTACGCTAAGTCCAGTGCGTACCGAGGCCGGCGACTTCACCGCCGCGGCGGTGCGCGATATCACCGACCGCGTCGCCGCCGAGCGGGCGCTGCGCGAGGCTGAGGAGCTGTTCCGCACGACCTTTGAGGCGGCTCCTATCGGCATGGTCTTGGTCGATCCCAGCGATTCCATCTTTCGCGCTAACCCCGCGCTGTGCCGCCTGCTCGGCTACACCCAAGAAGAGCTCTTACAGCGGTCCTTCGTCGAGCTTACCCATCCCGACGACCGCCCATCGCACCGGCAAGCGCGTGCGCGTCTAGCCCGTGGCGAGCTCACCAGCTGCCAGCTGGAGCAGCGCTACTTCCGCAAAGATGGGCAGGTGCTCTACGCGCGGCTGAGCGTCGCGGTGGTGCGCGATGCCGCTGGGCAGCCCCGCTACTGCATCGACCAGATCGAAGACATCAGCGAGCGCCGCCGTCTGGAGCTATCGCGCGAGGCCACGCTGCGCTGGCTGCACGAGGTGCTGGATCAGTGCCCGGTAGGCATCGCCCTCGTCCAGGGCCCCAGCGGCGAGCGCCTCGAGCTGAATCGTCACGCCCGCTATCTTCTGACCGGTGAGCCACAGTCGCCAGGCGTCCCCGGCGAGCTGTCGCTCTGTGACGAGTCGGGGCTGCTGCCGCCGGAGCGGCATCCGGTGCTGCGGGCCCTGGCTGGCCAGCGCCAGTCCGGCTGGATGCTCTCGCTGCAGCGCGAGGGCGGGGAGCAGGTCCCGGTCCTGCTCGATGCTGCTCCGATCACCGCCGAAGACAGCGGCGAGATTCAGGGCGCGGTGGTGGTGTTCCAGGACATCTCGATCCTCAAGCAGATCGATCGCCTGCGCGCTGAGTGGAACGCCGTGATCGCGCATGACCTGCGGCAGCCGCTCAACGCCATCTCGCTCAACGCTCAGCTCATCGCCCGTCGCCGCAAGGATGCGGCTGATCTCGGCGTACCGCTTGAACAGATCGCCAGCTCGGCGCGTCGCCTAAACCGCATGATCGGCGATCTCCTCGATCTCTCGCGCTTGGAGGCGCGGCAGCTGACGCTCAGTCGCTCGTCGATCGATATCGGCAGCCTGGTGCAGGTCTGTGTCGAGCGCATCGCGGTCGAGGCCCCGGATCGCGCCTTCGACCTGCAGATTCCGCCTGGCCTGCCACCCGTGCACGTCGATGGCGATCGCATCGTGCAGATCATGGACAACCTGCTGTCGAACGCCATCAAGTATGGCGACCCCGGTACGCCGATCCGCGTCGACGTTCGCTCGCAGGGGCACGAGCTGTCGATCGCCGTCAGCAACTACGGCGCTGGGATTCCAGCCGACGATCTACCGCACCTGTTCCGCCGCTTCGCCCGCTCGGCTCGCCATGGTCACATCAAAGGGGTCGGGCTGGGCCTGTACATCGTCCAGCAGCTTGTCGAGGCGCACGGCGGTCAGGTCCGAGCCGAGAGCACGCCCGGCGACCAGACGACCTTCCGCTTCACGCTGCCGCTGCCGCCCCGGTCTTAGGCCCCACCGCGGTAGTCAGCGCCCCCGCCGCTGGCACGGCGGCCTGCCGTAGCTGGCTGGCTTTCCTCGCCACCTGCCTGCCTTGCCCTCTCCAGGCTTTCGTTAGACCCAAAGATCGATCTCGGACGTTAGACCCCAGCATGCGTCGATCACGTCCCATTGCTGGGCTTTATTTGGCCGGCCAAAAAATAGTTTTTCCGTCGCTGTGCCCAGGGATGGGCTGGCGCTGTCAGACCCGCAAGTTATAAGAGTTTTCGTACTTGAGCTCGGCCGAAAAGGTCCCCGCGATTTTCGGCCGAGCGACGAAAGATCACGATTGTGAGCCGCGTGGAAGCCAGCCTGACATCAGGCTGGCTTGCGTGGCTCACCCGCGGGTGGATTGCACAAGAGGAATGAAGGCCATGCGTTCGTCCACGTCGTCTCGTCTGCGTTTGGTGTTTGCTCTCGTCGGTGTCTGCTTGGCGTCTGCTCAGCCCGCTTTTTCGTCGCTGTCCCGTCCCGATTTCTCGACGGAGACTATGGCCGCAGCGGGCGCGGCACCCGGTAATGATCAGGGCACCAAGGGCACCGGCTCGGCCGGCTAAGCTCGACGGCCGGGCGGCTGCCACAGCGGCCGTCGCTCAGCCCAGGCCTCACCGCACTCGCCTGTTGCTCTCCTCGGCTCCGCCCCGCCCCCGCGGTCCTGCCGCCTGCTTGGGCCGCTCCCTCTGAGCCTCCTCTGAGCCCCGCCTCTGTGCCCCGCTCCCTCGCGTTAGCCAGCCCAGCCCCCGGGTGAGTCTGCTTTTCCCGCTTCATTTCCTGGGAGCAACAGCGCTAAAGTGGGACCGCTGGAGCCCTAAGGCATGGCATTTCTTGACCTTTTTCGACCCAAGTGGAAGCACAGCGACCCCAACGTTCGCCTGGAAGCCATCAAGGATCTGTCCGCCGAGGACGATCTGCCCCGGCTGATGCAGGTGGCACGTCACGATCGCGATGTGCGCGTGCGGCGCATCGCCGTGAAAAAAATCGACGACCCCGAGCTCCTGATCGAGGTCGCACAGGCCGAGCCTGACGAGGATCTGCGCCGCGATGCCGTCGACAAAGCAGCCGAGCTGATGCTGTCAGCCGTGCTGCAGGCCGACGGAGCGGGGGAGGCCGCGGCAGCGCTTGGCAAGCTCAAGAGCGGCGAGGCGGCCCGCGATGAGCGCCTGCTGTGCGACGTCGTCTGCCGTGCCCGGCTCAGCGAGGCCCGCCACATGGCGTTTGAGCGGCTGCGTGAGGCGCGCTCGTATGCCGAGGTGGCTCGCCGCTGCCCCGATCCCGCCCTGCGCGGTGCGGCGATCGACAAGCTACGCGATGAAGAGCCGCTCGCCGATCTGCTGCTCGCCGATCTGCCCAAGGATCTGCCCAAGGACTTGGCGCTGCGCGTGCTGGAGAAAGTAAAGGCCCGCGATCTGCTGTCAGAGATCGCGCAGCGCGGCCGCACCAAGGCGCTGCGTACCGCCGCTCGCGAGAAGCTAGGGCTGTCGGTGGTCAGCGATGAACCGGCCGGCAAGGCAGGTGGCAAAGCGGGGGGCAAAGGGCAGAGCCCGACGGCTGCCAAAGCCGCCGCCAGCCCAGCCGCGGCCGTCACCGATCGGCGCGAAGTCCTCTGCCAGCGCTTGGAGATCGCAGCCAAGAGCGACGATCCCGCCGACTTTGCCGATGTCGACGATGTGATCGCCGCGGCGCGGGGCGAGTGGCGCGGTGTGCCGGGCGAGGGCTCAGCGGTGCTGCGCAAGCGCTTCGAGCGCGCAGTCAGTCGCCTGCAGCAGCGGCGCGATGCCCTGGTCAAGCGCAGCCCGAGTCGTGAGGAGAAGCCGGTCCGCGAAGCCAGCTCAGCCCCGAGCGAGAGCGAAGCGAAGCTGCGTCGCGCCCCGCGCCCGACGAGCCCCGAGGTAAAAGAGGCAGGACCGCCGCCGGCCAGCCAGCCGCCGGGCGAGATCGTGGCTAAGCCCGCGGCTCCGCCCGAGCTAAGCGAGCAAGAGAAGGCCGAGCAAGCCGCGCGGGCTGAGCTACGTCGCAAGCGAGACGAAGAGCGACAGCAGCGGGAAGCTGAGCAGGCCGAGCGCATTGCCAAGGAAGCGGCGCGTCGCGCCGAAGAAGAGCAGCGACGCAAGGAAGAGCAGGGCCGCAACCTGGCTCGCGTCACCGCGGAGTGCGAGAAGCTGGAGAAGCTGGCGTCTGCCGAGACCCTGAAGCTGAAGGCAGCGGAGCAGGCACTGAAGGCGGCGCACGATGTGGTGGTGGCTGCCAATCCGCTGCCGCGCGAGGGCGGGCCGGCGCTGCGCAAGCGCTACGACGAGGCGCGAGCGGCTCTGGTAATTCGGCTCAACGATCTGCGCGACAAGGAAGAGTGGCAGCGCTTCGCCAATGTCCCGAAGCTGGAAGAGCTCTGCGGCCAGATGGAAGCGCTGTGGGCCGAGGTCGAGAAGCGCGGTGCCGAGCTGGAGACCGACGTCGTTCTCGACGTGCTCAAGGCGCTGCAGAGCGAGTGGAAGAAAGTAGGTCCGGCGCCGAAAGAGAAGTCCGAGGCGCTGTGGCAGCGATTCAAAGATCAGGGCGACCGCATCTACGACAAGCTGCGGGCCGGCAGTGAGGCTGAGCGCGCGGCGAACCTGGCCAAGAAGGAAGCCCTGTGTCAGCGCATCGAGGCTCTGCTCGCCACTCTTGCGCCCGTCGCGGCGGAGGGAGCGCCGGCCGCCGCCGCAGCGGCTGAGGTCGCGCGCGTTGACTGGAAGGCGACGAGCGAAGGACTCAAGGCGCTGCAGACCGAGTGGAAGAGCGTGGGCCTGCTGCCGACGCGCGAGCAGGGCGAGGCGCTGTGGGCTCGCTTCAAGGCGGCGGCCGACAAGATCCACGCCGAGCAGAAGAAGCACTACGCCGACCTCGACAGCGAGCGAGCCGAGAACGCCAAGCGCAAGGAGGCGCTGTGCATTCGCGCCGAGTCGCTGCAGTACTCCAACGACTGGAAGGCCACCGGCGAGGCGATAAAAGCGCTGCAAGCTGACTGGAAGGCGCTCGGTCCAGCCCCCAAGGAGCAGAACGAGGCGCTGTGGCAGCGCTTCCGGGCCGCCTGCGACAAGTTCTTTGAGCGTCGCAGCGCCGCCTTCGCCGAGCAGGATCAAGAGCGCGGCGAGAACGCCAAGAAGAAAGACGCGCTGTGTCAGCAGGCCGAGGCTCTGGCCGGCAAAGACGACGTCGATCAGGATGCCGCTGAGGCCGAGGTCAAGCGGCTGATGGGCGACTGGAAGCGCATCGGTCCGGCGCCCAAGGCGGAGAACGAGGCGCTATGGAAGCGCTTTCGCGCCGCCTGTGATCAGGTCTTTGAGCGCGGGCGTAGCTACACCATGCCGGTGCCAGAAGGCGGCGAGGGCTTCAGCAACAAGCTGCCGCTGGCCGCGGCTCTGGCCAAGGCCGCTGGGCAGAGCGAAGCCAGCCCGCCGAGCGAGGGCGAAGCCGCACCGGGCTCGGCCAGTGAGATCTCGCCGACCTGGCAGGAGGACTCTGCCTCGGGCTGGGCGGACATCGAGAATTCCCTGTCGGCGCCCGAAAAGAAGTAGCAGGGCCGGGCGGCGCGGCAGGGCTGCGTTGGGGGGCTTAGGAATACAGCGCGGGGGCTAGCTCGGCGATGCGGGCGGTGCGGGGCCCGTACCAGCAGGCAATCGGGCCGTCGATCAGGCGAGCCGGAATGCCTAGCGTCGCTTCCAGGCGGCTGCGATCCGCTTCGCCAAACGGATAGGGTTCGCTTGGCAGCAGCAGGCGATCGGGCCGCAGCGCGGCTAGCTCTGCGATGCTGAGCTTGGGATAGCGGCGGTCGGATGGCAGCGCCGCAGCGGCGTTTTCGGCCCCCAGACTGGACAGCACGGCCGACAGATAGGTATCGGGTCCAGCGACGATAAACGGCTCGGCCCAGACCAGCGCCAGCACGCGCGGGCGCTGGCTCTGCCCGGCGGCCAGGGTGCGGGCGGCGCTGACCCCGCTTGTCATCTCGGCCAAGCTCGCGGTGATGCGATCGATGGCGGCGCCACACAGCACGCCGAGCGTGGTCGGAAGCTGCAGAGCAGCTTCGACGGTGCGGACATCGGTGACGAAGGTAGCGACGCCGGCCTCGTCTAGGCGCTCGACATCGCGGCGCAGGTTCTCTTCCTTGTTGGCGAGCACCAGATCGGGCTGAAGCGCCAGGATGGCCGCCAGGTTGGGATCCTTTTGTCCACCGACGCGAACCTTGCTCTGGGCTGCCGCCGGCGCGACGCAGTAGTCAGACACCGCGACGATGCGCTCGCCGCAGCCAAGCTGAAACAGGTGCTCGGTCTGGCTCGGCACCAGCGAGACGATGCGCTGCGGTGGCGCCGGCACGCGCACCAAGCGCCCGAGTGCATCGGTCATCTCGCGATACAGAATCGGCGGGGTAGGGCGGGGCAGCATGGCTGGCGGGGCTCAGGTCGCAGGATAGCAGGGTCTCGTCGCCGATGAGGTTGTTTGCGACGTCGGACTGTGATACCTAAGCCGGACAACGTTTTATACGCCCATGTCCAGCCCCATCATCGCCCGCGAGCACATAGACCTGGATGCCCAGAAGGTAATTCGCCATCTGGTGCGCAATGGTTATCAGGCCTACCTCGTCGGTGGCTGTGTCCGGGATCTGCTGCTCTCGCGCACGCCGAAAGACTTCGACGTGGCCACCGACGCCACACCGGCCGAGATCCGCGATCTGTTTCGCAACTGCCGGATCATCGGTCGCCGCTTTCGCCTGGCCCACATCGTCTTTGGTCGCAAGATCATCGAGACCGCGACGTTTCGCGCCAATCCCCGCCCAGTGCTCGGTGAGCCCGGTCTGGCGTCGGACGGCAAGCCCGACGGCGACGATGAGGAGGGGGCGGAGGGCCAGACTGGCGTCGCTCCTGGGCCAGAGTCGGACGTCTATCTGTACCGCGACAACGTCTTTGGCACCGCCGAGGAAGATGCGCGCCGCCGCGACTTTACGATCAACGGCCTGTTCTACGATCTAGAGAGCGGGCGGGTTATCGACTACGTCGGTGGCCTCGACGATCTGGGGCAGCGCCACCTGCGTACGATCGGCGATCCCAACCTGCGCTTCCGTGAGGACCCGGTGCGCATGCTGCGCGCTGTGAAGTTCGCGGCTCGTCTGGGCTTCGACATCGAAGACGAGACGTACCGCGCGATGATCACGCACCACGCCGAGATCCAAAAGAGCCCGGCGCCGCGCGTGCTGGAAGAGATCTATCGCCTGCTGCGCGGCGGGGCGGCGAGCGAGTCGATGGTGCTGCTGCGTGAGACCGGCCTGCTGGCGCTGCTGCTGCCCGAGGTGGCCGATATGCTGGGGCAGCGGCCGATGGCGCTGGATCCGTACCTCATGCTGCTCGACGAGCGGGTGCAGGTGGGGGACTCGCCATCGAACGCCGCCCTGCTAGCCATCCTGTGCGCGCCGGTGCTGGCCGTGCTGTTTGACGATGCGACGGCGCCGCGCGATGTGCTGGGACGCATCGACGGCATGATCAGCCCGCTCTGCCTGCGGCTACGGGTGGCGCGCCGCGATGTCGAGCGGCTGCGTCAGACGCTGGTGGCGCAGCGACGGATTGCGCAAGCCCGCAAGCGTGGCGGGCGCCTGCCGGCTGGGCTCCTGGCCCGCGACTACGGCAACGAGTCCTTGGGCTTGCATGCGCTGTTCTATCGCGCGGGTCGCATGGCGGCGGGGGCAAGCGCAGAGCAGACGGCACAGGAGGTCCAGACCTGGCCGCTGCCGCAGCCGCTGTGGCTGGGGGACGATGAAGTCGCGCCGACTTCGCACGGCCGGCCGTCTTCGGCCGACAGCGGACGCAGCCGCCGCAGCGAGCTACGAGCCAGCCGAGAGGCAGCCGGCGACGAGCCGCGCGACCTCGGCCGCGACGAAGACAGCAGCGAGAGCGGCGCTAGCCACGACAGCGGGCACGGGGATGAAGACGCTGCGATCGCTGCCTATACCGCCGCCCTGCAGCGCCCCGCTGGCGACGACGCCGACTTCGACGACTGAGCAGGCAAGCGGGTCCGCGGGGGGAAGCGGGCCGGAGCGATCCGGCGCTGAGCGGCACTCGCTGGACCCCGGCTGGCGACTAGCTGGGCTGGAAAGAGAAGGAGTGCAGGGGGAGACGCGCGGGCCCACCTGTCGGGCCGGCTAGTCGCGGCGCGGTGGTCGCAGCGAGAGCCGGGCTCCGGGCAGCAGGCCGGCCCGCTGCGAGCGCAGGCGGAAGTAGCGCTCGACGTAGGCCGGGCGGGTCTCGCAGCTCCTATCCCCCTGTCGCTGACGTTCGGCCAGGCTGGCCTCGACGCGGGCGGTCCATTCGCTCAGCTTCACCGCCGCCTGCGCGAAGGCGCTCGCCGAGTCTGCTGGGCGCTCCAGCCACTGCGCCTCCAGCCCATCGCGCTCCGCGGCATACAGCGGCAGCAGGCGGGTCGGATCGTGCAGCACCGCGCGATGCAGGCGCTCATGCTGCCAGAACAGCGACGGTGGGCCCACGGTCTCGCTGACATCGCTGGGGACCGGACCAAGGATGCTGGCCGGCACCGGAGTCGCCACCGCCACCGGCTTAAACAGGCCAGTACAGGGCGCGGCCGTCGCGGTCACATAGTGCCGATCCCCCTCGGGCCCGCCGAGATGGGCCACCCACGAGGCTGTGGTCTGGCTGCTGGCCAACAGTCCGGCCGCATGCACGCAGGGGGCCGACAGGCCGCCGGTCAGCGGGCTGTAGTGAATGCGGTCGGGGCTGCTGGTCCCGTCGGCATCGTCGCCGTGCTCGCGCAGCATTCGCATGAGCGCCCGCAGCGTGGGGTTCGCTGACTCGCGGCCTGGCTGGCCTGGGCACTGCGCCAGGTGCGACAGCGTCTTTTGTCGTCGCAGCTGACAGCGACTGGCCCAGGTATAAAGCGGCTGGCTGTGGCGCGCGGCGAGCTCCGGCAGCGACAGCCCATTCGAGATGGCATAGCTGCTGCCGACCGGAACCTGCAGCACGGCGACCTCGCGGCCGCAGGTCTCCAGTACATAGGCGGTCGTGCGATCGGCAATCAGGAAGCTGCTGAAGTAGCGAAAGCCGCGGTCTTCGTAGCCACAGCTTCCCCCCTGCGGATAGCTCTGCAAAAGACCCCGCAGCACCGCCACCGCTTCGGCCGCAGAGCTGCTGCGCTCGACGGCCAGGCGGACCAGATCCATGCCGCTTAGGCCCTGCTTGGGCACCGCGGTCTTGGTGAACACGGCCTCATTGCCGATCGTGACCCCGTGCTCGTTGGTGGCGATCTCGGCCCCCCAGCACCAGTAGGGACGCGACAGCAGGACGGCGTGCGTGCGTCGCACCTGCGGGATGGCAAGCTCGCTGCAGCGCAGCATGGCTCCGACGGGATGCTCACGGGCCGGCTGCCAGTCGAGGTGCTGCGCCTCGTTGGCGTCGCGGTCCGAGTTCTTGGCAAAGAAGACCGCCGAAGGCGTAACGATGACCGCGGTGTCGCACATCCTGTACATCCTCCCTGCGTGACGAGGTCGGCTTGTCCCCGACTGCCCTGTGAGCCTTCTATTTTACGACCCCCTCTTGCGTCTGGCGCTCCCTACCACCACGCTCAACCTATGAGCCAAGGCTTCGTCCGCCCGCCGGCGGTCGCCGGCATGTTCTATCCCCAGAGCGCCGAGTCGCTGCGAGCGCAGCTCAGCGCGCTCCTGTCGGCGCCGCCGACTGTGACCGAGCCTGAGCCCGGCCGCCTCAAAGCGCTGATCGTGCCGCACGCTGGCTATGTCTATTCGGGACCGATCGCTGCCCAGGCCTATCGCCGCCTGCTGCCGCTGCGCGGAAGCATCGAGCGCGTCGTGCTGCTGGGTCCGGCGCATCGCGTGTATGTCCCGGCCGTCGCCAGCTCGGGCGCCAGCCAGTTTCAGACCCCGCTCGGCTGCTTGACCGTCGATGAGGCCTTCCAGCAGCGCGCCGCGTCAGACTTGCTGCACGAGAGTCGTCGCGCCCACCAGCCCGAGCACAGCCTGGAAGTGCAGCTCCCGTTTCTGCAAGAGGTGCTGGGGCAGCCGCGCATCGTGCCGCTCCTGGTCAGCGACGCCGCACCAGAGCAGGTCGCCGCCGTGCTCGCCGCGCTGTGGGGCGGGCCCGAGACCCTGATCGTCATCAGCTCGGATCTGTCGCACTACCTGCCCTATGCCCAGGCCCGGCGGGTTGATGCCGAGACCGCCGAGCGCATCCTGGCCTACGACACCACCCTCGATGGCGAGCGGGCCTGTGGCTGCGCGGCGGTCAATGGCCTGCTGCGGCTGGCGCGTCAGCGCGGCCTGCACGCGCAGCTTCTGGATCTGCGCAGCTCGGGCGATACCGCCGGGGGCCGCGCCGAGGTCGTTGGCTACGCCGCCTTCGCGCTGTACGAAAACGCTGCTGACTAAGGACTCCTCATGCCACTTCTCGACGAAAAACAGGGACTTGCGCTCTTGGCGCTGGCGCGCGCGGCGATCTGTCAGGCCTTAGGTGGGCCGCAGCTGACGCCTCCTGGCGATCCGATCTTTTTGCGCCCCGGCGCGGTGTTTGTGACGCTGTATCGCGGCGCGGTCCTGCATGGCTGCATTGGCTCGCTTGCCGCCCACCGCAGCCTGCTCGACGACGTGATCGACAACGCGGTGTCGGCGGCGCTGCGCGATCCGCGGGCCGTGCGGCTGTCTTTGGCTGGCGTCGCCGGTCTGCGGATCGAGCTGTCGCTGCTGTCGCCGCAGGAGCGCGTGCCTTGCCACGACGAGGCCTCGGCCCTGGCCGCGCTGCGTCCCGGAATCGACGGCGTCGTGCTGCGCTGCGGTGGCCGGCGGGCGACCTTTCTGCCGCAGGTCTGGGAGTCGATTCCCGACGGGCACGAGTTCCTGCGCGAGCTGCGCCTAAAGGCCGGCCTCGATCCCCTGAGCTGGCCGCGCGAGCTGGAGGTGTATCGCTATGGCGTCGAAAAAATCGCCGAGTCTGCCGCCCCAGCCTCGCCGCCGGCGAGCTGAGAGCCGTCGAGGGTCGCGATGAGCCAGCCCACAGAGAGCCCCTACAAGGCGCGCTATTTTCACCTGCTCCCTGACGGGCGTATGGCCTGCGACCTGTGTCCGCGCGAGTGTGCCCTGCGCGATGGCCAGCGCGGCCTGTGCTTTGTCCGCATGCGGCAGGGCGAGGACATGATCCTCACCACCTATGGCCGCTCGTCGGGCTTCTGCATCGATCCGATCGAAAAGAAGCCGCTGCATCATTTCTATCCCGGCTCGTCGGTGCTGTCGTTTGGCACCGCCGGCTGCAACCTGGCCTGCAAGTTCTGTCAGAACTGGGACATCTCGAAGTCGCGCCAGATGGATCGCCTGGCCGACCAGGCCAGCCCCGAGGCCATCGCCGCCGCCGCGCTGCGCTCGGGCTGCCGGAGCGTGGCCTTTACCTACAACGATCCGGTGATCTTCGCCGAGTACGCCATCGATGTCGCCATCGCCTGTCAGGCCCAGGGCCTAAAGACCGTCGCCGTCACGGCGGGCTACATGCACGCCGCGCCGCGCCGCGATTTTTATCGCCACATCGACGCCGCCAACGTCGATCTCAAGGCCTTCAGCGAAGACTTCTATCGCGACATCACTGCTTCTCACCTGGCCCCGGTGCTCGACACCCTGCGCTACCTCGTGCACGAGACCGCGGTGTGGACCGAGATCACGACGCTGCTCATCCCCGGCCACAACGACTCGCCGGACGAGCTAGCACGGCTGGCGGACTTTGTCGCCCGCGAGCTTGGGCCCGAGGTGCCGCTGCACTTTTCCGCCTTCCATCCCGACTACCGCATGACCGATGTGCCCGCGACACCGCACAGCACGCTGCGGCAGGCCCGCGACATCGCGCTGCGGGCCGGGCTCAAGCACGTCTACATCGGCAACGTCCACGATGTCGAAGGCGATACCACCCGCTGCGCCGCCTGCCACACGCCGCTTATCGTTCGCGACTGGTATCAGATCCTCGACTACCACCTTGATGCGAGCGGGCGCTGTCCCGCCTGTCGCACCCCGCTTGCCGGTCGCTTCGCCGCCGAGCGCGGCCACTTTGGTCGCCGCCGCTTGCCGATCTACATCGGCTCCTAAGCCCTGCCGCGGCCCCCGACTGTCGGCATTTTTTGCGCGGGCTCTCGTCGCTGACGGGCTGAAAACTTGCGGTCCTGCAAGCGGCCGCCGGCACGTATGATGCCGCCATGCTGCAAGGACTAAAGAGGCCGCTAGCTGCCGGTTTGTTGTCGCTCTTTGGCCCCCTGGCCAGCGCCCTGGCCCAGCCGGTATCGCTGCCCGCCATGCTGAGCCCGACGGCGGAGCTACAGGCGCTCAAGGATCGGCTCGCCGCCCTGGAGGCTCGCCTGTCTTCGGCCAGCGCTAGCAGCGCGGCGAGTCCGGCTGCGCCCCCCGCGGCCCCTGCGCCCCCGACGAAGCCTGAGCCGTTTGCCTTTGGCGACTTCACTTGGCAAAACGGCAATAACCGCCAGCCGCGCGCCCTGCTCGACAGTCCGTACCTGACCGGCGGGCTGATCCTCGACGCCAACTACACGTTTTCGTTCAATCGTCCCATCGATCACACCATCGTCGGCAGCACGGTCACCAGCCGCCACAACGAGCTAAACCTGGTGATGGTCAGCGCCGGTGCCGACTTCCACCACGAAAACGTCCGCGCCACCCTGAGCCTGCAGTACGGCTCGCGCGCCAACCTGGTCCAGGGCAGCGATGGAACGGTGCTGCGCGGTCAGTACCGTCTGAGCGACGTGCTGAAGTACATCCGCGAGGCGAACTTCGGGTATCACTTCGACGTCCTTTATGGCCTAAACATCGATGTCGGAATCTTTATGTCCTACATCGGGATGTCGAGCTTCCTAAATTTTGAAAATTGGAACTACCAGAGCACCTACACCGCCGACAATACCCCCTATTACCTCAAGGGGTTACGCATTCAGATATTCCCGACCGAGAGGTTGAAAATCGAAGTCTGGGTTGTCAATGGCTGGCAGTCGTATGCCAATTATGGTGAATCTCCAGGTGGCGGCGTCCAGGTCAACTATCGCCCGCGGGAGTGGATTTCTTATGTCAGTAATGATTATTTTGGGTTTGAGACCCGTGGCGATCCCGGGCGGGCTCGCTTTCATACCGATAATACAGTGCAGCTGCGCTATCTAAATCGCCATGAATCGCCGACCCTATCGCGGGCCGCCGCCGCCCTGACTCTAAATTATGGCTTTGAGCATGGCGGCGCCGCGACGATTGACAAGAACTATTACTTCTCGGTCGTCGCGTTTCATCGAATGTGGTTTTATCATGATGTGTTGGCGTGGACGCTGGGGGGCAGCTATATCAATAACCCGGGGCGATATCTGCTCCTACTGCCGCCCGATCCGCCTGGCTTAGCTGAGAACGATAAATTCCAGATCGCCCCCGGGCTGGAGTTTTCCGCGTGGGAGTTTTCGAGCAATTTTGACTGGCTGCCGAACCAGCTTCTGACTTATCGCCTGGAGTATGTCTATCGCGGCGCCAGCGTGCCCTATTTCAACGGACCGGGCGGGATTACGGCGCCAGATGGCTATGTCGATACAGCGATCGCCGGCTTCCGGCCCGACCGTGTCACGTCGGAGAGTCGGCTGATCTTGGCGCTGCTGGTTCGGATGTAGGGAAGGACGAGGCGGCGGGGCTTTTGGCTCTGGGCGCGCGCTAGACGTTCGATTCGAGGGCCGGCAGCGAGAGGCGGGCCTTGGCCAGCATCATGCCAATATTGGCGCTCTTGCGGGCGACGAAGACGACAACGTGTTCATTGTTCTTCTTGCCGCGAACAAAGACGTGCAAGAGGTTATCCGAGAAGATGATCATCTCCTGGAAATAGTGATGTCCATCGTCCTTCAGGCCGCGCGCCTTCTTGAACATACGCTCAATGGCGACGACGTTAGAGCCCTGAAATAGATCAGCCGTAGCAGCCGAGACCAGGTCGAGGACCTCGCGCGGGTGCGAATCGACCGTCTTTACGGCAAGGAGCATGCCGGTCGTCATATCGACATAGCCAGCGGCTACGCACTCAGGAATGTCGCGGATTGATTTACCAAGGGCCTGCTCAAGTGATGTCATGGGTCTTCTCCTTCTTTGCGGTCAGTACGGCACCTTGCTGTGGATTTGGGTGCTCATGGGTGGAATGGGATCGTTTCTTGCGCTGGCCTTGCTCCAACGGCCACATTTGCCGCAACCAGTCTTCAAAACGACCGAGAAAAGCGACTTGTTTGTCGGATTGAATCCAGGCCGGCTCGATGGTCCTGACCTGGGTTAATGCGGTAATCGCCGGGATGCCCTCCCAGATCAGCTGACAGGCCAGCATGGTGCCGGTGCGGCCGAGGCCAGCCTTGCAGTGGAAGCCGACCGACCTGCTGGCCTGCAGGAGATCCGCTACTTGGCCGCATAGACGGGCCGCGGCTTCCTCGCCGGGGACATCCATATCGACGATGGGGAAGTGAATATTGGTCAGGCCGTGCGCGCTGACCTCCTCGGCAGGCAGCGTCTCCTGCGTCAGGGTCACCAGGTGGGTGATGCCGGCGCCGCGGATGAGGTCAAGGTCGTAGGCCAGATCGTTGGTCATGCCCGGGGCAGGCATGCCGGCCAGGGCGCCGGTGCGCAGCCACTGAAAGCCGCGCGGGCCGCGACCCCAGAGTCGGGTCGGCTCAGGCGGAGCGACGACGGGCGCGCTGAGCGGCTCGGCACTGGTGACCGGGACCTCGCGCGGCGGGCTGACGGTCGGGACGGCCACCGGCGGCGGTGCGAGCACCGGCTCGGGCTCGGGCGGTGGCGGCGGCGGCGGCGCCTGCGTTGTGCTGTGACCGGCGATGATCCAGCCGTGCGGGACCTCAAGCTCGCGGGCCAGGCCATCGTCCTGCGACACCAGGAGCAGGCAGCGTAGCTCGGCCTGGTGGCGCAGCACGGCGATCACGCGCTCACGCGGCCCACGCGGCAGGCCGGCCAGCGGATCTTCTAGCACCAGCACCGCTGGGCTCTTGACCGTGGCGCGCAGGATCTCCAGCACCCGCCGCTCGGCCGGCTCGACGCTGGTCATGTCAACATCCAGGCGCTCCAAGAGCTCGGGGAAGCCGGACTCTTGAATCAGGCGCTGGGTCACGGCGCGCTGCTCCAGCCGCGACATGGCATGCTCGGCCAGGGCGCTGCCGACGTAGGCAGCAACCGACATCATCAGCAGCTGAGCGCCCGCCTGCGGCGTCGCTGGCGAGCTGTCATCGCTGATCGTGTCGTCGCCATACTGGGCCTGGCCCGAGATGGCGAAGTTGGCTGGCCGCGGACCGCACAGCGCGCGAATCAGCATGCGCTTGCTGGCCCCGTCGGGGATGGCCAGGACATAGAGGCCGCGGTCGGCGAGATCGAGGCTGATATCCGACAGGATCTCGCGCGTGCCGACCCGCAGGCGATAGCGACGCAGCGACAGCGCTGGCTTGCGGCCATGCAGCGTCTCGCTCCACAGCGTCGCGCTCTCTTCGGGCAGAGACGCTTCCTGGGGCGGGCTGGGCTCGCTCTTGACGGCCGGGGCGGGCGGGGCCGGCGGAGCCTCAGGCGGGGTCGGCGCCGTCGGGGCGGGAGCGCCACCGCTCTGGAATTCTTCCGACAGATGTTCTTCCGGCGCATCCGGGGAGGGCACGTAGCAGCCACCTGTCCGCACGTAGTCTTGGCCGGCGCGACTGCTCGGTCCGGTGAAGAACAGCTCAGTCGATTCAAGCTCCTGCAGCCGGCCGCCTGCGATCAGCATCGTGTAGTGGCTGATGACCCGCGCCTGCTGCTGGTTGTGCGTGACGAACAGCACGGTGCGGTGCAGACCCTCGGCCTTCAGCACGTCGATAATCGGGGCCGCTTCGCGCTCCGAGAGCCCGGCCGTCGGCTCGTCGATACACAGCAGCGCAGGCTGACTCATCAGCGCCCGGGCGATGGCCAGCCGCCACCACTCGCTCTCGCTCAGCGGCGGTAGGATGCGGCTGATCTCGGTGTCAAGCTCGGCGGCCAGTCGGCCTAGTCGCGCGCGCTCCAGCCCAGCCCGCAGCTGATCGAGGCTGACCGCGTCGGGATCGGCGAGGTCACAGCGCAGGTAGCTGTGCAGCGACATGCTGGTGCGACGCAAGGCCTGCGGAATGGTCGTCGGCCGTCGGCCGCTGCCCAGCGGCTGTCCTTCGAAGTCGCAGCGACCGGAAAAAGACCAGCCGCCCGAGATGCGATTCTGCCCGCCCAGAATGCTAGCCAGCGTCGATTTGCCGCTCCCGCCCGGGCCCATAACGGCGTAGACGCCGCGGCGCTCCAGCGTGAAGGTGAGATCCTTGAGGATGGTGCGGCCGTCAATGCGGGCGGTAAATCCCTCCAGCCAGAGGAGCGGTGTTGATAGCGACGGGGCCTCGACGGAAAATAGGGCCGGAGCGCTGTCTCGCGGGGGGGCGGTCAAGAGCGCCGCGGCGAGGGCCGGGCTGGCTGGGGGCGGCTCGCTGTGAGCGGCGGCCTGGGTCAGCTGGGGGGCCGGTGTCTCGGCGGACGTTGCGGCGGCTGGCTCGGCTTCCGCAGCGGGAGCCTCGATGTGGTGCGAGGGCGGCAGGTACTCGACCTGCAGATCAGACGTATCGTCACTAGGCCGGTCCGGGAGCGGCGTGGCTGGACTCGTCGCTGCGAGCTCGATCGGTGCGAAGGTCGGCTCGGCATCGGCTGCCCAGCGGGCAGGCGGCGGCTCGGTATCGGCGGACAGCAGGGTCGGCTCGGGTTCCGGCTCCCCCTGCGGGGGCAGCGGCGGCACTTCGGCCGCAGCCGCGCCTCCAGGCTCGGTTGGCGGCTCGCTGTCCGCTGCCGGCTCAGAGGGGTCCTCAGCCAGGTCGGACGCTGGGTCCGGGCGGGGCTCGTAGCGCAAGCGCTCCAGGGCCGCCTCGGTCTCGAGATCGTCGGCGCTCAGCTCCGTCACCTGAGCGATAGGTCGGTTGCGGCCTAAGGCCGGCCGCTCAGCAGGCTCGGTGGCCTCAGCAAGCGCGGCAAGCTCGGCAGGCTCAGCGGGC
>CAZVMD010000090.1:0-6022 GCA_964628555.1 uncultured Myxococcales bacterium | reverse complement strand
CTCAGCAGGCTCGGTGGCCTCAGCAAGCGCGGCAAGCTCGGCAGGCTCAGCGGGCTCGGCAGGCTCGGCGGGCTCAGCGGGCTCGGCGGGCTCAGCGGGCTCGGCAGACTTGGCAGACCCGGTGGGCTCGGCAGGCTCGGCAGGCTCGGCACGTAGCTGTGACTCCAGCGGTGGATCGGGGGGCGGCAGCGTGGCCAGGACCGCCAGATCCGGAAAGCCCATATCGACGACTGCCGCAACGCGCGGATCGAAGCGCAGCAGAGCCGAGCGCCGCGCCGGCTCATCGGCCTCGGGGGCAGCGGGCTCGGCGGCAGCGAGCGGCTGGCCACCAAGCGCTGGCGGAGGGCTGCTGGCCAGCAGGGGGGCTGCGTTGGCTGGCTCGGCGATCGGAGTGATGGCCGATGGGGGAGCGCGCAGTGCCGCCCCTTGGGCCTCGGCGCTGGGGCCCGCGATGACTGGGCTCGACGGAGCGTCTGGGGGCGCTGGGCGGTCGGCCAGCGAGCCGGCGGCGTCACTGCTGCCGAGCACGAACACAGTCGGGCCAGCCGTGCCTGGACGGTCGCTGACACCGGGATCGGTCGTCGCGGACAGCGGCGCACTGATCGGTGGCGAGGTTCGCGCAGCCGGCGGCAGCGGCGTCTCTGCTGAGGCGGATGTGTCGCCCCCCACCGGGCCGACGGCGCTTCCGGGCTGCGGCGGTGCGCCTTCTTCCACTGCGGCTAGGGGGGATAGGCTGGCCGGCGCGATAGGCTCCTTCGCCTCCTCAGCGGCCGGCGTATGCTGGGATGCGGCATCACTGGCTCGCAGAGGCGCCTGCAGGGCGGGCGGGAGCGGGCTGCCAAGTGGCTCTGGACCGGTGATCTCAGAGGGCCGAGGTGGGGCCTGCGGGGGCGTCTTGGCGGCGCTGCCCAGCTGGCTGTCGAGCTGCGCGGCGGCGGCTGGCTCCGGTCGGAGAGCGCTGGTGCTGCTCGGTGGCGCGCGCAGGCTCAGCGACGAGGGCGCCACACTGACCGGGGAGGAGCTGGGCGCATGCCAGGTCGTCGAGTCGATTAGCTCGGCCGCTGCGAGCAGCCAGTCCTGGCTGGCCTCCCGGGGCACATCGTAGGTCGCCACTGCCGGGGCTGGGCTCGGCTTGGCCGGCGCTGGCCTGAGCGAAGGCGGTGCGGCGGGCGATGCGACGGCGGCGACGGTTGGCGGCGGCGATGGTGGATCGAGGCTGATGCCCAGCTGGTCGAAGCGCAGCTCAACCGTGTCGAACGGCAGGGATGGGGGCGCGGACGAGCCCGGCGCGATCACTGGGCCGGCCGGCGGGCTGGCTGGCGCACCGACGAGGGGCGGAGCGCTGGCCGGCGCGCTGCCCGCGGAATAGGACGACGGCTGGCTCGGAGCTCGGCTGGTCACGACCACCGGCGGGGCAGCAGCCGGACTCGGAGCGGGCCGGGCCGGGGTTGGTGGCGGTGCAGCCTGCGGGGCACGCGGCGGGACCGAGGGGCGCAGAGGCCGGGCCTTGACAGGCTCGCTGCTGCTTGGCGCAGGCGGGGCTTCGGCAGCGCTGCTGCTTGGCGAGGACAAGCGCAGCCCGGCCATCGCGGTGGCGACATGCTGCCCCGCAGCCAGGGCCACCTTGCCGGCCAACAGCACCGAGCCACTGGCGTCCGGGCGCCGGGTGCTGTCGCTCTCGATGAACTCTTCGAAGCTGGTCAGGACCCGCGCGATGTGTACCCGGTCGTAGACCAGGAGAGTCAGATAGCGCGAGCTACTGGCGACGTAGCAGATCCCTTCATCAAATAAGGTCAGCGAGGCGTTGGTAGCGCCGCGATCGCTGCGCAGCCGCCGGGTCAGGCTCTGGGCCGACAGCAGATGGGCCAGTGAGCCGAACATCCGCACGTCGGCGACCCGGCGCAGGGCCAGGTTATCGGTGAGGATCGGCCAAGCGAAGCCGGGATCGTTGGGCTGCCACTCAAAGAGCCAGCGCTCGCTGGTGTTCACCGGCGGTGACCAGTACATCTGCGCCGCCGGATCTTCGTGCCGGATGGCACCCCATAGGCCGGCTGCCAGGGCCAGCTCCAGCGGCGTGAAGTTGACGTTAAGCAGGCGCAGCTGTGGCAGCCCTGTGTCGGGGGGCCGCAGGGCCGAGGAGGGCAGCACGCAGTCGGCAGCCACCTTGCGCAGTGCCCGCGCCGTCAGCTCGCACAGCGAGACACGGCCAATCGCCGAGATATCCCACGTTAGATCGCGCTCCATGCGGGCTAACGAGTGGCGATCGAGGATCTTGCGCAGGATGACGCTGAGCCGCGGCTGCTCGCGCATAAATACTTCGTCCATAAAGACGCGGCCGCGATGTTCCACGCCGAAACGGATCTGGCCAGACTCGACCGTCAGGCGACCGAGGGGTTCGCCGGTCGGGGTGCGCAGGCTCAGCGACTCTGTCGTCTGCCGGCCCGCCAGGGTCTCGACAAGCTCCATCAAGGCGATGAACTGCGCGAATTGCTTGCTGGCAGGCATGCGATACGTCGTTAATCATCGCGATTTGGCTGGTTTATGACAATGTCATAACCGACAAAATTACCGATTGTTGGCAAATGCTGAATTTTCCAATAGTTACGGCATATAGGAGAGTCTCTCCTGTGGCGTAGGCAAGCCCACCAATCCTTATCGTAGAAGTAGAAAATAAATGCTCTAACTAGTCCAAACTCAACGCTTATTCGGTCATAGACGCGCTGGCGAACGAGGTCTGGCGATCGCTGAGCACGGGGCCGATCGGCCCTCCGCCGCGGCCGGGCGCCTGCTCTGCTTGATGGGGTCAGACAGCAGGCTGGGGCCAACCCTCCCAGGTGGCGCGCGACGGAGCGCAGCGGCTCCGAGGCTGAGCTGGGCGGTCAGGATTGGCACCCGGCTTGCTCAATCTTCCGAGCCATGAAGCCCACCTCCTCGCTCCGTCTGTTTTCGTCTGCCTCCTCCCTGCTGCTCACGCTCTGCCTCAGTGGCCCCCTGCTACAAGCCGGCTGCGGCGGCGCGCAGATCGCCTCGCCCGATGATCTGGACGAGTCAGAATCGGCTGGCATCGGCATTGCCGACACGCTGCCGATCGGCGGCAAGGCCGAGGTCTATAACACCGGCGGTGTCGGCGTGAACCTGCGCACTGGCCCGGGGACCGGCTATAGCGTCCTTCTGACCATTCCCGAAGGCGACGTGGTCGATGTCCTGGCCGGCCCTTCGAGCTCGTTTTACAAGGTCCGCTACGCCGGGAAGGAAGGCTGGTCGCATATGAGCTATCTGCGGCCGGCTAGCGGCGGCGGCGGCGGCGGCGGCGCGTACCCGAGCGGCATCAAGTGGGACGCGGCCAACAGCGGCAACTACATGGGCGGGCGCGACGGCTCCAGCATCAAGCGCGTCGTCATCCACGACATGGAGGGCTACTACGCCGGCGCGATCTCGTGGTTTAAGAATCCCGCCTCGAACGTCTCGGCCCACTACTGCATTCGCTCCAGCGATGGCGAGATCACGCAGATGGTGCGCGAGCAAGACACCGCCTATCACGCCGGCAACTGGACCTATAACAAAGAGTCGGTCGGCATCGAGCACGAGGGCTTCCTGTCAGCCCCCAGCCGCTGGTACACCGACGTGATGTATCGCCGATCAGCCCAGCTTACGGCGGCGATCAGCAAGCGCTACGGCATTGCCGTCGATCGCAAGTACATCATCGGCCACGCCGAGGTCCCGCCGCCCAACACGCACACCGATCCCGGCCCGGGCTGGGACTGGAACAAGTACATCGGCTACGTCAAAGCCGCGCGCTAGCGGCGCTGGGGGCGCTCCACCGCCTCTCCCCACCCTTGCTTCCGGCTCGGCTTTCTCCTCTACTGGGACGATGAGCGAAGAGCCCTCGTCTCCCGCCTCGACCTCCCCTCCGCCTGGCAGTGGCCCACCGGCTGCTCCGAGCTTTGCCCCGCTGCCCGATCTGGGCGCGGCGCAGCGTCCGTCGGCCGAGCCGCCTTCCCCCCGTCCCCAGAGCACGCGCTGGGTGCCGCTTCTCGCCGGTGCGATCTGGGGCATCGTCTACGGCGTCATGCTGCAGCTGTTGTTTCGCAGCGGCAGCCTGAAGCGCTACCTCGAGCTGATGTCGGTCGGCATGATCTTCCTTCTGCCGGTGGCGATTGGCTTTCTGGTCGTCTTCTACGTCGGCTGGAAAGAGCGCGAGCGACCGCTGTCGTTCCGCTACGCCCTGCTGGGACCCTGGAGTGCCGTCGGGCCCTGCCTGCTGTTGTCGTTCGTCGTCGGCTGGGAGGGCGCGTTCTGCCTGATGTTCGCCACGCCGGTCTTTATGATCATGTCGAGCGTTGGCGGCCTGCTGGCCAAGCTGGTGCTGAGCTTCCTCGATCGTCACCATGGCCGCGACCGCGGAGCGCGCAGCCCCGCGGCCCTGAAAAATGGCCTGACCCTGCTGTGCCTGGTGCTGCTGACACCGCTGTCCAGCGGCTTCGTCGAGTCGAACCTGCTGCCGCCGGAGGCGATTCACCGCGTCCACACCCAGATCGAGATCGCCGCCCCGGTCGAGGTCGTGTGGTCGGAGATCATTCGCGTCCGCCGCATCGAGCCGAGCGAGAACCACGGCCTGTTCTACAAGCTCGGCTTCCCCAAGCCGATCGAGGCCACGCTGTCCCACGAAGGAGTCGGCGGCGTGCGCCAGGCCAGCTTTGAAAAAGGCCTGCTGTTCATCGAGACGGTCACCGAGTGGCAGCCGCAGCGCCTGCTGTCGTTCCGCATCCAGGCCGACGCGCACATGACGCGCCTCGACCCGCACGTCGTGGTCGGCGGCCAGTACTTTGATGTGCTGCAGGGGACGTATGAGATCACGCCTGGCCCGCGTCCGGGCACGCAGACGCTGCACCTGTGGAGCCGCTTCCGCCTTAACACGCACTTTAACGGCTACGCCGGCTTCCTCGGCGACAGCCTGATGCGCGACATTCAGAACAGCATCCTGGCGGTCCTCAAGCGCCGCTGCGAAGCGCCGTCGGCTGGCGTCGCTGGGCTGAGGCCCCAGGGCCTGTGATAGATTGGCCGCTAGTGCGCTCCTCACTTTCCTTCGCTGTCGTTGTCGCATCGGGCCTGCGCGGCGGGCTACTCCTCGGCTTGCTGGGGGTCGCTGGCTGTCCGCCGGCGGCGGTGCAGGTGCGGCCCTACGCGGCGCCAAGCGTGGCGGAGCTCTCGGCGCAGCTGACGCAGGGACGCGACGCGCTGCGCTCGCTGCGAGCCCGGGCCAAGGCCGACTACATGGACCGTGGCCAGCGCATCAAGATCGATCTCGCGCTCCTCGTCGAGCGGCCACAGCGGCTGCGCCTGGCGGGGGAGAACTCGCTCACCGGACCGCTGTTGACCGTCGCCACCGATGGCCAAGAGTTTCACCTGCTCGACGTGCGCGAGAACCGCTTCCTGCGCGGCCAGGTCAACCCCTGCAACATGTCGCGGATCCTCGGCCTGAGCTTTCATCCCAGTCAGCTCGTCGAGGTGCTGATGGGCGGGACGCCGATCCTGGCACAGCCCACAGCGCGCGAGGTGTCTTGGGATCCGCGGCAGGGCGGCCGCGATGTGCTGACCCTGCGCGACGAGCGTGGCGTCAGTGAAGTGATCTATTTTCAGCTCGTGCCGAGCGCGCCGGGCTCGCCGGCCGCGAGCCGGATGTGGGACGTCGTCGAGGCCGAGGGACGCGATCCGCGCGGCGCAGTGGTCTTTCGCCTGCGCCATGAGGGCTATGCCTGGCAGAAGCTGTCCGGCGATGAGGCTAGCCCAGCACCGGCCACCGCGACCCCGCCGGCTGCGACCCCGCCGGCCGGCCGCGACCCCGGCAGCCTGCGCCTGCCGAGTGTGACCTATCTGGAAGATCCGCCGCGCAAGAGCGATGTCCGCCTGCGCTGGCGCGAGCGCGAGTGGAATCCCAGCATCGAGCCGGGCCTGTTCCGCCTCGATGCACCGCCGGGTGTGCCGGTCGAGCCCGACACCTGCAGCCTGGCCGCAAGCCCGC
>CAZVMD010000089.1:0-24891 GCA_964628555.1 uncultured Myxococcales bacterium | reverse complement strand
GACTTCATCCGCTTCACCAGCGTCTACCCGCACCGCATCGAGTTCACCGGGCGGGCCAGCGGCGTGCTCTCGCTGACGCAGGAGCTGGTGACCAGCCTGGAGATCGAGCGAGCGGTCAGCCAGGCGCTAAAAGACACGAGCGCTAGCGCCGTCGAGTTTTGCTGCGGTGCCGAGGTCGGCATCCGCGGTACGGCCAAGGGGCGCTATCAGCTGTTTGTCGAGTTCGATGCAGCCCCGGCCGAGCTTGCGCAGTTCGCGCAGGCCTTCGATGCCGAGCTGTGTCGTCAGAACCGTGTGTATCGCGAGCACCGCGCAAGCGACGTCGCGATCTTTGCCCCACAGGTGGTGATGCTGCCGGCTGGCGCGATGCGGAAGTTCGTCGAGCGCATCGGCAGAAGTGGGCCGCAGCAGAAGTTCCCTCACATCGTCGACGATGCCAAACGTGACGTCCTGCGCGGGCTGGGGTCCGTAGCAACGTCGCCGTAGCTCATCATTAGGAGACTAGGAATGGGTAGTAGGCTCGGAGTGTTGCTGATTGGTTCTGCCGGCGCAGTCGCGTCGACGGTTGTCGCGGGTATGGAGCTCATGAAGAAGGGAGCTCCCCGCCTGGGCATGATCACCGAGACCGATCTCGGCAAGGCGGCGGGAGTGGTCGCCTGCGAGGATCTGGTGTTTGCGGGCTGGGATCTGCGGAACGTCGACTTGTACGACGCGGCCGTGGGTCACGGCGTGCTGCCCAAAGATCAGCTGATGGGGGTCGAAAAGGAGCTGCGCGCCTACCGTCCCTGGCCTGGCGTCACCTCGGATGCCTTCATCCCCGGCGACAACGGCAAGAACATCGTGCCGGCCGCCTCGTTCCGCGATGAGCTGCGCATCATGCGCGAGCAGGTCGAGAGCTGGAAGAAGGCGCAGGGTCTGGACCGCGTGGTGATGGTCAACCTGTGCTCGACCGAGCGCTACATCGAGCCCGAAGACGTGCATCGCACGATGCCGGCCTTCGAGGCGGGCCTGGATGCCAACGACAAGCGCATCAGCCCGGCGATGAAGTACCTGTATCTGGCGATCAAGATGAGCATCCCGTACGCCAACTTCACGCCGAGCCGCTCGAACGTGCCGGCGCTGGAGAAGCTGTCGGAGGAACGCGGTGTGCCGATCGCTGGCGAAGACGGCAAGACCGGTCAGACGCTGCTCAAGACCGTGCTGGCGCCGGCCTTCCGCGTTCGTCAGCTCAAGGTCGACGGCTGGTACTCGACCAACATCCTCGGCAACAACGACGGCCGCATCCTGCACGACCCCGGCTCGAACAAGACCAAGGTCACGAGCAAGATCGGCGTGCTTGACTCGATCCTCGGCTACGAAGTGCCGGATCATCAGGTCCACATCCACTACTACCGTCCGCGCGGCGATGACAAGGAAGCCTGGGACAACATCGACGTGCTGGGCTTTGTCGGCGCGCCGATGCAGATCAAGGTCAACTTCCTGTGCAAGGACTCGATCCTGGCGGCTCCGCTGGTCATCGACCTGGCGCGCCTCCTGGATGTGGCGCAGCGGGTTGGCGAGCGCGGCGTGCAGTATCAGCTGTCGCTGTTCTTCAAGTCGCCGTACAAGGTCGCGGGCAAGCCGCTGGTACACGACCTGTTCGAGCAGCACACGATCCTGCGTAACTGGGTCGACAAGGTCGGTCCGCGTCTGCGCGGCGCCGCCGCCTAGCCGGAGCCTAGGGCGATGAAAAGCGAACTTGCGCTCTTTGGCCGGCCGCCGGCCGTGGACAACGCGCAGCATGTGCGCTGGCCGGTCCTCGATGAGAGCGATCGCAGTGCCGTGCTGGGGGTGCTGGACCGCGCTGTGCTGTCGGGGCCGTTTGCCCCCGAGGTCCGGGCGCTGGAGCGCGAGTTCGCCGACTTTATCGGCACCCGCCACGCGCTGGCCACCAACAGCGGCACGGCCGCGCTGCACATGGCGCTGGCCGCGGTCGGGGTTGGGCCGGGCGACGAGGTCATCACCTCAGCCTATTCGTTTGTCGCCACCGCGCAGGCCGTGCTGCATCAGCAGGCCCTGCCGGTGTTCGTCGATATCGAGCCGCGAGCCTGCGGCATCGATCCGGCGCTCATCGAGCGCGCCATCACCAAAAAGACGCGGGCGCTGTTGCCGGTGCACATCCACGGCCTGCCCTGTGAGCTGGATGAGGTGATGGCCATTGGTCGCAAGCACGGCATTCCGGTTGTCGAGGATGCCTGCCAGGCGCACGGGGCCATGTACCGTGGTCGGCGAGCCGGAGCGATCGGCGATGCGGCGGCCTTCAGCCTGCAGTCGTCGAAGAACCTGCCCTGCGGCGAAGGCGGCATCTTTGTGACATCCGACACCGCGATGCTCGATCGCGCCAACAGCCTGCGCATGTTCGGTGAGAACGTGCGGCAGATGGAGGACGCGCCTTGGGATCCGCTGCGTCCGCTCGATGCCAAGCGGGCCTACGACAGCGTGCACGTCGGCTGGATGTATCGCACCAACGAGCTGTCGGCGGCCCTGGCCCGCTCGCAGCTACGCAAGCTGGAAGCCACCAACGAGCAGGCGCGGCGAAACGCGGCGCGGCTCTCGGCGGCCCTGGCGACGCTGCCCGGCATCACGCCGCCAGCCGAGTTTTCCGATCGCAGCGGCACCGTACACAAGTACCGCGTGCGCTTTGATGCGACGGCGATCGGCGTCAGCGCGCCCCCCAAGCAGGTGCGGGCGCTGCTGCTCGAAGCGCTGCGCGCCGAGGGGCTAGAGGTCGTGCTGTGGCAGTCGCAGCCGGTGCCGGGGCAGACGCTGTTTCGCGACAAGACCGGCTTCGGCCAGGGTGTGCCATGGTCGGTCTGGGATCGCGAGGGCACGGTGCACTACGATCTGAAGGACTTTCCGCAGACCGTGGCCCTGCTCGACTCGTCGCTGGTTCTGTTCTCGCAGAGCTGTCCGATCTTCCCCCAGCCAACCTGGCTCATTGACGCCTACGCCGAAGCGTTTGCCCGCGTCTGGCGCGCGCTGCCGGCTCTGGTCGAGCGCGCTTCGGCCGCTGCCTAGGCTCGGCGCCAGCAGGAATCTGGGAGCGATCCGGCCATGAGAGCGGCGATTCTGCGCGGGCTGGCAGTGCTGGTCAGCCTGTCTCTGTTCGTCGCTGTCGTGCGTTATGCCGGCATCGGTCCGATGGGGCAGGCGCTGCTGCGGGTGGCGGCTTGGCTGCCTCTGCTGATGCTGCTGGAGCTTGCGATCATCGCGTTTAACGCGCTGGCTCTGCGCTCGCTGTATCGGGCTGCTGGGGCTGATGCCCCAAGTCGGCCGTTCTGGCGCGCCGTCTATCTGGGCAACACATTCGCCGTTGTGCTGCCGGCTGGCCGCCTGATGACCGAGACCTGGAAAGCGGTCCGGCTGGCTCGCTATGTCACCGGACCGGTCTCGGCGGCTGGTGCGGTGGGCTGTCAGGCGGCGGTGCTGATCGGCAACGCGGTGATCGCCGCGCTGTCGCTGGCGGGAGTGGCGCTGCGCTGTGGCATGACCTGGCCGACGCTGGCCGTGGCGCTGTTCTCGGTCGGCATGATCGGCATGGGCGGCTCGGTCTTCCTGCTCGGGCGGGCTCGCCTCGGCCGCTGGCTGGGCGCGCGCATGGCCATGGCCCAGGGGCATGGACCGGCCTTCGATGAAGCCTTCCTGAAGTCGAGTCGGGTGCTGGGCACGGCGGCGTTCTTCGAGTCCTGCGCCCGTCTCTGTCAGCTGACCCAGGTCGCCCTGCTGCTCTACGCCGGTGGGCAGGCGATGGGGGGCATCGGCACGCTGGCCACCTATGGCCTGCTGCTCGTTGGCTCCGCGCTTGGCGATATGCTGCCGGCTCAGCTTGGCGCGACCGATGCCATGCTGACCATGGCCGGCAGTCACGTCGGCCTAGCCGCTGCGCAGGCGCTGGCCATGACCACCTGCTTGCACGGGGCACAGATCGGCGGCGCCCTGCTCGGTGCGGCTGTGGCCTTCATCATTCCGGAGCCAGAGGCTCCTGCACCGCCTGCTCCGACCGGGACAGCCGGCGCGCCAGCGACGGGGAGACCATGAGCGCAGCGATCTTGCAGCTAGCGATCGAGCTGGCCCAGCAGGCCGGTGAGCTGCAGCGGCGGGCCCGGCGCGATGGCGTGCAGGTTATGCAGAAGGGCGCGGCTGACATCGTCACCGCGGTCGACACCGCCTGTGAAGATGCCCTGGTCAGTGCCATCAGCGCGCGCTTTCCCGAGCACGGCATCGTTGCCGAAGAAGGCTCAAGTCGCGGCAGCGGTGCGTCTGTGCAGTGGGTGATCGATCCGCTCGATGGCACCAAGAACTACGCGCACGGCAGTCCGCGCTGCGGCGTCTCGATCGCTGTGCGCATCGACGGCATCACCGAGTTCGGTGTCGTCTACGCGCCGTTCTTCGATGAGCTGTTCTTTGCCCAGCGGGGTCACGGCGCCCAGCTGCGCAGCGGCGGTCAGCAGAGCCCGATCCAGGTCTCGCGCCAGGCCGCGCTTGGCGCCAGCATGGTCGGCAGTGCGCTGACCTATGCCGCTTCACAGCGTCGCGTCGAGCCCGAGCAGCTTGCCCGCCTGCTGCGCGTCTTCGAGAGTGCGCAGGCGGTACGCTCGCAGGGCTGTGCGGCTCTCGATCTGGCCGATGTGGCCCGCGGCCGTCTCGATGCCTATTTCGAGCCCGGCCTAGCCAGCTGGGACACCGCTGCCGGAGCGCTCTTGGTTTCCGAAGCCGGCGGGACGGTGACGTCGTTTACCGGCGAGCCGCACCTGCCCTCGCACCCGCATATCCTGGCCAGCAACGGCCTCATTCACCAGGCGCTGCGCGCTCTTATCGTCGCTCGCGAAGGAGCGTGAGTCCGCTTTATTGGTGCCCAGCGGGTCGGCTGCTGCTCGCATACCCGGGTGCACGAGGTAACTAGATGAGTCGTCTGCTTGAGTCCTTTTCGTCGCTGTACGCCGCGCTCATCGGCCGCATCGAAGCGGCGCCGCGTCGCACCACGCTGCTGCTTACGCTGCTGCTCTTGCCGGCCCTGTATCTGTGTGCGCTGTATTTCCTCAATGTCCGCGCCGGCATGCAGGATCTGCTACCCGATGAGTCGCCGCCGGTGCGCGCGGTCAAAGAGCTGCAGGCCCGCTTCGGTGGCGGCAACGCTGGCCTGATAATCCTGGTGCGCTCGCCCGACAAGGCGCAGAACCAGCGCTTCGTCCGCACGCTGGCTGCAAAGCTGCGGGCCCGTCGGCTCGACTTTGTCCGCTCGGTGCAGGACAGCGTCGTCGCCGAGCGTGACTGGGCGCGCAAGAATGCGCCGCTTTTGGTCCCGCGCGAGCGCTTCGATCGCGTCATCCGCGAGGCCAACGAGGCGCTCGACCAGGCCAAGAGCGAAGCCAACCCGATGCTGGTGACGCTCGACGAAGAAGACACGGCCGAGGCCCGCCTGCGCCGCCTGCGCGATGAGGCCGAGCGCGAGTCCAAGCAGATCGATCGCTTCCCCGATGGCTTCTTGTCGACCGCCGATGGCACGACGATCCTGCTGCGCGTCACGCTCTTGGCCGCCGACACTGAGGTCGGGCCCGCCAATCAGCTGATGGCGCTGGTGAAAGAAGAAGTGGCGAGCCTGCGGCCGCAGTTCTCGCCGCAGCTCGCGGTCCACTACAGCGGTGAGGTGGCGAACCTGCTCGAAGAGCACGCGGCGATCCTAGCCGACGTCGGGCTGTCCTCGGTGCTGGTCAGCGTGCTGTGCGGTCTTTTGATCGCGTTTTATTACCGCTCGGCGCGCGCCGTGCTGACCATCCTGTTTGCGCTCGGCCCCGGCGTCATCGCCACCTTCGCCATCGCTCGCTTGGCGGGCAGCACACTCAACTCGAACTCGGCCTTCCTCGGCTCGATCATCGTCGGCAATGGCATCAACTATCCGCTGGTGCTGATGGCCTACTACCGCTCGCAGTCGCCGAGCCTGTCGCGTGCTGAGGCGCTGTACGCCGCGGCCCGCGATAGCCTGCCGGGGATCAGTGGCGCGGCAGCGACGGCAGCGGCGGCCTATCTGGGCCTGACCTTCACCGACTTTAAGGGCTTCTCGCAGTTCGGCTCGACCGGCGGCTTCGGCATGCTGGTGATCGCCGCGCTGAGCTACCTGACGACGCCGCTCGGCATCGCGCTGTTCAATCCTCCGCGGCGCGAAGTCGATAGCACGGCGGTGCAGTCAGCGGTGCGCGGCTGGTTTGCCCAGCTGCGGCTGGCTCGCTTGGTGGCGGTGGCGCTGGTCCTTACGTTTGTCGTCATCGGCTCGCTGGGCCTGCGACGCGCCATGCGCGACGGCTACTGGGACACCGATCTGCGCAACATCCGCAACACCGAGTCGGTCAAGAGCGGCTCGGCATCCTGGGATCGCACGGTGGCCAACATCTTTGGCACCTGGATCACGCCGGTGGTTGCCGTGTCGCGCAGCGCCGCCGATCGCGATCGCACCAGCACTGCGCTGTCGCAGGCCCTGGCCAGTGGCAGCCCGCCGTGGGCCGAGCGTGTCGAGACCATCACGCGCTATGTCCCAGCCGCCGACGATCAGCGCGATCGCATCGACAAGCTTCAGGCCCTGCGTAAGCGCGTCGATAGCCTGCCCAGCGAGAAGATCCCCGAGGATGCGCGGCGCTTCCTTGATGAGTGGGTGCCGGCTGGCGGTGTGCCGCCGATCACCGTCGCCAGCGTGCCCGAGGGGCTGCGCAGCCTGTACACCGAAAAGTCGGGCAGCACCGAGCATACGACGCTGGTCTTCCCGTCGCTGGCCATCGACTTTGACGACGCGCGCAACATCGTCGCCTTTGCCTCGCGGGTGTACTCGACGCCGCTGCCGGAAGGGTCGGTGGTGGGCGGCGCCTTCTTGGTGCTGGCCGAGATCATGCGCGTGCTGCAGAAGGACGCGCTGCGCCTGATCGGCATGGTCTGCTTGCTGGTCGGGCTGGCCCTAGTGCCGATCTTTTTCCGCCGCCCGCTGCGCATTCCCGTGGTCGTGCTGACGGTGACCGCTGTGGCGGTGGCATCTCAGCTCATGATGATGACGTTTGGCGTGCGGCTGAACATGCTCAACTTCGCGGCGCTGCCGATCACCATTGGCGTCGGCGCGGACTACATCGTCAACCTGCTCGGCGCCACCGACTCGCTGCGTGTCGATGCCCGTGAGGCGACGGCGCGCATGGGCGGCGCGATCCTGCTCTGCTCGCTGACCACCATCTTTGGCTACTTCACGCTGCTTCTGGCTAGCTCGGGCGCGCTGCGCAGCTTTGGCCAGGCCGCGGTGCTTGGCGAGATCACCGCTGTGACCATCGTCCTCGTCGTCTATCCCGCCTTCGTGCGGGTCCGGGGGGCGCGCGCTGCGTCCCACGCGTCGTCCGAGGAACGGCGCAGCTAAGACCCCAAAGACTGCCCATGATGGAAGCGACCAACTCCGTGTCTACCTTCGCTCCCACTCCTAGCTTTGCCGAGAAGCGCGCGGCCCTGGCGCTGGTGGAGGCCATGCTGCCCGGTGGCGAGCGAGTGCCGCCCGGCGATGAGCAGACCGTCGCCCGCACCGAAGAGCTGCTGGCGACCGTCTCGCCGACCATGCTGGCCTTCTTTCGCAAGGCGCAGCGCGCGCTGTCGGCGGCGGCCATCGCTTCGACGGGGCGGCCGTTTTACGCGCTGTCTTCGCGCGAGCAGCAGGACATGCTGGTCCGCTGGGCCAAGCATCCGGTGCTGCGCGGTCCCTATTCGCTGCTGCTCCTTGCCTACAAGATGGTCCACTTCGATCGGCCCAACGTAAATGATCGCCTGGGTGGCCGCTTCGATGTGGTGCGCGATATCGAGCAGCCGCGCTGGCTGCAGCAGGTCAAGCCTGGCGATGAGCTAGATCCCAGCGAGACCATCGACTGCGACGTGGTCGTGGTCGGCACCGGGGCCGGCGGCGCCGTGGTCGGGCGCGAGCTTGCCGAGCGCGGCTACGCCGTGGCCTTTGTTGAAGAGGGCGATCACTACCGCCGCGATGCCTTCGATGGCCGCTCGATCGACGCCTATCGCCGCTTCTATCGGGCTGGGCTGATCGTCGGCAACGCGCCGATCCCGGTGTTCATGGGGCGCCTGGTTGGTGGCTCGACGGCGATCAACGGCGGCACCTGCTTTCGCACACCGCCCTGGGTGCTGGATCGCTGGTGCGAGACCATGCGCACCGACGACTTTACGCCCTCGGCGATGGCGCCCTACTTCGAGCGCGTGGAGTCGTTCCTAGAGGTCGCACCGACGGATGAGCGCTACCTCGGACCGATCGGCGGCGTGTTCGCGCGCGGCTGCGGCAAGCTCGGCTGGCGCTATCGCCGCATCGCTCGCAACACCCCCGGCTGTCAGGCCTCGGGCTTCTGCGACTATGGCTGCCGCACTGATGCTCGGCGCAGCACCAATATCTCGTACATCCCGGCGGCGCTGTCGCGGTCGGCGATGCTGTTCACGCGACTGCGGGCCGAGCGCGTGCGCATCGAAAACGGCCGCGCCACCGGCCTGCAGGCGCTGACTCGTGACGGACGAGAGATTCGCTTTTCCGCCCGCGCGGTTGTCCTGTCCGGCGGGGCACTGCCGACGCCGCTGTTCCTGCAGCAGCAGGGCCTGGGCAAGCGCAGCGGTCAGCTTGGGCGCAACCTGAGCGTGCACCCCAGTGCCGGCATGTCGGGCCTGTTTGACGAGGACATCGCCCCGGGTAGCTCGGTGCCGCAGGGCTACTTCGTCGAGGACTTTCTGCGCGACGGCATCCTGATCATCAGCGCCTTGTCGCCGCCCAATACCTCGCCGATGGCGCTGGCTCTGGCCGGGCGACCGCTGATGGCGGCCATGGATCAGCACGAGCACATCGCCACCATCGGCCCGCTGATCGCCGACGAAGCCAAGGGCGTGCTGCGGGCGCAGGCCGCCGGGCAGTATCTGATTCAGAGCAACCTGACCGGCCAGGATGTGCAGCGCCTGCACGTCGGCATGGTGCGCAGCGCCGAGCTCCTGCTAGCCGCTGGAGCGAAGCGGCTTTATCCCTCGGTGACCTCGATGCCGCAGCTCGAACCCGGTGAGCTGCATCGCTTTGCCAAGGCCAAGCTCAGCGCCGGAGATCTGGCGCTGATCAGCTATCACCCGCTGGGCACCTGCCGCATGGGGCGCGATCCGCGGAGCTCAGTAGTCGATCTGGACCATCAGCTGCACGAGGTAAAGAAGCTGTTCATCGTCGATGGCAGCACGGTGCAGGGCCCGCTGGGAGTAAACCCGCAGCTGACCATCATGGCGATGGCTACGCGCGCCGCTGAGCGGATCGCCGACGCGCTCGGCTAAGCGGATCGGGGGCAGGCGAGGGGGCCTTAGCGAAGCTGGTAGCGCAGGCTGCGGCCGCGGAAGGCGCGCAGGTTGCCTTCGAGGAGCGCGATCAGCGACTTCCGTGCCTCGGCATCGTCGAGCGCAAAACCGGATCGGACCCCGCGCAGCTTGCCGCGATCGCTGTCGACGACGATGTAGTTGTCGGGATCGGCGTTCACCGCCAGGTTGGCGTTATTGGTGGCAAACACCATCTGCCGCTGATCTTTGAACTGGCGCACCAGCGGCACCAAGAAGGCGGCGATGTCTTCGTTGTCGAACTGATCGCCCGGCTCGTCGATGAGCAGCGGACCGCTCTTGCCAGTCACCATCAGCACGCTCAGCAGCACGATGCGCCGCAGGCTGCTGGTCAGGCGCTCAAACTCGACGAGGTCGGGCTTGCCGCTGCGCCAGGCCAGGTTCAGGCTCAGCTGATAGCGCCCGCCCTTGGCCTCAAGCTGGATGAGCGGCGCGGCTTCCGACGACAGGAAGGCCGGCAGGTTGAACAGCGCGTTGGCGGCCGTGGCGTTGAGCTTGTTTGGCTCGCCGAGATACTTGCTGAGAAAGGCCTGAAAGTCGTCGAGAGAGGCGATCAGGCGGTTGGCGCGCGTCTCGTCGAAGAAGCGCGGCCGCAGGAGCTCCCACTCGGGGGCGCCGCTGTCGATCGGCTGTAGCACCTGCTTTTCAGCGCTGCCGACGACGCGGGCCAGCGAGACCGTGCCGGCGGTGTCCGCTTCGAAGCAGTAGAGCTGCGAGCCGCCCTCGCCGCGATAGTCGATAAACAGCCGCACCTCGCCCTCGACCGCCGTGCCGCCATAGGCACCTTTTTGCAGCAGCGAAAACAGCGCGGACTTGCCGGACTCTCGTCGGCCAACGATGCAGTTTAGGTGCCGGTTAAAGCGCAGGCTGCGGCTGCCGAAGTAGGGGCTCTTGAGCTCGACGCCGAACAGATACAGGCCGGCCGGCGTCAGGTCGCTGAGCGCGCCCAGGCGCAGTCGGCTCGATGGGCTGCGCAGCGCCGCTTGGATGCCGTCGAAGCCCGGCGCCGACATCTTCACGTAGGTGTAGCGCTTGCCGATTTCACTCGGCGCGTGCGCGTCCGAGCCCTGCACCCAAGCCAGCGGGCCCAGATCTTCATCGGCTTGCAGCCGCTGCAGATCGATCCACTGGCTCAGCGGCTGCTTGGCCGTCTTGTCGGTTCGCATCATGGTCTCTGGCCGCACCACCTCGACGGCAGAGAGGTGGGGACTGGTGAGCACGTTCTTCATCGCGCCGCTGGTGATCGGGAACAGATCCAGCAAGGCCTGATCGCTGCCGTCGATGTGGGCAATGATCGCCAGCCCGCCGCGCCGCGTGACCTCTTCCAGCGCTACCTGGGCGCTGGCCTTGCCAACCCGCGGGTTGCGCCCGAAGTCCTCGACGGGGATGCCGACCGAGAGCAGGAGGTCGCTGATTGTGACGTGGATGCGTCGCCGCGGGCTCTGCGGTGGGAACAGGGCCAGGATGTGCACGCCCGTGGTGCTGATCTCGACGCCGGCCAAGATGGTCAGCAGGGTCTTGCCCGCCATGCGGTTGCGTCGCTCGGCCTCGCCGTGGATCAGCTCGAACCAGGTCGGGGCCGAAAGATCCATGCGCGAGCCCTCGCCGTCATCCGGGCTGGGCCACAGCGTGCCCAGAGCGTTGTGGTCGGTGATGCAGACCAGCGACAGGCCCTCGGCGACAAAGCGGTCGACGATGCGGCTGGCAACCGCCGTCGCGTCCTTGAGCACGCGCTCTTGCTGGCCCCGGATCTGCAGCGTCTGTTCCCAGCTGTAGTCGAGCTTGGGATAGGCCAGCGTGGCAAAGGGATTGAAGTCGTAGCCGTCGGGGCCGCGCGCATCCTCGGACGATGGGGTGTGGAAGTGGAAGTCGGCTTTGTAAAACCGCGCCCCATAGGGCAGGGCCTGCAAGGCGGCCAGGCTCTTTATGACCACGCTGTCGATCACTCGATAGACCTCCGAGTCTGGCAGCGTATCGAGCCGCGCAAAGCGGTGTCAACTCGCCACGCGCTCGCGCTGCTTCGGGGCCCGGCGTCGATTGACAGCCTGTCGGCCTGCTCCCTACAGTTCCCGCCCCCGTCGCGTCTTGCCCGCGGCTCGCCTGGACTGGCTTCCCGAGGCGCGGGCAGCGCCTTTCCCGTGAGGTTCCCATGTCCAACGTCTCCGTCTGTGAACTGTCCACCTCGGCTCTCCGCTCGCAGTCTCCAAGGATCGCTGCGGCATCGTTGTCGGCTGCTGCCCTGGCTGGTCGCCGCGTTTCCGGCTGGGCTGCGCTCGGGCTTGCCGCTGCGCTGTCAGCCTGCGGCCACCCAGAGCCGCTAGAGGGCATGAGCCTGCAGGCCAGCGCCGAGTCTGCGCCGCAGCTAGTCAGCGCGCCGCCGAACGACTTCATCATCAACCAGCCGACCATCCGCGGCCTGTGGGGCGCGACCGACAAGGACGTCTGGGGGGCTGGCGACGACGGCATGATGATCCACTGGAACGGCAAGACCTGGGGCCGCATCGCCGTGCCGACCGGCGTCGATCTGATGGCCATCTGGGGCGCCAGCGACAAGGACATCTGGTCAGTTGGCGAGTCCGGGGTGGTCATTCACTGGGACGGCACAAGCTGGACGCGCACCACCACGCCAGTGCCCGACAGCGCCACCCTCAACGACGTCTGGGGCACCAGCGGCAGCAACGTCTGGGCGGTCGGTGATCGCGGCGTCATCATCCAGTACAACGGCTCGGGCTGGGGAGCCTTCCCGCTGCCGACCATCAACAACCTGCTGACGGTCTGGGCGGCGGGGACCACCGACGCCTGGATTGGCGGCGATCTTGGCATGCTCTTGCACTGGGACGGCACTAGCTGGTCCGAGTTTGCCAGCGGCAGCGCCAGCCCCTTCATCCACATCCGCGGCACCGCCAGCAACAAGGTCTACGCCGTCAAGCGCGACCAAGATCTGTGGAACTACGACGGCACCAAGTGGACGCGCATCACCAGTGCCAACGGCACCAAGATCTGGGTCACCGCCGACAACGACCTGTGGGTCTACGACTCGTCCGACGCCTATCGCTGGAACGGCATGACCTGGACCAGCTTCTACATCAGCGGGCTGACCTCGCTGTGGTCTGCCGGCCCGATGAGCGCCTGGGCGCTAACCAACTACAACATCCTGCGCTTTGGCGGCACGAGCTGGGCCGGCACCTGGTAGCGGGTCCGGCCTGGCACCTGCGGCCAGAAGGTATGCCCAGAAGGTAGGCCCAGAAGGTGGGCCCAGGGGGCGTCCTCAGAAGCTGCGCCAGGCTCGGCAGCGCTCTAAGTGCGCGTCCGGCCCGATTGATTCGCGGAGCCCGAGCGTGTTACTAAGAGAAAATGAGCGCTAGCAGCGATCGCGACACCCAGGTAGAGACCAAGGCCAAGAAGAAGGATCGGACCAAGGCAGGGGCAAAGGAGTCGCCTGCTTCAGCTGCAGCCGAGTCCGAGGCGGCCAGCCCAGAAGCGGCGGAGGAGGGCGAGGCTGCGGCGCCCCCAGTCGCGGCGGAAGCAGCGGCACCCCCGGTCGCGACGGAAGCTGCGGCGCCCCCGGTCGCGGCGGAGTCTGCAGCACAGGCTCCAGCCAGCGATGCTGTGCCCGAGGGCCCCTACACCCTGGCCGTCGACATCGGTGGCACCGGCATCAAGAGCATGCTGCTCGACGCCAGCGGTCGGCAGAGCGGCAATCGGGTGCGCCAGCCGACTCCGCGCCCGGCGACGCCGCAGGCGGTGCTAGCGCTGATTAAGTCGATGCTGCCTGACACCACGTATGACCGCCTGTCGGTCGGCTTTCCCGGCGTGGTTGTCGAGGGCGTGATCCACAGTGCGCCCAACCTGCACAAGTCCTGGGCGGGCTTCAACCTGCAGCAGGCGCTGGGTGAGCTGACCGGCCGGCCGGTGCGCGTGCTCAACGACGCGGGCATCCAGGGCCTGGGCGTGATCGCCGGGCGTGGCGTCGAGCTCGTGCTGACGCTGGGCACGGGCATGGGCTTTGCGCTGTTTGTCGACGGCCGCTACGTGCCAAACCTGGAGATGGCGCACCACCCGTTTGGCAAGGGCCGCACCTACGAGGAGTCGATCGGCAACGCCGCCCGCATTGAGGCTGGCAACCGCAAGTGGAACAAGCGTGTGCAGCAGGTCCTGCAGGTCGTGCAGCGCATCTTCAACCCGGCAGTGATCTACATCGGCGGCGGCAACGCCGAGAAGCTCAAGGGCGAGCTGCCTGCCAACGTCAAGCGCGTCGAGAACGTCGCCGGCCTGCTCGGCGGCATCAAGCTCTGGGCGTAGCGTCCGTCCGGCCGTTGCCTATCGGGACGGTCGCTAGCGGGCGGGCGGCGTCGCAGGGTTAGCAGCGCCGCGATAGGTGCAGCGCGAGTCAAGCGTCTCCCACACTGTGATGGCGCAGAGCCCAGGGAGCTTGGGCGCGATGCGCTGCCACAGGTACAGGCACAACCGCTCGCTCGTCGGGTTTTCCAGGCCCGGCAGCTCGTTGAGGAAGCGATGGTCGAGCGCTTCGACGACGGGGGCCACGGCATGGTCCATGTCGTAGAAGTCGACGACCCAGCCGCTGTCCTCGGCCATGGCGCCCGACACCGTCACATCAACGCGATAGCTATGGCCGTGCAGGCGGGCGCAGCGGTGGCCAGCCGGGACCCGGGGCAGCTGATGGGCCGCCTCGAAGCGGTACTCGCGCACGAGCTCCATCCACGCGGGCTGAGGCGGGTCTGCGTCGCCAGCGTGGCCAGTGGGAGGCGTCGTTGTGGTCGTGGAGGGGGATACCGAAGCCGACATGGGGCCGGCATTTAATCACAGAATGGTCGGCGCGGGCGTGCTACAAGCCCCGGACTCGCGGCCGGGCCGATGGCTGACCTAAACGGGGCTGGCTTGCGCGTCTGTGTCTGCCATGCCCGCCACGCCCTCCTTCATCTGGTTTGTGCGCCGCTTTCTGCTGCGTGGCCTGCCGCCGGCGACGGTGACGGCCTGCCTGCAGCATCCCGAGGTGCGGGCCCTCTTGCGCTTTCGCTTTGCCTATCTGTTTGCCTTCCATGGCCCGGTGCTGGTGCCGCTTCTGGAAGCGCTCGGCGGACAGTCTGATCCCTCGCTGTCGGTGCTATCGCTGGGTGTGGCGAGCGTGGCGATGGTGCTGGCCGACGTGCCGACTGGCCTGTATGCCGACCGGCACGGTGCCAAAGCCGCCCTGCGCATGGGCCTGCGGCTGACCTGCCTGGTGCTCATCGCCTTCTTCGGGCTGGCCCTGGCTCGCGCGGCGGTGATGGCCCGCGGTCACCACGGCCCGTGGCTGCCCGGCATCGTCGGTCTGCTGCTCTTAGAGGGCGCGATCGGCGTCAGCCTAGCGCTGCTGTCAGGCGCCGACACGGTCCTGTTCCTGGGGGTGCTGCGGCGAGCCGGTATCGCCGGACTGCAGAGCACGGGCAGTGAAGGCGTGGGCAGCTCGATTCGCTATCTCGGGACGATGATCTCGGTGGCTTTCGGCGCCCTGCTGTACGACCTGGCTAGCTGGCTGGTGCCGCAGCCGGCGCTGCGCCTGACGCTGCAGTCGGGACTGTTCCTGCTGACCCTGGGCAGTCAGCTCATCGCGCTGCGCCAGCTTCGCCGCATCGACGAGGTTCCGCCTCTGGCTACCGCTGCCAACCGGCGCCCGGGGTTTCGCGACGTCGCCCGTGGGCTGAGCGCGCTCCTGCGCTTTCCCGGCTTTGCCGCGCACATGTGGCTGCTGTGCCTGCTGGCGGCGGTGGCGCTGTTTGCGGTCTACCTGTTTCAGTCGCCGCTGAACCGCTTGGCCCGCGAGCTTGTCGCCGCCTCGGCCTGGTGGGGGCCGCTCTACGTCGTCACAGCGGTGCTGGGCTACTGGGCCTGCAGTCGCGGCTCGCGGGATGCACACCGCCACCACGATCGCGATGAGCAGGCCCGGGCCCAGCACTCGCCCCGCGCTCCGGGCTACGGCGTCGCGCTGCGGCTGATGCTGGCCTCGCTCGGGCTGCTTTTGCTGTATCCGCTCTGCGCCGGTCTGCTCCGGCTCACCGCGTCGACGCCCGTCGCGCTGTGGCTGGGGCGGCTCGGCTTTGTGGCGGCGGCCGTGGCAAGCTGCATCGTCTTTAACTACGTGCGCGGCTTCGTCGAACCCTACTCGGCGGCCACCCTGGTCTCGTTCACCCAGAGCCACGCGCTCTCGGTGCCGGCGTCGATCATCAGCGGCTTTAGCTCGCTCAAGCGCGGCATGCACTTCGTCCTGAGCCTGCTGTTCTACGTCGTCCGCCGCCCGAGCCCAGCCGGCCTGCCGCTGGCGCAGGATCGCGAGCTTGCCCGCATGCTGCTGTACGTCATCGCTGGGCTCTTCGCCCTGGTGTTACCGGCGGTGTTGGTGCTGGCAGGACAGCGGAGTGGCGGAGCGCGGGTCGAGGGCGGGGGCGCGGGGGCGGCAAGCTCTGACTAGTACTTGAAGACGTAGCTGTCCTTGCCCACCGGCTCGTAGGTGAGGACATAGACGCCCTTGGCATCGCCCCAGACCGCCTTGAGATCGTGCGTGGCGAGGGTGGCTGGGCCGACCGAGGTCCAGGCTGTGCCATCGCCGCGATAGGCCATGCCGGTCTTGCCGACCGCCCAGATCTCGCTGGCCGAGACCGCCCAGATCGACAAGAACTCGCGGCCGGTGGCATCGACTTTGGAATTCACCCACTTGGTGTTGGCGTTATCCCATTTGGCGATATTGCCACCCACTCCTGCAATATAAACGGTCTTTTCGTCGATACCGGTGACAGTGTTGAAAGTAGTGCCGGTGACTGTATTTTCCAATACCCACATCATACGATCTTTGCCGCGGAGAGCAACACCATTGGTGGATGGGGCAAATGTGAAGTTGCCGGTGATCCATATCGAGTTCGACGATGCGTTTTGTGCGTGATTCAACGCGCCCCAGGCAGTGCCATTCCAGGCGGTCAGATCATTCTTTAGGTCACTAGATACAAGAATATCATTGCTATTGTTGCCATATATGCCGCTCAGGTTGGCCGTGGTGTTGGAGGTCTGCGCGGTCCATTTTCCGGCATTGTCACCCTTGTAAATCAGCCCTGCCTCACCGACTGCCCAGGCTTCCTTTTCACTGGCGGCCCAGAGCCCGCGGAAGATCTTGTTGCCGGCGCCGACGTCGCCCGCCGTCCACTTTCCCGACGTTGTCGTATAGTGGGCTTCTTTCGATTTTTCGCCGACCGTCCACATCGTCGTCTCGGCGCCGACCGTCTTGCCGTGCAAGGCAAACAGCTCATTGCCATTCAATTTATACTGCTGAATCCAGTTCGTGGGCGGGGTCGTCATATCTAAGACGACCATATCGCGAGTGGGAGTCGCCAGATCGGCGGGCGCGGCCGCCAGATCGTCGGTTGCTCCCATGTCCTCGACTGGCGGCAAAGCCGCGTCTTTGGCATCAGACTGAAGTGCTTGTAAATCTAAACAGCCAGCGGCCCCCGCTAGCATAATGGGCAGTACGTGATTAGCGCGCATTTAGAACCTCCCGGCCACTCCAAGCGAGCTCGGAGATAGGTATAGTGAGACTTTCTTTTCGCGATTAAACAGACCCAGCTCAAAAGGCAGCAGGACCGCTGTGGCGGCCGCTGCCACTGCCGCCAGCCCGAACATGGCGTAGCCGGCATTGAGCGGCGTGCGCACTGAGCCCACCTGTTCGTCGCTGCACATCGGCTTGCAGCCATCGGGTGGGGGCAGCGCGAGGGTGTTGTAGCGTGACGTCGCGACGCCGACCGCCACACCACCGAAGATCAGGAACAGCGCGGTCCCGCCGCCCAGCAGTGCCGAGGCCAAGGGGAACTTGCGGCCCGAGCTAGTCGAAGGAGGCTGGGCGGTGGGCTCGGCGGCTGCGGTGGCCGATGGCTCGGGCAGGCCCTGCTGCCGGCGCTCCATGCTCTCGATCTCGGCGCGGATCCGCGGCGCCGCGGGGTCATTGGGGACCAGGGCGAGAAACTCGCGGTAGTGCGCGATGGCTTCCTTGGTGCGCCCCATCTTCACCTCGCAGCGCGCCAGGTTGAAGATCAGGTCGGGCAGCGGTGCGATCTCGTAGGCCGAGCTGAACTCGATCCAGGCCGCCTCGAACTTGCCCTCGTTGTACAGCTTCTGGCCGCGATCGAAGAACGTCTTGGCCGCCAAGACTTGTGCCTTCGACAGGGGAGGAGCCGCCGGCGCGGTCGGTGGGCTGGTCTGCGGCTGGGCGAGCGCCAGCGGACTCGCGAGAGCCAGCCCGAGGCACAGGGAGATTCCGACAGTAGAGGCAGAGCGGAGCATTCGTCGTCCTTGGTTGTCGACCATCCGTCAGTCGAAGCGGTTCGTGTGTTCTAGGCAGAGCCCAAGATCAGCAGCCAGCGTCCCTCGGCAACCCCCAGGCCGATGCGCACAAAGCGCGCGTCGAGCAGGCTCTGGCGGTTCTGCGGGTTCTTCAGCCAGGCCGCCAGCGCCCCCTCGGCCGAGCTGACGCCGCGAACCAGCGCGACGCCGAGCGAGCCGGCGAAGCCCTCCTTGCGCACCAGGGCATCTGGGGTCTGGCCTTCGGGATTGGCGAAGGCGAAAAAGTCGCGCTTCACCATGTCATCCACAAAGTGCTGAGCGACGGCGTTGAGCAGCAGCGACAGCTCGGCCAGGGGCGCGCTTGAGGCCGCGCGCTGGGCGTTTAAGTGCTTGAGAAACTCGTCGCGCACCGCGCCGCCGGCTTCCACCTGCGGTGCCGCCAGGATCACCGTCCAGTGGCCGTTTTTGATACCGATGCCTAGATCGCGCAGCTCGCCGTTGAGCAGCTGCTGCTTGTGGCCGGCGCTGCCGAGGAAGATCTTCAGCACGGCGTCGGCATTGGTGGGGCCCTTGGTGACGGCCGGGAAGGTGCGGCCCTTGTAGCCGACCTCTTTGATCCAGCCGTGGATGCCGCGGGCTTCCGGGTGCTCATAGGCCAGAAAGCCCTTGTCGTTCATGTCGCTGCTGTGACCGAGCGCGGCCTTCTGCAGGCCGGGGGCGACGCGGAACGGTGGCAGCTGGGCGGCGGCTCGCTGCGCGTTGAAGGCGGCCAGCAGATCGGCCTCAAGCTCGTTCTCGGGCTTGACCTGCACGTCGAGCTCAGCGCCCAGCAAGAGCGCCCACTTGCCGTTGAACATGCCGACGCCGAAGGCATACATCGCCGAGTCGATGATCGCTGCCCGCATCGAGGCGCTGTGCAGCCAGGTCTTGACCGCGTCCTCGACCTCCTCCTGGTCCGAGAGCAGCATCTTGACCTTGCCTTCGTAGCCGGCGTTCACCGCCCGCTGGTTTTCGTCTTTGCCCTCGGGCGTGACGTTGGAGAAGTAGTTTCTCGCCGCCATGTCCAGGCAGTGCACCTGGGCCTGGTGATCGAGCTGCGGATGCTCCTGCAGCGCGGCGACCCGCACCGACAGCCGCTCGTCGTTGAGCAGCTGACGCACCCGGGCGCGCAGCTTGTCGTCGATGACCAGATCCGGTAGGCCCACCAAGAGGACCCAGTGGCCGGCGAAGGCACCGACGCCGAGCTCGCGATAGTCTTTGTCGAGCAGGGTCGGTCGGGTCGTGCTATCGGCCAGCCAGTGACGCGTGGTCTCTTCGGCATCCTCGGTCCCACGTCCCAGCGCGACGGCGGTGCGGCCGGTAAAGCCCAGTCGCTTGACCCGCGTCTCCAGGTCCTCGCCCCCGTTTTGACCCTGGAAGTGAAAGTAGCCACGACGCACCATGTCTTCGGCGTGCTGGGCCGCGGCTTGCATCAGCTTGGGCGACGACGAAAGCAGCCGCAGCGACAGCGGCTTGCGCGCCTCGTTGACCAGGTTCAGCACGGTGCGAGCCATCACCGTCAGGCCATCACTCTCGGCTCCCGGGGGCGGGCTCGCAGGCGTTTGCTCAGCCATAGATGCGTCCTTTCTTCACAAAACGGTCCGCGGTGATCGTATCACGCGGTCCGCTCGCGAGTCATGGCCAAACTCGTGCTGCCGCGACGGCTAGGGCGGGTCGAGCAGGCGCGCTCGCCTTGTGCTTGCGGCGCGAGGCTGGGGGCCCCCTGGCTAGCGTCCACGCCGGCCAGTCGTGGCCAGTGATCAGCTGGCAGTCGGGTCGGGGTGCAGGTCGATGACCGGGGGAATGTCGCGGATAAAGTTCTGCGCCGTGGTGTAGGAATAGGCGCCCTGGTAGGGAATCAAGAGCAGGTCGCCTTCCTCCATCCGTTCGGCGTAGCAGTACCGGCCCAGGACATCCTCACAGTCGCAGAGCGAGCCGCCCAGGCGCACGGCTAGCTCGGCCTCGGCGGGGTGCGTGAGGTTAACCACCGGATGGTAGATCTGCAGGTAGCGTTCCCAGCCGACCATGTGGATGCCGCCATCGACGATCACTAGCGCGTCGCTCTTCTTGTCGACGACCCGCATGGCCAGGTGCATGGCATAGGTCGCCACGACACGGCCGGGCTCAGTGAAGATCGCAAAGTCGCCAAGCGGCGCGATGCGCTCGCGCACGACCTGGCCAATGGCGCCGGCGTAGTCGAAAAGCGGCACCGAGTCCTTGACGAAGTACGGCGCGGTAAACTCGCAAGGCTCGTCGTAGAAGTCGGCCGCTGCGGCGAGCAGGCTGCCCTGGGGATGGTCGGCGGGGAAGTAGCCCTCGCTGCGATGCGGCCGGAAGCCACCGCCGATATCGATGAAGCGCAGCCGCTGCCGTTCCGTCGGGCTCAGCGTCGAAAGGACGTCGGCCAGCGCAGACAGGCTATCGACATAGGGCGCTGGGCTGCGGTTCCAGCTCAGGTGAAACTGCACGCCCTGCAGATCGACTGCGGGGGATTCCCAGGCCAGTCTTAGGAACCGCGGCAGGTCGGCCAGCGGAATCCCAAACTTCGACCAGGCCCCGTGTCCGCTGAGGTTGACGCGCACCCCGGCCCGGACTTCCCGACCCCGCTGCTGCGCGGTCTGCGACAAGCGCAGCAGCTCGGAAAAGCTGTCGAGGTGAACGATGATGCGGTCGCTGTGTGCGACGGCGCGATCATGATCTTCCTGCGACTTGGCGGGACCGGAAAAGACAATCGGACAGTCGGGCAGGGCCAGCGCCTGAGTCAGCTCCCGACCGCTAGAGACATCGAGTCCGAAGCCCTGCTGCACCGCCTCTGCCAACACCCAGGGATGGGGGTTGGACTTGACGGCGAAAAAGGAATGATGGCGCGGTAGGTGGGCTGCGAACGTCTGCCGGAACTCCTGCAGCGCCTGCGCCAAGCCGGCTCGATCAAAGACGTAGCACGGCGTCGGCAGGGGCTGCAGTCGGGCCAGAAGCTCGCTGCGCCGCGCAAGGATCGCGTGCGCGATGTGGCTGAGATCGGAGCTGGGGCAGGGCAGGCGCTCGTGAAGCAGCCTTTCGACCCGTCGCTGGGCAAAGATCGGATCTTTGACCAGCGGTCGCTCAGGACAGTCGCGCTGTTCGGACATGACGAGAGCCCCGGGTCGGCTGGAAATAGGAGAGGATCTGCTGCGCCAGAGGAAGCATCCCGCCCTGCGCGTCAAAGAGCGGCCCGCCCGTAAGCACGGTGGCCAGCGTGTCCTCCTCTGCGCAGGACTGACCTCGCTGGGCAAAAAAGAATAGCGAGATCTCGTTGGTGCTGGGGAGCGGTCGAGCGTACGGGCCGAGGAACGCAAAGCCGCCATCGCGTGCCCGATAGCGGCCGCTGCGATAGGCGCGACGAAGCCGCAGCGCAGCGGGCGAGCGGTCAGGTCGGGTCGGGCCCGGCACCAGAAGATCCAGCGTCGCGCCGGCAAAATCAGAGTCTGGCAGGGGCCACTCGGTGGGCGAGTTCACACAGCGCGACGGCGTCTGGAACCGTCGCAGAAAGTGCAGTCCAAGATCTTGGCCCGAGCTTAGCTGAGGGTGCGACAAGAGCTGCGGTGTGGCGGCCGACATCCGCGCGTTGCACTCGAGGATGAAGATCCGTTCCTGCTCATCGACCATAAAGTCGATGTTGGCGAAGCCCAGCGCTCGCCTGCGATGCAGCGCCCGTCCCAGGGAAAGAAAAGTCTGGTTCAGTCGTCGTCGCAGCCGGGGCGATAGCTGCGCGCTGGGCAGCCACTGGATGCCAGCGAAGGCGCGCCGCGCCGCATCGGCTCCGGCCGGGTAGTAGCACTGCAAGCGCAGCGCCGACAGAATGATGTCCCGTGGGCCCACGAAGACCGTGATGCCAAACGGCCGGCCGCGGATCAGGCGGCGCAGCAGATAGCGCTGTCCGGGAACCACGATTCCTTTTTCTTCCAGCTGCGCAACATCCTGCGCCGAGCCGACAAAGAACGTTCCCTCGCCGCCCATCGAGTCAGCGATCTGCAGCACCGCTGGCCCACGCACCGGCAGTGGGTCGCGGCCGAGTCGGAAGCTACCTCCCTGCGGACTTGGCAGGCGCAGGCGCTGCAGGAAGCGATGGAACCAGATCTTGTCTTCTAGCCGACGCTGTTCGGCGTACTCGGTCATCAGCAGGCGGATGCCGTGGCGCTGCGACCATTCGGCGATACCGGCACTGCAGGCGCAGGAAAGCAACAGGGCACCAATACCATGACGCCGCAGCACGGCGGCAATATCGGAGCTTCGCAGTAGCTCTTCGGTCGTGGGGTAGGGCCCGGATTCCTTTTTACAGCGGAAAGGCAGGAGGGTCGCAGCCGGCCAGCAGCGCTGGGCGAAGGAGGCAAGCTCAGTATCCGCTGGGACCAGCGCAAACAGCTGTACGCCCTCGGGCGGCTGGAGAAAAAATCCGTCGAGACCGCGCAAAAGGAAGGCGACCGGAAGCGCTGCGGCGGAGCTTCCTTTTTGCCCGCCCGGCAGCCGGTGCTTGGTGGTCATGTCGCTGCCGTCGCCTGCGGGGGCGGGCTGTGCGCAGCTCGGTGTGGCTCGGACTTTGTGGCCCGCTCACGGGCGGCTTCGATGACGCGGCGGATGAGCTGGGAATAAGGAATCCCCAGGGCCGCCGCCATATTGGCCAGGCCCGCTCCCTCCGAGATATCGGGGTTGGTGTTGATGTCGATCACGCAGGGCTCAAGGCTGCCCTTGCCGTCGGGCCGCAGGCGGAAATCGACGCGGCCGTAGTCGGTCATCTCAAACTGCTCAGCGATGACGGTGATGCTGTGCTCGATGCGCGCTTTCAGATCGGCCGGCAGCGCGGCCCGGAACGGAATGGTGTGATCGTACTCAACGGTGCCGGGCAGCCACTTGGCGGCAAAGTCGAGGATGCGCGGCGCATCAGCGGGCAGGCCATCAAAGGGAACTTCAAAGATCGGCAGGACGGTGCGCGGCTGGTTGCCGAGGAAGCCGGCGCAGACCTCACGCCCGTCGATGAATTCTTCGAGCAAGAGCTGCGCGAGGGGCTGGCCGGATTCGGCTAGGCGCTCGGCCAGCGCGGCTGCATCGGGCACCACCGAGCGCGCCGACATGCCGACGCTGTTGTGGCCGCGTCGAGCCTTGATGATCAGGGGATAGTGGGCCTGGTCGCGCGCTTGGCTGTCGGCGAGGAGCTGAGTCGGCAGATAGCAGCGCGGCGTGGCGATGCCGAGCGTCGCCAGGAGGAGCTTCGACGAGTACTTATCCCCGCTGAGGATGCCGGCGTGCGTCGCTGAGCCAGTGAAGGGCAGACCTAGGCCAGCCAGGACCGCGGCGATGTGCGGTTCGAGCGTGATGTCATAGAAGAAGCCGAGGTCGGCGGCGTTGAACACCACGTCCGGCTGCAGCTTGGCGAGGGTCTGGACCCAGGCCATCGCCTCATCGAGGAACACCGGAGTTGGCTGCCAGCCCAGCTCGTGTACGGCGCTGACCAGCGAGTCACAGAGGCGCAGCGCATTTTGGATGGTGGGCTCGCTCCGAGCAGCATCGCCTTGGTGCAGGATCGCGATCTTCATGATGGTGAAAACGTCGTGGCAACGTCCCATGACCGAGGGCTACGGTCAAATTTGGCGTCGGCGAGACAGGGTTTGGTGGCAGAGGCGGGGAAGGGCAGGCGAGCGCCTACTTGCGGAAGAAGGCGGCGTTCTTTTCGATGTAGCCGCGCCACTTGGCGGGGACGAGATCGGCTTCGAAGATGGCATCAACTGGACACTCAGGCTCGCAGGCGCCGCAGTCGATGCAGGCATCGGGGTCGATGTACATCTGCACCTGCGCCAGGACGACCTTGCGCTTCTCCTCCGGGACCTTCTCGATTTCACGCTCGGACTTGGGACCGTGGATGCAGTCCACGGGGCAGACTTTGACGCAGGACGTATCGCAGACGCCCAGGCATGGTTCCGTGATCACATAGGCCATTGCTTCCTCCGGAAGATCCGCCGTCGCATGCGGGGGCTGCCAGCTGCAGTCCCGGCTGGTGGGATCGGCTCTCTCGCCGGGATCAAAGCAGGCTTCGTGCCGAGCAAGAAAAGCCCAAGGTTCCGCTGGCTTAGCGCTCCCTGTCACAGGGGGCACCGAAATCTCGTTGCTGGCCGTGACGAGCGGCCGTTGCCACCGATATACTGGTGCCGCAATGGCAGATCGCGACATCCTGCTGCTGGGGGAGCTAGCCGACGCACTCAGTGGTGTGCACACCATCCCCGCTACCGGCCGCGCCTTCGTGCAAGCGGTTCGTCGGCACCTGCCGCTGCGCGGCTTCGAGCTAGGCAAGCGCGATGGTCAAGGGCGAGAGGCGCCTTTCCAGGCGATGCTGTTCGATCCCGAGAGCCCGTCGGTGGTGGTCAGTCAGGCCAACCGCGCCGGCAGCGAGGTGCCACTGCGCGACGGCGATGAGGAGGCGGTTCGTCACTACGCTCGCCGCCCTCGCTCGGCCAGTGAGACCAGCCTGGATGTGCTGCCGCGGGCCGTGCTGCGCAGCTTTCAGAGTGAGGGCAAGCTCGAAGAGCTTCTGGTGGTGCCGTTCTTCGCTGAGGGGGCGCTGGTCGGCTACGCGGCGCTGGGCTTGGGCTCCTGTGATCCACCGCTGGCCGTCGAGCTGAAGGACGCGGTGGCCAACCTGCTGCGCGTGGCCTGGCGACACCTGCTGCTGGTCGAGCGCGTCGCCAGCTTGTCGCGTCGGGCCCACGTCGAGACGCAGCATCTGCGTAGCGAGCTGCAGCGCGTCAGCGAGCCGGAGCGCCTGGTCAGCGTCAGTGATGCGAGTCGGCGCATCCTGTCGCTTGTCGATCTGGTGGCTGGTCATGACACGACGGTGCTCTTGCGCGGCGAGTCCGGCACCGGCAAAGAGGTCTTCGCGCGGCGCATCCACCGGCTGTCGGCTCGGGCCAATCGACCGTTTCTGCGCGTCAACTGCGGTGCGCTGCCCGAGGGCCTGCTGGAGAGCACGCTGTTTGGCCATGAGCGCGGCGCGTTCACCGGCGCCTCGACGCAGCATCGCGGCCTGTTCGAGCGGGCGCACGGCGGTACCCTGCTGCTGGACGAAGTGGCGGAGCTGCCACCGCG
>CAZVMD010000088.1:22652-25050 GCA_964628555.1 uncultured Myxococcales bacterium | reverse complement strand
GCCACCGGCTGCGTCGATGTCATCACCGGCGAGCACATGCGGCGGATGAAGGACGGCTCGATCCTGTGCAACATCGGTCACTTCGACAGCGAGATCGAGGTCAGCTGGCTGGAGAACAACCCGCAGATCCGCGAAGAAAACGTCAAGCCGCAGGTCGACGAGTTCGTGTTCCCCGACGGCAAGCGCATCACGCTGCTGGCGCGTGGCCGCCTGGTCAACCTGGGCTGCGGCACCGGCCACCCGAGCTTCGTCATGTCGAACTCGTTTTCGAACCAGGTGATGGCGCAGATGGCCCTGTGGAGCAACGCCAGCCACGGCACCGACGCGCTGACCGGCATGAAGTTCGCAAAGGGTCAGGTCTACGTGCTGCCGAAGAAGCTCGACGAGAAGGTGGCGCGGCTGCACCTCGACAAGGTCGGCGCCAAGCTGACGATGCTGACGAGCAAGCAGGCGGCCTATCTTGACGTGTCCGCCGAGGGCCCGTTCAAGCCGGATCACTACCGCTACTAGGCCAGCCGGCGGGACGCTCGGTCCCGCTTTTGCCCCTCCCCCACCGACGCTCGCTTGCTCCTGCTGCTAGGGCTCTTCAAAGTCCAGCGCTTGACGCTCACGCTCGAAGGAGCGCGGATCGTAGCGCTGCAGGGTGTCGACGATGTGGCTGGTCGCGACTAGCTGCAGGAGCAGGTTGTGCTTGGCGGTGCTGTCCATGCCGCTTGAGGTCCGACGGTAGACCTCAGGATAGTAGTCGAGCAGGAAAGCCATCAGGTCGCTGTCGGTGCGCAGCATGTTCTGCAGCAGGCGGCGCACCGAGGGCCGCGTCGGCTTGCCTTTGGGCACCGCGCGCCCCGATCGGGTGGGATCGCCGCCGACCCCGCGGGAGTTAAAGCTCTCGCCGGCGAAGGCGGAGCGGTCGTAGCTGCGATCGGGATCACGATCGGGATCGCGATCGGGATCGCGACCACCGCGCGTGACGGGGCGCTCAGCGGGCCCAGCACTGGGGCTGCGCGGGCCGGCTTCGTAGGTCGATCCGGCGGCGGCCGCCCCGAGCACCAGCTGGATCTGCTCGCCCCGCAGGTCTTCGAAGTCCTGATCCGGCACAAACTGGTTGCGGTGCGTGTGGTAGCGCCGCGGCCAGATCGTAAGCTCCACCGAGTCAGCGCTGCGACGGAGCCGACCCAGACTGTAGCCCACCTGCGGATCGCTGCCGCGCTGCGTATCGCACAGCGCACGACCCGCCAGGATCAGCCCGTCGATCTGGGCACCGCGTCGCAAGATCTCGATGCGCGGCGGCTCGCCCTGCGGCGTGGCGCAGAGGTGCAGCGGAAAACGTCGCGGCGGCCCAGCCGGGTTGACCCGACTGTAATAGGTCTTGCGCGAGCTGGCGTGGAGAGCCTGCGGTCCGTGATAGGTGAGGAGCAGCCCGACGAGGTCCTCCTGCTCGCGGCCATGCAGCAGGGAATCGATCTGCGCGGGATTGAGATCAAAGCCCACCTGCGCCGCACTGGTTCCCAGGGCCAACGCGTCTTGGAAAGCCGGCTGCAGCCAGGCGCTGTTGAGGCCGACCACGTGTACGCCTCGACGATCCGAGCTAGCGCGGAAGTCCCCAGGGATTAGCAGCGGGCTGAGCAGCGTGGTCCAGTCGGGGAGCTTGAGCTCGATGCCGCGCTGAAAGTCGCGGTAGGCGGCAAAGGCGCCGGTAATGTCCTGGCGAGTCTCGGGCTCACCCTCGAAAAAAGTCGGCGCGAGATCGGGCTGCGCGAACCAGCCGCGCAGCGCGCGCAGGGCAAAGCCCACGCGATCGACGCGAGTGGCGTCGGTGGGACCGGGCACCGCAAAGATCGGCGTGTTGGGGGCCAAAAGCGGACGCAGCGCGCGGTCGACGAACTGACGCAGCTCATAAAACGAATCGGGCGATCCCGACTCGGTCAGGCCACCGCTGATGCAGACGCAGTCGATGCTTAGCTCGGCGCTCTTCTGGAGCTGCGCCAAGTCGTTGCCCAGCGGTCGCTGCAGGTTAAACCACTGCGAGCGCTGCACGGGAGCTCCGACCCGGAGATCCGACAGGTGCAACCAGGTAAACGACGTCGACGCGTTCATCGGCATTCGCTTAAGACTATCGCCAGATTCGAGGCTGACAGCAAGACACTAACCACCGCCGCAGCGCCGACTGCCCGTCCACAGCGGGCCCGCTGCAGACCGCTTAACCAGCGGCATCGCCAGGGCTGGGAAAGCGGGCCAGCACCTCGGCCAGCGCCCGGTCAAAGCCGCTGCGCTCGACGCTGCGATCCCACCACGCCTCGTACTGATAGCGCCGCAGGCGACGGGCCAAGCGCTGAACTTCTTTGGGGAACTGGGTCGCCAGGTGGGCGATTTCCTGGGCGTGCCGCAGCGCCTGCTG
>CAZVMD010000088.1:15555-22552 GCA_964628555.1 uncultured Myxococcales bacterium | reverse complement strand
GGGGCTGGCGGCGGGGCTGGCAGCGATGCTGACGACGACGACGCCTGGGCCAGACAGGCCAGCAGGTTCAGCTCGACCAGGGCCAGGCGACCGCGCACGCTGCGGGGGATGTCTTTTTCGACGGTCTCGTCGAAAAGATAGAGCTCGGCCTGGGTCAGCGCGGCGCGCAGCCAGCGCTGCACAAGCTCATCGGGCAAGCGGCCGAGCACAGCGCTGATCGAGACAAAGTGGACCGCGCACCACAGGCTGCTCAGGTCGGCTTGCGCCGCTTGCAGATAGTACTGTCGGGCCTGCTCCAGCACGTCGCGACGCTGCGAGCCCTGGCGACAGAGCAGGAAGGCGCGATTGCGCTCCAGGCTGCCGAGCAGACCCAGCACCTCGCCGCGCTCGCGCGCCACCTTGGGATCGCTGCTGCGCCCTTCCGGCATGGCCTGGCCAAGCTCGCGGCGACAGCGATCGAGCTCAGCCGTCAGGTCCGCTTCACTGGGCAGGCGCTCGGGCTCCCACTGCGGACCGGTCGGTGTCGGGTCGGCCGACAAAGGAGGTGCTGCGGCTGGGCTCGCCATCGGGGGCGCGGGCGACACGTCCGTAACACTCAGCGCCTCGGCCTGGTGGAAGAGCAAGCCGACAGCCTCGTGCACGCGCAGACGCAGCGCGCAGCGCAACTGATCGGCAAAGTCCGGCGCCACCGCGGCGTACAGCACCAAGCTGGCCCAGTCGTACGTCGCCGGGCAGTCGCTGTGCAGGGTCTGCCGCAGCGAGCTTACGAGCAGCCGCGGATCGCGCCCAGCCAGTAGGCCCGGATAGAGCTCCTGCGTCAGCAGCACCGAGGCGTACATCGAAAGCGGAAGCTGCGAGGCCAAGACCCAGGGGATGCCGGCATCTTGCAGTGCATGCGCGATGCTGCCGCCCGGCAGCAGGACCGAGCCCTGCTGCCCGCTGTCGCAGGTACACAGCGTCACCCACAGCGGCGAGCTCATACGCCCCTGACTGTCTCGCACACGCAGCGCCGCGGCCAGGTCCTCGCCGCCGACCACCTCAGAGCCTGACCAGCGGCCGCACAGCGACACCCCGAAGCGCTCTTCGCTGCCGACCTGCACCGTCTGTCCGTGGGCCAGGATGTGAATATGCGTGAAGTCATCGGCCTGACAGGCGGCGCGCACCTCGGCCAGCGTCGCGTTGGGCAGCACTTTCAGCAGATGATCGACGCTGCCACCTCGCCCCTTGCGGCTGCTGGGCAGGGTCCGCCAGCGGCTGACGGCATTGTGCAGCGCCAGCAGATGTGGCCGCAGCGGCACGTCGGGCAGACCCGGCGTATTGGCCGAGATCACCAGGATGCGCGGCGGCCGCCCCCAGTCGTACTGCGTCGCACGCGCTCCCCGCACCTCACGCGTGATCGACAGCGGCTGCTGGATCTGACGAAACAGCGCCCGCCCTGCTGCTGGAAATCCAGCCGGCGCTACGGCCAGCTCGAAGGGCAGCAGCGCCAGCTCTGAAGCGGACAGGATCAGGCGCAGCTGGGTCAGTCCGTCCGCCCCCGCCGGCTGGCTCGACACCGCGGACAGCAGCGACGGCATGCTACCCAGGATCCGGCCCAGCGCATCGGCCAGTCCATCGGCCTGCGGGTCGCGGCCACGCAGTCGGCACAGCGCGCGAAACATGGCCAGAAACTGCCGGTGCTCGAATGGCAGGTACACCGTGGTCGCGTCGCGGTCATCGCACACCGCGCAGTACGGCGTCAGCGGGGACAGCAGCTGGTTATGCGCCGGGCCGGGCCGCAGAAGCTCCAAAGAAACGGTATGCACGGGGGTCATGGGACTTACTTCCCTCCGTCGCTGGTAAGCTCGCCAAGCTGCAGGCGCTGGCCATCGGTTTGACACCGGAACAGGCCGTGCACTGTCTTCGCCCCGTCCTGCTGCACGCGCACCACCGTCGGCCGGTGATAGATCAGGCCGGGGCAGGCATCGAGGGCGGCCAGGGTGCCGGCGGCCAGCGCCTGATAGATCGGCTGGAAGGCAGCCGCCGTCGCCAGCTTGGCCTCGTCGAGCTGAATCAGGCGGCTCCACGTCCCCGCGTTGTAGTAGCGCCCGCCCAAGCGACGCGGCAGGCTGCGCGCCAGATGGGTGTGGCCAGCGATCACCAGATCGATGTCCGGATCGACCAGATCATCGATGCGCGTCGCGGTCTCATCGCTCTGGCCGGGTGCATAGGTCTTGTCGCCGCGCAGCCAGGCGCGCAGGCCCTCGCGCAGGGCCTCGGCTGGAGATTCCTTGGCTCGGCGGGCCAGGTAGCCGAGCACGTTACTGACCTGGCCCAGGCTCTGACCGTCGCTGCCTGACCGCGCCAAGAGGTCCAGGGGAGCTCGCCCGGCGCGCGCATCCAGCTGGGCCTGCGCGAGCAAGGCAGCGGCCGAGTCCTGCGGCTGGCCAAGCTGCGATCCCAGCCCCTGCGCCAGCTCGCCAGCCTCGCTGGACGGGGCGCCCGGCTCGTCGGGCCCGAGCCACAGCCAGCGCCCCACCGTGTCTCGCACCCAGCGCGCCCCGATGCCCGGCAGCGACAGCAGCGCTGCCCGTCTGGCGACCCCGGGGTCGAGCGCGGTCAGCGCCGGAATCACGACCTCATCTTCCGGCTTGAGCAGATCGACGAAGGGATAGCGCTGCTTGATCGGATTCATGATGTCGATGACAAGCTGCGTGCCGGCGTTGGGAATCCACGGCTCGGGGGTCGGCTGGCGATTGGCGGCCGCGCAGCGCTCGGTCAGCGCGCCCGGCGCGACGCGGTTCCAGGGATCGACCTCGTTGCCGTGCAGGCACAGCACCTGCGCCGTCCCGACCCGACAGCGCAGGCCGCTGACGTCCATCAACAGCCGCAGCCGGCCGCGCGCCGCTGCCGCCATCGCCTCGCTGCGCCTCTGGCCCTGGTCGTCGATGTCACAGAGGAGGGCCACCAGGTGGCTCTGCACCGCCGGCAGCGCGAGCTCCAGATCGTGATTGCCGATCATCAGGCAGAGCTCGTGACCCGGCGCCTGGACAAAGCGGCGCAGCGCCTGAAACACCGGTGCGAAGGCTGGATCGTCGACGATGCGGCCTAGGCAGCCCAGCGCCTCGACGGTGCCCTTGAAGTGCGAGGTACCAGGCTCAGCGAGGAAATCGACGATGTCGCCGGCCAGCACCAGACCCACCCGTCCCGCGTCGCGGGCAGGCTGGGCGGCGGCGTAGTCGATCAGCTGGGCCAGGAGCGGCCCCTGGCAGAAGATCTGCTGCCCCGGCAGCCCGCCCAGGTGCAGGTCGGAGACGACGAACAAGTCACAGTAGCTCGGCCCCAGATCTACGGTCATGCGCGAACCTCTATATCGTTGAATATCCTAGTCCGATTCCTCCGGCGGGAGACCAGATATCTGGCCCAACGATCTCGCCCGCGAGCTGTGACCAGTCAAAGCGGGCGGCGCGGGCGACTGCAGCTTGGCGCAGCCGGGGGGCAGCCGGGCTGCCAAGCTGCGCCAGGGCTTGCTTCAGCGCCGCGCGCAGTGCCCCGACATCGCCAGGCGGCACCAGGAGCCCGACCTCGCCCAGGAGCTCGGCGATGCCACCGACTCGGCTCGCCACGACCAGGGCCCCGGCCGCCAGGCCCTCCAGCACCACCTGCGGTGCCCCCTCGCTGCGTCCGTCAGGAAGCTCGACGGAGGGCACGGCAAGCAGGTCACAGGCCCACAGCCGCCGTCGCCGCTCATCGCCAACCACGGTACCGAGGAACTGCACGCGCCGCCCCAGCCCGGCCGCCTGCGCCTGCAGCGCGTCACGCAGTGGACCATCGCCGGCAATCCAGACGTCAAGCTCAGGCAGCGCAGCCAGCGCCGCGAGCAGGCCGGCCACACCCTTGACCGGCACCAGCCGTCCCAGGAACAACAGCGTCGGCCGCTCGACGCCGAGCGCGCGCCGCGCGGCCTGCCTTTGGGCGGCTGTAGCGACAAACTCGGAGGTGTCGATGCCCATCGGGATCACCCGCCCCGGCGCCCCCGGCACCACCAGCGAGGCGGCGCTATAGACCAGCCGTGCCCGACGGGCCAGCCAGCGCACCAGCGACGTGGCGCGCAGGCGTCGCAAAAGATGGATATCCGAGGAGTGGGCGATGGCGACGTGCGGCCGCCCACTGGCCACCGCCGCCGCCAGCAGGCCACAGGGCGCAAGCCAGTGCGAGACCAGCGCATCCCAGCGAGGCTGCAGCGCGTGGAGCCGACGGGCATAGGCCGAACTGAAGCGCAGGGCCTCGCCCCAGGCTCGCGGACCGCGCGCCAGCGCATCTGGAGCCCCTCCCCCGTAAAAAAGCGTAGAGGGCAGGCGATGAACCGTAGGATCCCCTAGGCTGACCTGGGGGCGCGGCGGCAGCTCGTGCGAGCCGGCGGCCAGGACCTCGACCTGATGCCCGCGTGCGATCAAGGCGCGACCCAGCGCAGCGACGAAGGATCCAGCCGGCTCACCGGGCCAGCGGGGATAGGAAGTGGTCAGGACACCGATGCGCACGCGGCGCGCAGCGTAAGGCGGCCAGCGCCGCAGTATCTAGCTAAATTTTTTTGGTGTTTTGATAAACTTACTAACCTCAGCATGTCTCTCGCCAGCGATAGCCAGACAGCCTCGGTAAACCCGTTTTCCCAGCAGGCCGTGCAAGACGCCCACGACGACCTTGTCGATGTCAGCAGCTTGTACGCCAGCAGTCGGACGGCGCTGTCGCGTGGCTGTGCTCGGGCCCGCCTGGGCCGCGCCCACCTCAGCGTCGTCCTGGGCGATGTCGGCAGCGGCAAGAGCCACCTCCTATGGTGGCTGCGCAAGCGCCAGCTCAGCGACGGGGTGTACGTGCCGGTTGGTGCCCTGCCCGACCTGGGGCAGCCGTTCCGCTACACGCTGCGCCAGCTCTTGACGACGCTGTGCAAAAAAGACAGCGCCAGCCCGCCCGACAAGGCCAGCGACAAGGCGGCGGACAAGACCGCCTTCGAGCGCCCTATCGACCGCCTGCTGTGGGAGGTCCTGTTCCGCCAGGCCAGCGACCTGCTCGACGCCGGCAGAATCGGCATGTACCAGCCGCCGGCGGCGCTGCTAAAGCTCGTGGGGCCGCTGTGCCAGGAGGCGGGACGACCGCGCAAGCTGGCCGACTTCGTCGCTGCCGCGACGCCAGTGTGGAGCCAGGTCGAGCCCGGGCTGCGCGCCTATCTGCTGAGCCTGCCGACGGAGAACTCGCTGGATTCGGCGGCCCGCGCGGTGATCCTGCAGTACCCCCATGCCGACCGCCGGGCCCTGGTCACCGCCTGGCTGGCGGGCGAGGATCTGAGCGCCAAGGATCGCGAAAAGATCGGCGCCAAGCAGAGCATCAACAACGAAGCGGCAGCCCGCTATGTCCTGTGTGCGCTGAGTCGGCTGTTGGGAAGTACGCTGCCTGGGCCGCTGGTCCTGGCCTACGACCACATGGACGTCACCGGCGAGCAGCTAGGGCAGCCGGGACTGCAGGGCCAGGCCGAGGTGATCGCGGCGCTGCAGGCGACGGGCGGCGCGGTGCTGCAGGTGGTGTCGTGCCGACCGCAGACCTGGACCCTGCTGCACGAAAAGCCGGTGCGGCCCAGCCCGGCGCAGCAGCAGGCGCCGGCCTTGCTGAAGAACGTCGACGACCTGCTGAAGCTAGAGCGGCCTGAGCTGGCCAGCCTGCGCGAGCTTATCGTCGCTCGCCTGAGTCAGATTCCGACGACGGCGCGCGAGACGCTGGCCTTAAGTGACCAGGATCTGGACCCGGCAAGCTGGCCGGCCGAGGTGGGGACGCCGCGGGCGGCTCTCGTCTACTACGCCAAGCGAGTCCAGCCGCAGTCAGCGGTCACGCCCGTCGTGGCACCGCCTACCCCGGCGCCGGCTCCGGCCAAGCCCGCCGCAGCGCCGATCACGCCCGCTGCGAAGGCACAGCCAGCGGCGAGCGGGGCGGCGGCACCGGCCAAGGCAGCGGCGATTAAGGCGACGCCGCTCAAGGCGACGACCAGTGCCGCACCCGCTGCGGCCAAGCCGCTGCGCAAGCCCACCGAGGAAGCAACGCTGGCAGTGCCGGCCGAGATGATCGCCGCCCTGCAGCTAGAGAGCGAGGATCCGCCGCCCTCGCCGCCGGCCAAGAAGCCGACGGAGGAAGCGACGCTGGCGGTGCCCGCTTCGGTGATGGCGGCCCTGGCCAAAGAGTTCATGCCCGACGGCAAGCCGAGCTTTGTCGACAAGGGCGACAGCGAAGCCAAGGCGCCGAGCAAGCCGGCGGCCGCGAGCAAGCCGGCGGTGAGCAGCAAGGATGCGCCGAGCAAGCCCGGCGCGGTCAGCAAGAGCGCAGCGCCAAGCAGCCCCGCCAAGCCGACCCGCGACGCCGACAGCAAGCCAGGCAGCAGCAGCCCAGCCGCCAGCCCGGCCGTGGCCAAGGACAGCGCCAGCCGCCGCGATGCCCCCAGCACGCCTCCGACGCCCTCCCCCGCCAAGCCGAAAGCCGCGGCCGCCGGCCTGGCTCCGCTGCCGCCCAGTGCGCAGTCGCCGTCGGTGACCTGGATGGCCATGGCCGGAGACGACGATCCACTGGCCAAGGCGATTGCCGAGGCCGAGGCGGAGCTGAAGCCAGCCAAGCCCGCTGCCAAGCCAACGCCAGCCGCCGCCAAGCCCGCCCCGGCGAGCAACCCGCCCAAGCGCGCCGCGCCGGTGGTCAGCGTCAACCAGGCTGCCGTGCTCAAGCCCGGCGCGACCGGCAAGAGCGCCCCTGACCCGGCGCGCTCCAGCGACGATGGCGATGCCACGATGATGGCCCCGATGGTCGCGCCAAGCGGTCAGTCGCCGTCCGTGACCTGGATGGCCATGGCCAGTGGTGACGATGTCCTGGCGGCTGCGATTGCCGATGCCGAGGCCGATCTGGGCATCAGCAAGCCCAAGGCCGCGGCCAAGCCGGCCGCCAAGCCCGCTGCCGCCGCCGCCAAGCCCGCAGCCAAGCCCGCCGC
>CAZVMD010000088.1:0-15455 GCA_964628555.1 uncultured Myxococcales bacterium | reverse complement strand
AGCCGGCCGCCAAGCCCGCTGCCGCCGCCGCCAAGCCCGCAGCCAAGCCCGCCGCTAGCAGCCCGGCCAAGCCCGCCGCGGCCCCCAGCGCACAGTCGCCGTCGATGGCCTGGATGAACATGGGCGGCGATAACCCGCTGCTGGGCGGCAGCAGCGACAAGCTGTCACCGGTCGGTGGGCGCGGCGGTCGCAACACGCAGGAAAAGATGCCGCCGGTCTCGGCCAAGCCCAGCGCCGGGCTGACGCCCGATCAGGTGCTTTCGGCTCTGGGCAACCGCAGCACGGTGGAAGAAGCCCTGCTGGCCAAAGAGCTCAACGTGCCGGTCTCGGCCCTCGCTGCGCCGCTGTCCCGCCTGGAAGACCGCGGGGCCATTCGCGTCGCGGCGATGGGCGGCGGCAAGCGCGTCATCTCGAAGCTGTAGCCGAGCCGGGCCAACTCGGCAGACGCACTAGCCGGCTGGCGGTGGGCTGGCCGGTCGATAGGCCTCGGGCGCCGAGCGCTGCGCCGAGGGCGTGGCCAGGCAGGCGGCTTCGATCGCCGCGATGCGTGGCCAGCGCGCGGCCAGGTCCATGCCCTGACGCCGGGCGTTGTAGCACTGCGGCACCAGGCAGAGGTCAGCCAGCGACAGCGCCGCGCCACACGAAAACGGACCCCGGCCAGCCGCCTGGGCCAGCGTCGCCTCGTAGGCATCGAAGCCGCGGGCGATGTAGTGCTCGGCCCAGGTCTTGCGCGCCTCGGCGTGGCCGGCCAGGGCATCGATGCGCTGCAGCACCGACAGGTTCTGCAGCGGCTGCGTATCGGCGACGATGATCTGCACAAGCTGCCGCATGCGGGCCCGCGCCGCCGGGTCAGCCGGCAGCAGCGCCGGGGCCGGCCGCGTCTCTTCCAGGTACTCCAGAATCGCCACGCTCTCGCTGAGCAGCAGGCCATCGATGGCCAGGACCGGCACCATGCCCAGCGGATTGCGCGCCAGGTGGGCCGGCTGGCGCTGCTCGCCGCCCAGCAGGTCCACCGCCGCCGGGACAAAGGGAATGCCTTTTTCCACCAGGGCCCAGCGCACCCGCCACGACGAGGACGAGCGCCAGTAGTGGTAAAGCACGATAGGCTGCGGAGTCACAGGGGTCATTACGTATCCTCCTCCTCGATGGACGCTAACAGAGCGGAGCCCCGTCTGTGGTGCGGGAGCGCTCCGAGCCGCGGCGCGTTGGTGGCGCCAGCCGAAAGAAGCGGAAGCCGCCGCCGCCCTGCCAGCCGACGGCTGCGCTGATGCCACCTGGGTCGCTGCCATCGATGACCTTGCGCAGCCGGGTCGCGCAGAGCGAGTGCGCGTGATCGCCAAGCTCGACGCCGATCCAGCGCCGGCCCAGCTTGTGGGCCACCGCCGCCGTCGTGCCCGAGCCCAAAAAAGAGTCCAAGACCAGATCGCCGGGATTGGTGGCGATGGTCAGGATGCGCTGCAGCAGCCGCTCGGGCTTGGGGGTGTCGAAGGCCTCGGCCTTGCCGAACAGCGCGTGGATCTCTTTCTTCGACTCGTCGGTGTGGCCGACCTCGTCGTGCGGCCACCAGGTCCAGGGGACATAGCCCTCGACCTCGCTGAGGTAGCGAATGACGTTGGGCTGCGAGTCGCCGTGCTTGCCGAAGTAGATGCGACCCTCGGCGCGCAGCTTTTCGAAGGTCGCCCGCGAGAGTCCCCAGCAGCGTCCCTTTGGCGGGGTGAAGACCGCCCCCGAGGGGGACACGATCGCGTAGAACTGCTCCCTGGTCGCGTGGCCTGCCTGCGCGGTCATCGGAATCGGGCGCCACGGTCCGCGCGGATCGCGGTTGGGGTTGCGGTAGACCTTGGTCTGGTCGGCGGTCGGCGGGACCTTGTTACGGATGGCGGTAAAGCGCTGCGGATTGACGGCATAGGTCAGCACGTACTCGTGGACATCGCCGATCGCCTCGCGGTTTTCGCGCGAGTAGCGCTTCTGCCAGACGTTGGAGGCAATGAACGCGCTGCGGCCAAATACCTCATCGAGCAGCACGCGCAGGTAGGGCGCCTCGTAGTCGTCGATCGAGACCCACAGCGACCCGTCTGTCGGATGCAGCAGGCGCCGCAGGAGCTCCAGTCGATCGCGCATCAGGCCCAGCCAGAGCGAGTGCTCAAGGCCATCGTCATAGTGCTCGAAGGCGCTGCCGGTGTTGTAGGGCGGATCGATGTAGATGCACTTCACCTGACCGGCAAACTCCGGCTCCAGTGCCTTGAGCGCAAGCAGGTTGTCGCCCTGGATCAGCCGGTTGTCGCAGAGGTCCTGCGGCGAGACGCGGCGCGCGTAGGACAGCGCCGGATCCTCAAGCAGGCTGCATGGCCGCAGAGCCGGCCGGTTCTCTTTGCCGATCCAGGTCAGCTGCGGTCGCTTCGATGGCTGGCTCATGGCAGCGCCCCGGGGGAAGCAGGCATGGCGGCCGGGCGGGCCAGCGCAGCCACAAGCCAGCCCCGCAGGGACGCGGCGAGCTCGCAGCGGCGGGTCCCGCGCCAGTCCAGGCTAGGGCACAAGCTCGACGGTGTTCTGCAGGCAGCCGAGCTCTTCGATCTCGCAGTCCAGGCGGTCGCCCGGAGCGATCCAGCGGTTGTCGTAGATCTTTGAGCCGTTGGTCTCTAAGAAGCAGCCGGTGCCGACCGTGCCCGAGCCGATGACCTCGCCGGGATGCAGCGTCACACCGTAGCTGGCCCGGGCGATGATCTCGGCGAAGGTCCAGCTCATGTCGGCGAGGTTGCCTTGCGCCACCTGCTCGCCGTTGTGGCGGGCCCGCATGCGCAGCGCGAAGTGGTCGCCGCGCGGTCCTGGCTGCCGCTTGTCGCCAAGGTCAGCCACCGGCACCAGGTATGGCCCGAGCGTCGTCGCGAAGTCCTTGCCCTTGGCTGGACCGAGGTTGAGCTTCATCTCGTGCATCTGCAGGGCTCGCGCGGACCAGTCGTTCATCACCATCAGGCCAAAGATGGCGCGGTTGGCGGTCTCGATATCGGCGTCGCGGATCGTGCGGCCAATCACCACCGCGGCTTCGAGCTCAAAGTCGAGCTGCTGCGTGTGCAGCGGGCGCACGGAGATCGGCCCCGGCCCCAGCACCGACAGGTGATTGGTGTAGTAGAAGATCGGGATCTCGTCGAACTCGGGGATCATCGGCAGGCCGCGGTTGCGCCGTGCCGCCTCGACGTGCTGGCGGAAGGCGTAGCCATCGCGCATCGACAGCGGCCGCGGGATCGGCGACAGCAGGCGGGTCAGCGGCCGCGGCAGGAGCAGGCTGCGCCCCTCGAACGAGGCCGGTAGCTGGCCCGCGGCGTGCAGCGCCAAGAGCTCGCGAATCGCTGGCAGCGCGACGTCTTGCCGCTCGATCAGGCCCAGCATGTCGCGGCCATAGCGCGTGGCCACCGACTCGCTGTCGCTCTTGCGCCCGGCCTGAGCTTCCAGATGCCGGAAGGCTGGCGCCAGATCGAGGATCGGTGCCGCCTCGCAGTCGCTGCCTGCGCCCTCGCCGGGCTTTTCGATCACGACGCCGATGCGGGAACCGCTGCCGGCAGACTCGGTCAGCTCAAAGGTCACTAGCTTCATGGCGGCGGAGCTTACACCGACTTCGGCCGCGGCAGCCGGCCATAGATCCGCGTCAGCTCACGCAGGCGGACCAGGTGCGGCTCGTCGAGCTGGCCGGGCAGCAGACGAAACTGCCAGTTGCCCTCGCTCTGCCCGGGACGGTTCATGCGCGCTTCGTTGCCCAGCCCCAGCACATCCTGCACCGGCAGGATCACGGTGTCGGCCGCCGTGCCCAGGGCCAAGCGCAGCAGCGCCTCGTGCGCCTGCTCGTGGCTAGGCTGCCAGCCGAGGTACTCGTGGACGCGGGCCCGCTCGGCGGCGGCCTGGTCATCGCCGCGCGTGCCATCGGTCTCGCCGCGATACCAGCCCAGCAGCGTGGCGTTGTCATGAGTCGATGAGTACACGACGTGGTTCTTCTGGCAGCCCCAGGGCCGACCGTCGTAGGTCTCGTCGGGTCCGAAGCCAAACTGCAGCACGCGGATGCCTGGCAAGCCGAAGCCATCGCGCAGCGCCTCGACATCGGGCGTGATCACGCCCAGATCCTCGGCGATGTAGCGCACGCTGCCAGTCTCCGGATCCGACAGCAGCGTCTTGAACAGCAGCGCGCCCGGGGCCGGCACCCAGCGACCGATCTCGGCGGTGCGCGCCTCGCCCGGCACCTCCCAGTGGGCGGCAAAGCCGCGGAAGTGATCGAGCCGCACGCGGTCAAACAGCGCCGCGGCCCGCGCCACCCGCCGCCGCCAGAACGAAAAGCCGTCGTCGATCATGCGGGCGTAGTCGTAAAGCGGGTTGCCCCACAGCTGTCCGGTGCGCGAAAAGTAGTCGGGCGGCACGCCGGCCTGCACGCGCAGGCGCCCGTCGGGATGCAGCAGGAACTGGTCGCGCTGCTGCCAGACCTCGACGCTGTCGTGGGCCACGAAGATCGGCACATCGCCAATCAGCTCGACGCCGGCGGCGCGGGCGGCCTGGCGCAGGCGCTGAAACTGGCGCTCGAACTGCCACTGCACCAGCGCATGCAGGCGGCGGCGCTCGGCCAAGCGCTCACGCGCCTCGTCAAGCGCCAGCGGGTGGCGATCGCGCAGCGGGGCCGGCCAGTCGATCCAGGCAGCCATACCCTGCTCTTCTTTGATCGCGGCGAACAAGGTGTAGTCGGGCAGCCAGTCGGCCTGGGCCTCGCAGTAACGATCGAAGTCGCGCCGCAGCGCCGCTCGCTGCGCATCGCCCAGCTCCCCGTCGCTACCAAACAGCCGTCGGGCCGCCTGTTCGAACAGCCGCCAGCGCACGGTCTGGGCCGCGCCATAGTCCGCGCGCGCCGAGGACGGTGGCAGCTCGCGCAGCTCCTCCGCCGGCAGCAGGCCGTCGTCGCACAGCCCCTGTGGGCTGACCAAGATCGGGTTGCCGGCGAAGATCGACGCCGTCTGATACGGCGAGTCCCCATAGCCCGTCGGCCCGAGCGGCAGCACCTGCCAGGCCCGCTGCCCGGCCCGCGCCAGCTGCTCGACGAAGCGATGGGCTTCGGGCCCCAGATCGCCGCAGCCGCCCGGCCCCGGCAGCGATGTGAAGTGCAAGAGCAGGCCGCTGTGGCGGGGCAGCGGCGGCAGGCGTGCCGACTCAGCCTCCCCGGCCGCTAGCGCAGTGGCACTGGGGAAGGCGGCAGAAGCAGACGAAGAAGTCATGCCTCCCTTGTATCATCCGCCGCCCGGCCGCGGCGCTCGATCTGCGTCGCTGCCCCGCCGACGAGTGATAGGCTCTGGCCATGGTCTGGAATCCCACCCAGTACGAGAAGTTTCGCGAGGAGCGCGCCGCGCCGTTTTTTGATCTGGTGGCGCTCGGCCAGTTCCGTCCCGGGCTGCGCATCGTCGATCTCGGCTGCGGCACCGGCGAGCTTACCGCTCGGCTGCAGGTGCTGTCGCCCGACGCGCAGATCCTGGGGCTCGACAGCTCGACCGATATGCTGGCCCGCGCCGCAGCGCTAAGCCAGCCGGGCCTGCGCTTCGCGCAGCAGGCCATCGAAGACTACGCGCCCGAGCCAGCGGCACCTCCTGACCTGCTGTTCAGCCACGCCGCGCTGCAGTGGGTCGACGATCACCCGCGCCTGTTCCGCCGCTTGGCTGGCTATCTGCCGCTGGGTGGTCAGCTCCTCGTGCAGATGCCGTCGAACCACGATCATGTCTCGCACGCCGTCGTCCGCCAGCTAGTCAGCGAGGCGCCCTGGCGCGAGCGGCTGGGCGGTCTTGTGCGGCACTCGCCGGTGCTGGGCATCGCGCAGTACGCCGAGCTCTTGTTCAGCCAGGGCTTCGCCCAGCCGGTGGTGCTCGAAAAGATCTACGGCCACACGCTGCCCGACGCTCAGGCGGTGCTGGAGTGGGTGCGCGGCACGCTGCTGGTGCCCTATCTGGCGCGGCTGACGGCTGCCGAGCAGAGCGACTTCCTGCGCGTCTTGTCCCAGCGCTACGCCGAGGCGATGCCGCAGCGTCCCTACTACTACGCATTCCGCCGAATCCTAATCGCCGCCACCCGCACTTCTGCCTAGGTCGGCGCTAGCGACGACGGGCCAGCAGAACGGCCTATGCGCCGGCCAAGCTTTGCTGTTCCGCGATGGCTGAGCGTGTTTGCAGCCCACAGGCTTCGGCGCGCAGGTACCTCCTCGCGTGCTTGAGCGCCTCGGTGCCTGCGTGCTACAGCGCAGCGCATGGTCAGAGTCCCTCTCCGAGTCGTGTGCCACGCGATCTTGCGCGTCGATTTGGTGCCCGCGCATGTGCAGCGGCTGCGGCGAGATATGGAGCAGCGCTGCGCGGAGCGCGGGGCGCGCTTGCTCGATTTTGTCGTCGATCTTGGCGCGGTGCCGGGCAGCGCCGACGAGTATCCAGCGCTGTCGTATCTGCGCAAGGGGCAGGCGGATGTGCTGTTGGTTATTCGGGTGCCGGTGTTCGGCTCGCAGCCGTCGGGCGATCGCTTGGAAGCGCTGGCCATGCCCGCGGGGCGGGCGGTCGCATGGCTGACGGCGCCCGCGCTTCGCCGGCTGGGCCTGCTGCCAGCGGCTGTTCGCGCGCCAGGGATGGCTCGGCAACGAGCGGAGGAGCTACGCGACAAGTGCTTTCCCTTCGCAGCCATTGCGCGCTGGCTTGACAGCGAGGGCTATGCCGCGCCCGACAGCCGGCGCGAGCACTGGCGCGGCACGGATGTCGCGAAGCTATTGCGGCCGGCAGCGGGACGTGGAGGAATCGGCGCCCTGGGGAGCGCAGCAGGTGAGGCCGCCGGGCTGTCCTAGCGATCCAGGCCCGACCAGGTAGCTCGACCGGCCGGGCAGCCATCCGGTGAAAAGAATGGCGAAGGAGTCGCGCCGCGTCCGCGCCACCGCCTCGCCACCTCTGCAAAAGAGCGGCGACGCAGAGACCTGGAGCGCGGGGCTCAGTTGAGCAGGTACTGCTGGATGAACAGAATCGAAGAATAGAACAGGAAGTCCTGATTCTTCTTCTTGGCGAAGCCGTGGCCTTCGTCCTTGGCCAGCAGATACCAGACGGGAACGCCCTGACCGCGCACGGTGCGCACCATCTGCTCGGCCTCACTGGCTGGGACGCGTGGATCGTTTTGGCCTTGGACGACGAACAGCGGCTTGCGCACCTCGGCAGCGCGGTTCAGCGGCGCGATGCGCAGCAGGAACTCGCGCATCTTGGGATCGCGCTCATCGCCGTACTCGACGCGGCGCAGATCCCGACGATAGCCCTCAGTGCGCTCCAGGAAGGTCACCAAGTTCGACATGCCGACCACAGCCAGGGCCGCACGGATGTAGCGAGAGTGGTGCGTGGCCGCCACCAGCGTCATGTGTCCGCCATAGCTGCCGCCCGTCACCAGAATGCGGTCAGCGTCGAGATTTGGCTGGGTGGCGATCCACTTGTACAGCGCCTCGGCGTCGGCGTACGAGTGCTCGCGGTTAAAGCCGTCGTCGAGCTTCAGGAAGGTCTTGCCGTAGCCGCTGGAGCCACGGATGTTGGGGAACAGCACCGCGACGCCTAGCTCGTTGATGTAGAAGTTGAGCCGACCCATGAAGTGGGGGCGGGACTGCGCCTCGGGGCCGCCGTGGATGTTGACGATGATCGGCCGCCGGCCGGGGAAGCGGCTGGCCGCCGGCTGGTAGAGGAAGCCCGAGATCTTGCGACCATCGAAGCTCTGCCAGGTGACTAGCTGCGGCTCGACGAACTGGCTGGTATCGAGGCCCCCGGTCTCAGAGGTCGTCCAGCGCTGCAGCTTGCCGGTCTGGATGTTGATCGAATAGGCGTCGGAGTTCGCGCGAGCGGAAGACATCGAGAAGCCGAGATCGACTCCGTTGGCGTGAAACTCCAGACCGCCGATCACCCCCATGGGAATCTGCGCCAGGGGCCTGTACTTCTGGGTGCTGGTCGAAAGCACATATACCCGACTGGCACCGTTCTCGTTGGTGACAAAGGCCAGGTTCTTGCCGTCGAGAGACAGGTCGAAGCTCTCGACATCCCAGGGAATCGCCGAGGTCAGGAAGCTCATAGCGCCGGTCTTGAGATCGACATAGGACAGGCGGTGAAATTCGGAATCCCTATCCGTCGTGACGTAGACTCCTTTTTTGTCCGCGCTAAACGCCGCACCCCCGTACGAAACTTTCTCACCACCGCGCGGAGTCAGCAGGAACTTGCTGCGGCTCGGCAGATCGACCAGCCAGATATAGGACTCGTTGGCCGACACACTCTCGTGCAATAGGAGCTGGTTCTGGTCCGGCGAGAAGTCGAGCGGACTCCAGCCGCCCCCTTGCAGCTCTAGGACCAACTGATCGCTGCGGGAGTCACGCGGATCCATGATCCACAGATCGTTGTCCTTGCCGGTGCGGCGCGTCGAGGTGTAGGCGATGCGATCGCCCTTGGGCGCAAAGATGGCCCCCGTGTTGCGCGACTTGCCATCGGTCAGCAGGGTGGTCTCGCCGGTCTTTTCGTCATAGCGGAAGAGCTGGTACCACTCGCCGCCACCGACATCCTTGCTAAAGATGAAGAAGTCGCCAGCCGTCGGTACCGGCGGATACTGCGCTGCCCCAACGCGGTCAGCGAAGAACGTCAGCTGGGTGCGAGCGCCGCCGGGAAACGCAACGCGATGGATCTGTGGCGTGTCGGCAAAGCGAGTGCCAATCAGCATCTCGCGGCGACTGGGATGCCAGCTTGCGAAGCTCGCCGAACGGAACTCGGTATAGCGCTGCAGTCGCTCGGCCAGCGCGCGCGGAATCGCAGGAATCCCCTCGGCCACTAGGTTGTCAGCCGGGCGGATCGACTGGGCAGCGGCCGCCTCAGCGGAGCCAGCTGTAGGAAGGCTGGGAGCTGGGGTGGTAGCGACGGGCGCTGGGCTGCCGGCTACAACCGGTGCAGCCGGGCTGGCTGGGGCGGTGTTCATCGCCCGGGTGTCCTGCACCAGCTCGGCGCGGGCCGACGCGGTGGGGACAGTCACAGAGACGATGACCGTCAGGAACCAAGGCAGGGACGTGGGCAGGTTGGCGAAACTCGTTAGGCGACTCAATCGACGACTCAAAGGAACCTCCTTGCAGATGAGCGGGGGGATTCACAAAACAGGCAAGCGTGGGCATTTAGTCCCGGCCCCCAGGACGCGCGCTCAGACGACTACTCCCCGAGCACGCGGGCGAGAAAGTCATTTTGGAACCGACGCTGGGGATCGAGGGAGTGGCGCAGCGCAGCGAAGCGCTCGAACTCGGGGTAGACCGTGCGCAGGTAGCTTGCTCCCAGCGCGAACTGCTTGCCCCAGTGAGGGCGGGCGCGGAGCTCCTGCATGCGCTCCGCGAACGCGGAAAAATACCGCTCGCGCTCGGCCGGCATGCCCGGGCCGATGTAGGCCCCCAAGCACGCGCTGTCGCGCCCGCTCATCGGGCTGAGCCAGCCATCATCGGCGGCAACAAAGCGCAGCTCGGCGGGAAAGTTAATCGGCAGGGCGCGCTCAGCGATCAGATCACGCAGCCCGGCCAGGGCGGAGGCGGCCTGCTCGCGCGGCAGCGCAAACTCGGTCTCTTCGTGAATCGGCGGCATCGGCACTGGCAGGATGGAAGTGTTGTCTCCGCGTCGCTGGCGCGGCCGAAAATAGGCGGCGGCAACCAGCCGATTGAGGCGCGGGACGTGCTGACGATGGCGACCCGACCAGCGCAGGATGGCGGCAAAGAGGTGACGGTTGACGAGCTGCTCATCGACCCACCACGAAAGTCGGCTCAGCGTCGCGGGGTCGGCGGTGGGCCAGCAGCGTGACAGCAACACCTCTTCCACATGCGGCAGCCACCACAGCTTGACGTAGGGAGCGCTGCTCACGAGCTGCGGCAGCTCGGCGAGGACCTGCGCCAGCGGCAGCGTGCTCAGCTCTTCCTGCAGTCGAAAGGCTGGGACCGTGGCCAGTGTGACCTCGCTGATCACGCCCAGCGCGCCCAGATGTACGCGCGCCGCCGGCAAGAGCTCGGCATTTTCGCGCGCGCGGATCGAAAGCACCTCGCCACTGGCCAGTACTAGACGCAGCCCAACGACGCGACTGGCCAGATTGCCCAGAGCAGGGGCGCTGCCATGCGTACCGGTGGCGATAGCTCCGGCGATGCTCTGCTGCGTCACCGAGCCGATGACCGGCAAGGTCAGGCCATGCTGGCGCAGCACGGCGATAAGCTGATGCAGTCGCATCCCAGCCTGCACGGTAATCTCGTGCCGCTTCGCATCGACGCGCAGCACACGCTGCATACGATCGAGCTGCAGCAAAAAACCGTCGGTGCAAGCGATGTCCGACCAGGAGTGGCCGGCGCCAATGACCTTGACGCGGCGCCCTGCCTGCGCGGCTCGCCGCAAGATCGCGACGATCTCCGCCTCGTCCTGCGGGGTCAGCAGCGCTTGCGGCTGCGCGGTGGCGGTCCCGGCCCAGTTGCGAAACAGATGCATGCGTACCTCGATCTGTCGCCACAATACCGGCAGACCGGGCCGCGTTTGCGAAGTTTTCGGCTAGCGCGGCTCGCCAGTTAGGAACAGCGCGCGACCGGCGACTCCCGCGTTCCAGTGGTAGCCATCGGCCCCGGGCACGCCCTGGACCAGCGCCAGAAGTTCCTCGGGGCTGTAGGCGCGCAGGGCCGACACGGTGCCGTCCCAGGCAACCAAGAGCGGAATCAGCGGCACAAGGTACGTAAGCAGCAGGCGCGAGGGCCGGAAGGGCCGCAGCCACGGAACCACCAAGAGCGTCGCGACAAACAGCATGAGCATGTTCGCGCTCATAGCCACCGGGGCGAAGACGACAGGCAGACTGCGCAGAGCTTTCGAGGAAGCGACGTCGAAGAAGGCCAGCGGGGCCCGCTTCTGCACGATGCCAGTGATCATCGCCTGCACCGCGTCGGGAGTGAAGTGATGCAGGGCCCCCGACATCGTCCGCAGACCGGGCTCTGGGCCACCGCCGCTCATCGCATCTAGCGGATCAGGGCTGTAATGGACCTGCGGATCGCCCAGCGCGGCGATGCGGGCCCGGCCGGCCTCGTTGGGAAAAGAGTCGCTAAAGACAAACTCCGTCGTCAGCCCGGCGGCCCGCACGCGGCGCAGGAGCTGCAGCGTCCCGCCACCACCGCCCGAGGCAAGATCGATCACCCGCGCGGCTCCAGTGCGACGGAGGAGCGCGATGAGCGTGTCAGCCACCCCGTCATAGAAGCCGATGCGGTCAAACGCGAAGTCGAGAAAGTCTGTGCCGCCGTCGCGAAGTGCCTTGGGCAGCCAGGCGTAGTCTTCCAGTTCAAACAGATGAGCGCGCTGCATGGCGAAGGTCCCCCTCTTGGCTGGGCGGTGAGGACTCCGGCGCCCCCCGTGGTCGGAGTCGGTGCTGTTCCAGAGCCAGCCGCACCCAAATAGTCAAGCATGCTTGACCAATATTCGTCAAGTATACTGAACCAAATGGCCCGCTCCCCGACCCGCTCCCCGACCCGACCTGCTACCGGCCAAGCCGCCCACCCGACGCTGCCGCAGGTGCAGCGAATGCAAGCCCGCAGCCTGGGGTATTTGCTCATCCGCTGCAGCCAGATCTGGGGCGATCTGGCGATCGCCGCCGTGAACCTGGAAGCCGGCGCCCCGGTGCTGCGCGAAGCCCACACGCGGCTGCTGCCGCATCTACAAAATCCGGCCGGCATCCGCATTACCGACCTGGCTCTGGCGGTCGGAGTCACCAAACAGGCGGTGCAGCCGCTGGTAGCCGAGCTAGCGAGCATCGGCCTAGTGCGCATCGCCACCGACACTGAAGATGCGCGGGCTCGACGGGTGTTCCTGACCCCGTTTGGGCTGCAGGCGCTGCAGCATGGCACCGGCATTCTGCTGCAGATCGAAGAAGAGCTAGCGCCACGCCTGGGCGAGCGAACACGAGCCTCCCTCAAGAAGCAGCTTGCCAAGCTGTTGGCGGTGCTGAGCGAACCCGGGGAGAGGGACGAGCCCGGTGATGCCGCGCCGCCCGACAAAGAGCCGCCGCAGCGGCCACGTCGCCGACCGAGAGCGGCACCGTAGACCTGGCGGGCGCGGGGGCACGGCGCCACCAGGGTTTGCGCGGCAACAGGCGCGCGGCTCAGTCGCTGGAATTGGCGCTGGAATTGGCGCTGGCCGCAAGCTCTAGCTGCTGCCGAATGATGGCCTGCCCCACGGTCTGCAGCGAGCGCACGATGGCCTCGCGGGAGCTCTCGCGGGCGAGACCCACCGCAATCAGCGAGGCCAGGCCGTGCGTGTACGTCCACATGATGTCAAGCAGGCGCAGGCGATGGCGGCGCTCCAGGCTGGTGAAGCGTGGATCGAGCTTCATGTTCTCGGTCAGCGTGTCGAGAAAGCCGGCCACGAGCTCTTCAAAGCGATCGGTCTGCAGGAACAGCGCCTGATACAGGCGCGGGTGATCCTTGGCAAACAGCGCAATGCCTGTGCCCATGTTCAAAAACGGCACCGGGGTGTAGCTCTCGCGGGTGTAGGCCAGGATCTGGTCGCGGACCCCTTCCATCGCCGCCGCCGCCAGCCCCTCCATCGAGGCGAAGTGACGGTAGACGGGAGCAGTCGAGACCCCGGCTTCGCCCGCCACGCGCCGGGCGGTAAGCGCCGCGATGCCCTCTTTCTCGATGACCTGAATGGCGGCCTGGATCACATCGGAAGCAGCGCATTTTTCACTGGGTGGCATGCGAATACAGTCCTTTCGCTGACATACGTTACATAACACATGTTTCTTGATTTTCGTTGAATAACATATGTAATGTAACAGCAGTTCTTCAACCCAGCGGAGGACGCCATCATGACACAGAGTCTCGCTTCCCAGGTCGCCCTGCCCTACTCTGCATTCTCCGTCGCTGCGCCTAGCCCAGCAGGACAGCTGCCGTCGGCCAGCGCCGCGCAAGTCCAAGCTGTCCTGCAAAGGCTGATCGCGGAGCGCTCAACGCCAGGCTTGCAGTACATCGCGCTCGATGAGTCGGGAGTACGCTTGGCCGTGCAGGCGGGGTTGGCCGATGTCGAACAGGCGCGAGCGGTAACTGCCGACACCAGCTTTCATGGCTACTCGGTGACCAAGACCTTCACCGCGGCCGCGATTGTGCAGCTGGCCTTGGCCGACAAGCTGGATCTTGCCGCGCCGATCTCGACCTATCTGCCAGAGCTTGCCGATCCGCGCTCGCCGACACTGCGCCAGGTCCTGTCGCACACAGCGGGCTATGGCAACCCGATTCCCCTGGCCTGGTCACACGCGGTGGACGATGAGAGCTTCGATGCGGCCGCCTTCTTTCAGCGCATCGCCAAGGCGCACGGCCAGGTGGTGCGCGAGCCGGGCAGTCGCCTGGCCTACTCGAACGTCGGCTACCTCTTGCTCGGGGAGGTCATCGCTCGCGCCAGCGGCATCGCCTATACCGACTATGTGCAGCAGGAGCTGATCGCTCCGCTACGACTCGGCGCGGGCGAGCGACTTAGCTTTTCACTGCGCAATCTGCCGCAGCATGCACGCGGCTACATCCGGCGCTTCAGCCTGCTAAATGCGATGCTGGGCCTGTTCATCGATCGCCGACGCGCCCTGGCCGGGACGCATGCGGGCTGGCAGGCGTTTCGTGACCTGTACGTCGATGGCGCGGCATACGGTGGCCTGCTTGGCAACGCGGCTGGCTTTGCCCGCTATCTGCAGGCGCTCTTGCGTAGCGAAGCGCCGTTTTCACCGGCGCTGACCCAGCTATTGTTCACGCCACAGACGCTGCGCGATGGTCGCGAGGTCGACATGGCGCTGGGCTGGTTCCGCGGTCGGCTGGGCGCGGAGCCCTTCTTCGATCACGCCGGCGGCGGTGGCGGCTACTACTGCGAGCTGCGCATCTACCCGCGGCTGCGGCGAGCGAGCGTGCTTCTGTGCAACCGCACGGGCATCAAGAACGACCGCCTGCTTGATGTCATCGATGCCGCCCTGCCCGCGAAGATCGTCTAGTCGTCGACTGCTGATTTTCTGCCGGACCACCGTCGAGAGGTGAGCGCGCGCCGGGCCGAGCTGCCTTCGCCCTGGCCTGCGTGATAGCCTGCTGTGAAGCCGGCTCTGCGCAGCCGCCGCTACCGGAGGATCCCCATGCCCAAACTGCACAGCCGCCTGCCCTGGGCCGCCTGCCTCTTGTCTTTGAGCCTGCTTAGCCTGCCGGGCTGCAAGTATCTCAGCGCGGAGTACCGTGCCTGCGCGCACCTGGCTGAGGTCTGCGAGGAAGGCGCCGAGCGCAAGGACCGCATTGAGAGCTGCGAAAAAGATCTGCGCGATCTGCGAAGCAGCGCCGGCGCCGAAGCCGTTGACCGCACGCTGTCCTGCATCCAAGAGGCCAAGTCCTGCGTCGCGGCCGCCGGCTGCATGGTCGGTGGCATCGGCGGTGGCATGCTAAACGAGTTCATCAAGGGCGTGCAGAAGTCGCTACCGAAGTAGAGCTGCTCGGCGCGACAGCACGGTCTGGTAGAGCGCTCGCAGCTCACGCTCGCGCTGGCTCCATGAAAAGTGCTGGCTGGCGACGCTGCGACAGCGGCTGCGCCAGGTGTCGCGCGGATAGACGCTGATGAGCTGGGCAGTGGCGGAAGCAAAGTCCTCAGCCGCAGCCGGCAGCCAGCGACCGACGCGCAGCGCCTCCAGGCTGCGCCAGGGGGTGGGCTCCGATGCCAGGACCGGTGTCCCCGCCGCCAGGGACTCGACCACGACATTGCCGAAGCTCTCCATGTGCGAAGGCAGCCACAGCACATCGGCATGGCTGAGCAGCGCAGCTTTGGCCGCTCCGGTGACCAGCCCCAAAAAGATCACGGCCTCGGCCAGGCCTGCCGCCGCTGCTTGCGCGCGCAGCGCAGCGCCGTAGGGCTCGCCGGCGCGCTCGGGTCCGGCGACGAGCAGCGTCGCTTGGGCACAGCCAGGCAGCCGCCGCAGACGGGCCAGGGCGGCGATGGCGAGCTCCAGGTTCTTGACCGGGTGGATGCGCCCGAGGGTGACGACCTGCGGTCGCGGCAGCGCAGACAGCCGCGCGGCAAGGGCGAGGCTGGCGGCATCGGACGTGGGCTCGGCAGGAGGCAGGATGACGCCATTGCCCACCACCGCGACGGCGGCTTCGGGCCCCAGCAAGCGCAGAGCAGCGATGGCCTGCGCTTCGTCATCCGAGGTGCAGTGCCATCCAGCGACGCGCCGCAGCAGGGGGCGCAGGATGCGCAGCACCTCGCGCTTGCGCTCAGCGCGCTGCGCCATGGCCCAGGGCAAGAGCGCCCCACGCGGCGACAGCACCACCGGGCGCAGAGTCGGCAGCGGCTGCCCAGAAGGCAGTCGCTTGAGGGCCGCGGGCAGCAGGGCATAGGACAGCGCGGCCAGGCTAGAGGCACTAAACAGGGCGGTGACGTGGACGAGGT
>CAZVMD010000087.1:0-25280 GCA_964628555.1 uncultured Myxococcales bacterium | reverse complement strand
TAAGCACCGCGTAGAGATCGCTGGCAGGGGACGGATGACGGCATGGTTCCTCGCCAGTGGGGACGACTCCCTCTGAGGCAGCGCAACCGGTCAGCGTCAGCGGGGAAGCGTGCTACGGCCATAATGTCAACGCCCCCGACGCCAGGCTGACAAGTTGCGCCATCCGCTGCCGTCCTGGGAAGCCTGTGCGACGGTAAGTTGGCTGGCATGTACTGTGCATTTGGATGCCAGACATGTCCTCGATCATCGTCGCCGCCTCCGGTTCTATCCGCTTCACTCTGCTTGCGGCCTTGATCGGCGTCGGGCTTGGCTGGTGGACCGCCCGGCGCGCTTGTCCTGTGGCTTCAGGAGCCAACCCTCACAGCCCTCAACATTCACTCCCGAGCGCAGATCAGAAGACCGCCGCGGTTCCCAGCCAGCGTGCCCTGCCCAATCTAGCAAAAGAAGCGCCTCCGCCAGAGGCCGCTTGCCCGACTGCGGGAACCATTGCCCGGTTCGACTCAACCCACTACGTCATCCGGCGACAAGCTCTGGCTGAACTGGCTACGTGTATTGAGCGCAGATTTCCTTTTGGGCATAGCTGGGATAGCTATTTTTCAATGAAAAACGAACGCCCGGCTGGGTTTAAGATATTCCGAATGATGCCTGGCAGCTGGCCCGATTTATTAGGCATCCAGAATTATGACTTAATTAAAACAATCAATGGCCTTCCGCTTAATGGAAAAGTACCCGCAAAAGCTCTCGAAAGAGCTGTTCGATTAGTTAAGTCAAATAAGCCCGCCCTCATTTCACTAACCCTGGAACGACAGGGACGCCTTATTGCCATGAACTATTTTATTTTTTAGGGCGGTAGCGTCACTTGCAGGCCACCTCGACTTAGTACAGCACCGCCTGACCGGTCAGCGCGTGCGAGGCGAGGAAGCGGGTCCAGTCGTGGCGGGCGGCCCACAGGTCGAAGACCACGAAGTGGCCGTCTTCTTTCGGCGCCGGCACGTACTGACGCAGCACGGCGGTCGCTTGGCCGCGCGCCGCGTTGCCCTGGATCGGCGAGGTGCCCCAGCGCTGCGGCGTCAGGCCCAGGCCTGAGATGTCATACAGTCGCGGCTCGATCGGCTGCACACCCATCGACAGCGCGAAGGCGGCGATGTTCGGCACTGGCGTGTAGTTGTCCGACAGGCCCAGCGTCTGAAACACGTGCTTAGGCGCAGAGCCGGCCGGCGGTCGCTGGACCAGCAGCGGGCCATAGTTGTTGGGATCCGACGACTCGAAGAAGGCCTGCAGCAGGTTCAGCAGCGGGTGATCTTCCGTCGCTGGCTCCATCAGCAGACCCTCGACCAGAGCGGCGATATCGGTCGGCGCTCGCTTGTTGAGCAGCGACAAGATCAGCACCGAGCCAGCCCCCGACAGCACCGCCGCCTTGACCTTGGGCTCGACGCCGAGGAACAGCGGCCCGGTCAGCCCGCCCTGCGAGTGCCCCATGAAATAGATGCGCGAGGCATCGAAGCGAATCGGCTGCCGCGTCTCAGGCGCGCTGGCGATGCTGAAGTTTTCGACCAGGCGCAGCAGCTGAAAGTCATCCACCGCGCCCTGCTTGACGTTGTCGCGCGCCGCGTCGAGGTTCTGCATGTTGAAGAACGTGATCTCGGGATCGCTGCGCTGCGGATCGCGCGGACCGTGCAGCACCTGATCGATGCCGATCATCGCCATACGCACCGCCTTGCCGTCGGGGAGCTCGACAAACGCAGCCCGCGTATCCAGGCCCTCGCGCACAAACGTCAGGTAGTCGCCGCCCGTGCCATGGGCATACAAGATCACCGGCCAGCCCGAGGCTGGCATCTCGGCATTGGGCACCGACAGCGCAAAGCGCAGCGACTCGCTGCGCACCACCTGCGGCCGCCCCTTGTCGTCGAGCTTAAGGTTGCCGCCGCCGTCGAAATAAGGCGGCTCGCCGGCCTGGAAGTTGGGCGAGTCGAAGCGCCCGGTATAAAGCTGCGCCAGCCCGTCGTGGGGCCGCAGATAGGCAAGCTCCTTGGGCGTCGGCGCCGGCAGGGTATAGACCACCTCGCGCAGCGCGCTCATCGTCGTCGTCGGCTGGCTGGTGGTGAACACCGTCGCCTGCACTACCTGACCGGACAGCGGCGCGTCTTGCAGATAGTCGCGCAGCCGGCCATAGCTAGCCCAGGCCGAGCGATACGGCTCAGCCTCGGGCTGGCTGCGATCGAGGAGCTGCTCCAGATCCGGTGCCGCCTGCACTCGCTCACCGCCTGCGCCGCGCACCCGGCTGGTCACCACCGCGGCATAGGTCGTCGCCGGCCGCAGCGGCAGCCCGGGCACCGGCCGCAGCGACAGCCAGTTCTTGCCGATAAACTGCCCCTCTTCGGCGTGGAAGGCGACGATCACCGGCTGGCGCTGGCCATAGGTCGGCGAGCCCGGCGTGATATCGACCACAAAGGCCGAGGAGCGCTCACTGATGCTCGCCCCGCCATCTGGGGGCAGGGTCGTCGGATCAAGCGGCGCGGCAAAGCGGAAATAGATCCCCGCACCGGGCCCCGCGCCCTCGATGCGCCCGTCGAGAAACTGGGCGTACTTGCCGGGCTGGCCGGCCACTTTGGGCAGCCGCGACAGATCGAAGGTGCCGCCCTTTTTGCGCAGATCGCTGGGGAAGGGCAGCGCGAAAAAGTCCATGTCGGCGCGATCGCTCAGCCCGCCGGGCAGCACGTGCGTGGCCAACAGCGGCGGCCCCTCGCAGGCCAGCCAGAGCAGGCTCGACGCCGCCAAGGCAGTCAGGGCAGGGAGATCGCGAACCAAACGACGCGGAGAGGGAGCGGGCCGCAGCATGGGCGGAACATAGCGCAACTGCGTGCGCGGCGGCGGTCCGAATGGCGGACAGCGCTGTCCGACTGTCCGCGCCCCGGACACCCGGCCTGGCTGGCCGCCGGCTTGAGTCGCTAGGCTCCCGTCGCTAGGCAGCGGCAGCGCTGGCTCCGCCTGTCCGGCCCCGCGCTTGCATCGGCGCCTGCCATGCTCGCCCCCTATCTGTCCTGCCCCCGCCCTGCGCCGTGGCTGCCGCCGCGCCTGCCGCTGCGCGGACTGCTGCTCTGGCTCCTGCTCTGCGCCGTCCTTTCGGGCTGCGGCCGCGACGATCTCGCCGCGGGATTTTCGGGCGATGAGGCGCGCGAGCAGGCACTCGAAGCGCTGCAGCGCAGCCTGGGTCCGGTCGAGGTCCGCTGGCACCCTGAGTACGGCACGGTGAGCAGCCTCGAATTCCTGCGACCACCGGCCATCCAGAACACCAGCGGTCTAAGCAGCGCGGCCCGCGATCTTATCCTGCGCTTTCGGCCGCTGTTCGGTCTCGATCGCGGCGACAGCCTCGACCTCAAGCAGACCACCGCGGACCCGCTGGGCATGCGCCACCTGTGGTTTACCGTCGAGAGAAACAACCTGCCGATCTGGGGCAGCCAGCTAGCGCTGCACCTCGACGCGACGGGTCGCATCCTGCGCCTGCATGGCCACCTCGTGCCGCTGGCCGGCCTCTCGACTCCGGCCGCCACGCCCACCGTCAGCCCTGAGGCCGCCCGCCAGCAGGCCTTAAGCCAGGCCCGAGCCAGCGACGGCAGTGCCGCCAGCCTAAGCAGCCTGCGGCCCAGCCTGCACTACCTGTGGAGCGCCGGCCGCCTGCACCTTGTCCACCGCGTCGAGCTAGCCGGTCAGCAGGGGGATCGGCCGCGCCGCGAGGCGCTGTTTATCGACGCCCATGACGGACAGTCCCGCCTGCGCGAGGATCTCGTGGCTCGCCTCGATGTCACGCTGCCCACCCAAGGCAGCGGCCGCGGCGCCCGCGGTACCGACTACCGGCTCGACATCGCGCAGCGCGGCGAGCGCTACCTGCTGCAGGATCCGACGCGCGGCGACCTGCGCGTCACCGCCACCCAGCCCGGGGCTCGGCTGCCCGGCCGCACCGTCGAGAGCCCAGTGCCCGATCGCTGGGACAGCCACAGCAGCAGCGACACCCGCGGCCTGGCCATCGATGTCCACGCCCACCTGCGCGTGCTCTGGGATTACTTCGCCAGCCAGCAGCAGATCTTCGGCTGGGACGGCAAGAGCCACGGCATCGGCGCCATCACCCACTATCGCGATACTGCCCCCGGCCCCGGCCGGCCCGCTGCCCCGGCCGAGGTGCGAAGCTGGGCCCTGTTCGATGGCGAGCGCCTGTTCTTCAGCGATGGCGATGGCCGCAGCGTGGCGCCGCTCGGCTCGGCCCTGGACGTCGTCGCGCACGAGTATGCCCACGCCATCCTGCGCAGCCAAGCTGACCTGGCGCAGAGCGGCGAGAGTGCCGCCATCGACGAGGGCCTGGCCAACCTCCTGGCCTGTCTGATCGAGCAGCACGAGCGCCGCGAGCGCGGCAACTTTACCATCGGTGAGGAGCTGTTCCTGGCCCCTGTACCGGAGGGCGAGGCGCGCCCCGCCCTCGCCGATCTGGCCGCGCCGCAGCGGACCGGGCAGGCCCAGACCCTGGCTGAGCGCCGCGATGACGCCGACCCCGACGCCCCGCGCCACAACGCCGGCATCGTCGGTCACGTCGGCTACCTGCTGGCAGCGCAGCTAGGCCCTGGCGCCACGGCCGGCCTCGTCCTGCGGGCGATCACGTACTATGCTACTCGCTATAGTGGCTTCTCCCAGATCGCGCAGGCCATGCGCTTCGCTGCCCGCGACCTTCTGGGCGACTCTGGCGACGCTGCGATCCGCAGCGCCTGGTCTGCCGTGGGCCTACAGGAAATGCACTAGACCGATGTCAGGCAGCGACAGAACTGCCTAGCTCGGTGCGGGGCCGGGCGGCGACTCGGGCTCGGCGATCACCGCCGCGGCGAGCTGCTGCATCACCTGCCGCCAGCGCCGGGCGATCTCGCCACCACGGTCGACATCGCGGACCACTCGATTGGCGACGCCGGGATGCGCCAGGCAGAAGGCCAGCCAAGGCGGCGTGCTGTCTAGTTCACACAGCGCCAATAAAGCAGCCAAGCGCTTGGGCGAGGTTGTCACGTTCGTCAGGTTGTCGCCCTCGGGTGGCGGCGGGAGCGGGGTGTTTAAGCAGGCTTCAATGCGCTGTCGCGCCTGCTCCTCAAACTCGGGATCGATAAGCGACGCGGTAGCCACTAGCTGAGGCGAGACCCAGCTGTAGCGATCGATGGCCTGCCACAGCAGGTCCCGGCGGGCCGGCGTCGGCTCGGCCAAGAGCAAGGAGACCGCAGCCACCAAGTGCGGCCGCCAGTTGCGCTCAGCCAGCCAGCCGGCAAGCACGCCGTCCAGCCGATCGCCCAGCGCACGGTTGCTGTGCAGGAGCAAGGCGACATGGTGGCGCGCATGGTCGCCGTTCACGGGGTTTAAGAACACCAAGTAGCCCGCTGGAAAGGGAACCTCTTCAGGCTGCAGAGCCGGCTCGGCTGGAGCAGGAATCCGCCGACGCCGAAAGAGCTGCAAGAGCTGCTGGATGCACATGCTCGCTCCTTCAACCTAGCATGCGGTCGGCGGCGCGCAGGCGGGAACTGCGGCGGGAGCTACGACGGGATCTGCGACAGGCTAGCTGTAGACCAGCAGCGACTCGACCGGCGTATCGCCGATCAGGCGACGACCGGGCAGGAAGGCGAGCTCGATCACAAAGACATGGCCCAGCACCTCGGCACCGAGCCGCTGACACAGCCGCGCGGCAGCCGCCGCCGTACCACCGGTGGCCAAGAGGTCGTCGATGATCACCACGCGCTGCCCGGCGACCGCGTCCTCGTGCATCTCCAGCACGCCGCTGCCGTACTCCAGGGTGTACTCCTCACGCACGACGCGATACGGCAGCTTGCCGGGCTTGCGCACCGGTGCCACGCCTATGCCCAGCCGATCGGCCAGCGGCGCCGCGAACAGGAAGCCACGCGACTCGATGCCGACCAAGCGGGTCGGGGCCAGCTTGCGCACTCGCGCCTCTAGCTGCGCCAGCGTGATCTGGAAGGTCTCGGCATCGGACAGGAGCGGCGTGATGTCCTTAAACAGGATGCCCGGCTTGGGAAAGTCGGGGATGTCGCGCACGCGCTCCGAAAGGATCTTAAGGGCCCGCTCACTGGACAGGGCAGCGCGTCCAGTTTCCGTCGGTGATTTCATCTCAGCCTCTCTAGGTTTAGCCGCCGCAGTATGCCGCAAAGTGGGCTCCGCCAGGCAGGCATTTGCGGACGGCGAGCGAGGGTCGCTTTTGCCGTCAGCCGGCGCTCAGCCAGCCGTGGTCGGGCTCAGCCAGGGCTCGGGATCGTCGGAAAAGCTCCAGGGCGGACGGCGCGTCAGGTAGCGCTCGGGGTCGAGGCGAAAGCGGCCCAGCTCGGCGCGGATCGCCGCATCCTCTTTCCCGGCGATGGCCTCCGGCTCGGCCTGCAGGATCGACCACAAGAGCGGCTGCACGCGATGGCGATGCCACTCCATGACATCGCTGTCGACGCTGTCCAGCCAGGGCGGACGGGGGGTTGCGGGGTGACGACGCGGGTCGTGGGCCGACGCCTGCGTCACCCGCTCGATGAAGCCGCTCAGCACCTCGCGAGCCAGCTGGGCCTGCTCCGGCCGCGGCAGGGCATGGAAGGCCTCCCAGAACAGCGCCTCGGGCTCGATGAAGTCGCTGTTGATGCGCCCCCCGGAGGCCTCGGCATTTTTGGTCCGCGCCTCCTTGTGCAGCGCCTCCAAGCGCCCGCCGCGGCCGTGGCGTCGCAGCGTCTCTTCGGCGTCGGCCAGCAGCTGATCTTGCAGCAGCGTGGGCCGCAGCCTGACCCCCGGATGCTGCGCCAGGTACTGCGCGCGGTGCACATCCAGCAGCACGGCTTCGACGAAGTCGCGGGCACTGGTGCGTCCGTGCTGGGCCCGCACCTCGACGCTGGCTTCGTTGTACAGCATGGTGTGGGCCAGCGGCGCCGACAGCGGCGGCACGGCGTCCGGCTGCAGCACCTCACCGCTCTTTACGTGGTACTCGCCGCGGATGCGCAGGCGGTTCAGGTTGCCCTCGCTGTAGCGCATGATCTGATCCGGGCGATAGCCCATCGAGTCGGGATGCGCCCCCTGCCAGTAGCCGGGGTGGATGTTCTGCGCAAAGAGCCGCACGGCGCGACCAAAGGCGAAGTTGGTCTGGAAGATCTCCTCGCGGCTGCCGACCGGACCGCGGTCGTTCATCAGGCCCGGGGGCGGCGCCGCGGCCGGCGCAAAGCCGTAGTCAAGCAGGGCATTTTCGACGCACAGCGGCCCGATGGCGCGCGGATGGAAGGCCCCGGCCCAGTACTGCTCGACGATGCGCAGGAACGCCGCCCGCCGGCGTGGCGTCGCGCGATAGCAGCGATCATCGCAGTTGGGATAGTCGAACAGGAAGCTGCACAGCTCGGGATGGTTCAGGCGATCGGCGAGCTGATCGCAGAGCAAGCTGCCGCCCATGAACGTCTTGGCCGACAGCGAAAACTGACAGCCGCCATGCGCGATCGAGCTGCGCAGCCCAAGCTCCTGCGGCACGTCCCAGACGATCTCTTGCAGGAAGCGGACAAAGCGCGAGTCGTACAGCCAGCTTACCGGCACCGGCTTGATGCTGAACTCGAAGACCTCGGGATCGAGGCCGAAGCGCACGGTAAAGACGTTGTCATCGCCATGGCAGCGAAAGTCGAGGTTCTGCCGCCGCACCTGCCACTGATCGAGATCGCGACGTCGCTCGACGGTGTCGAACAGGCACCAGGGCTCGCCGCGCTGCTGCGCCGCGCGATACTTTTTCAGCATCGCCTGAGCGACCGCTTTTTCCATCTTCAGGATGTAGCGATGCTCGAAGAACTGATCTTCGATCTCTTCGCTCGAAGACAGCTTGGACCACAGCTTGACGGTCTTGGGGTTGGTAAAGGTCGGCTCCATGCCGAGCCAGGCGTGACGAAAGTCCGTGGTGTCGCTGCGACCGACCTCGCTGAGCACGGCAGTAAAGGGAGTGACGGCAGGCTTTTTGGCCATGGGACCCTCGCTAGGCAGGAGCGGGTTTTGCGAGCCGGCTCTGCGCCGGACGACGCGGGCGAGGCGGGGCGTGCCGCAGCCGGTCGCTAGTTCGAAAGCGCGAGCCCGATGTTGCCGGTGCAGACGTGCCCGCTGGGACAGGCGGTGTTGCGCTGCGAGGCGCCGACCGCGATCGCGGTGACGGTGCCGACGGCAATCACCCCGACGGCCGCCCAAAACCACCAGCGCTTGTACAGCGGCCGGGTATCGGTGGGGGCGGGGGGCGGCGCATCGACCGGTGCTTGCAGGCCACCGTCATAGCTCACGCCGGTGTAGAGACGATCGCTGAGGCTGGCCAGGGCTCCCGAAGGCGGTACCCCGGCCGGCGCCCGCAGCTTGGTCGTCTGCTGGTTGATAAGCCGACGGCTGCGCAGATCGTAAAGATAGGCGCTCAGCTCGACCTCATCGCCGCTGGTCTTGCGCACCCGCAGAAAGACCGTCTGATCGAGGAACAGCGTCTCGCGCAGGTTGTCGACGACGCTATCGATCGGGCTCTGGCCCATCTGCGGCGCCACCTTGGCGATCGCCTGCTCGACGAGCAGATACTTCTCCGAGCGCTGCAGCTTGCCAAGCACCGGCGAGCCGCCGCTCTCTTTGACCTGGGCAACGCGCAGGCCACGCTTGTAGCCCAGCTTCTTGAGCGTCACGTAGTGCTCGCCGATCGCCAGCCCCGGCACGGTCAGCGGCGCGACACCGATGTAGTCGCCATCGACGAAGATCTGGGCTCCGGCCGGCTCGGAGGACACCTTCAGATCGGCGCGCGGGAGCTGGCCGACCTGCTGCCGCGCTGCCTCGACGGCCTCGTTCATCTGCGGCGGCACCTGGGCAGGATCGGGCGTGTAGTTCGGCCGCCAAGTCAGAAGCCGCTTGAGCGCCTGCTGCATCGGCGCCGTCTTGCCCTTCTGATAGTGAGCGACGGCAACCGCCATCATGGCATCGGCCAGCTCTTGCTTCTTGATGTAGGGCAGGACGGCGATCAGCTGATCGACGGCGTCGGAGAGCTGCAGGATGGCGCTGTCGACCTCCATCTTGAACAGCGCATCTTTGCCTTTCTGCAGCGTGGTGCGGGCAAGCTCGACCTGATCGAAGGGCATCTCTTGCGCGAACTCAGCCAGCCGCACATCGAGGTCTTTCATGTCCAGGCGAGCGTTCTTGCGCAGACCCTCGCCCAAGTCACGCTGCAGCGCGACCTGCAGATCCTCGCCGACCTCGGAGCCGGGCAGGACGGCGATCGTCACGCGCAGACGCGGCGCTTTGGCGCTGGCGGCGCCGGTGCTAGCGGGGTTTGGTGCATCGGCCTTGGCCAACAGCAGCGCCAAACCCGCAGGCGGCGGCTCACTGCGCGGCGTCTCGGTCGTTGGCGGCACATACAGCGTCGGTGGACCCGCCCAGATCGGAGCCGGCAAGGCGGCACACAGCGCCCACAACAGAAAGCCCCACGAGAGCATCCACCCCGACGCCAAGCCGTGCCGCCTGCCTGCTTGCATGTTTATTGTCCTGTCCCTGGACTCGATTCAGGGCCGAGCCGCTCGATGCGACTGGCTAGGTAGGGATCGTCCTTGGCATACGCCTGCAGCAGGGAGCGAAGCTGGGCTACAAGCGGCGAGTCGGGGCTGACCCCCGGCAGGCTGCGCTGCACCACATCGTCGATCAGCTCTTGCACGGCCTGGCTCGGCGCGATGGCCCCCCGTCGCAGCTTGTCGATGATGCCCTGGACCCGATCGCTGCTCATCACCTTCTGCGCGGCGCTGATGGCCGCCGCGGCATCGACCGGAGCGGCCTCGCTGACCGCCTGCACCCGCTCGCTGCCTTCGACGGATCGCACGGCCTGAGCCGACTCCACTTTCGTGGACGCGGTCACCGCAGAAGGCTTGCTCACCGCATCAATTGTGCTGGCGCCCCGGCTGCTAGCGGGCTGGCCGGGGACACCTGGGGTCGACGATCGGTTCGCCATCGGCAAGTAACTCCTCTTCAGAATATCAAAAGCAGGGTGGCGCTTCGGGACGGTTTTTAGCCGGGCCGTGCATACGACTCGCCCAAGCCTGGCTCCGTGTGTAGCTTAGGGCCATGTCGCCACCTGAAAGCCAGCCCGGCCCAACGCCGCCCTCAGGCTCCCCTCGGCTCGACAGCCCAGCGCCGCCCGCGACGGTGGCGGCTCCCGCGGCGGCGACCGAGACAGCCATCGACCCGATCTGCGGCATGTCGGTAAACAAGGCGGCTCCCAAGGGCGGCTCCTTCGCGTATGCCGGCACAACCTACTACTTTTGCAATCCGCGCTGCTGCGCCAAGTTTTCCGCCGATCCCGAGCACTTTCTGAAGTCGCCGCCGACGCCACGCCCAGCGTCTGCGGCCAAGCCCGCGTCGTCCCCGGCGACCAGCCCGGCGGCTGCGCCGAGCCCCGCCAAGCCTGCACCCGCGGCGACTGCCTACGTCTGCCCGATGTGCCCCGAGGTGCGGGCCAGCGCGCCCGGTCCCTGCCCAAGCTGCGGCATGGCTTTAGAGCCTGAGCTGCCGTCGCTCGCCGCCGAGGAGCTGGCCGGCGATCCCGAGCTTGTCTCGATGAGTCGCCGCTTCGCGGTCGCCGCGCCGCTGGCCGGGCTGGTGCTGCTGCTGGCCATGGGGCCGATGTGGGTGCCGGGGCTCCTGCAGTGGCTGCCCACCGCGCTGCAGCAGCGATCCCCCTTTCTGCAGGCGCTGCTGACGGCGGGGGTGCTGATCGCGGGCCAGCCGCTATGGCAGCGGGGTCTCTCTTCGCTGCGCTCGCGCAGCCTAAACATGTTCACGCTGATCTTCCTCGGCACCGGCGCGGCCTTTGGCTTCAGCCTGATCTATCTGCTGTGGCCCGGACTCGGCCTGCCCCACGGCCCGACATCCGGGGCGGCCCATGCGCCGCTGTATTTCGAGTCGGCAGCGGTGATCACGGCGCTGGTCTTGCTGGGGCAGGTGCTGGAGCTCCGGGCGCGCAAGCGAACCGGGGATGCCCTGCGCAGCCTGCTGGGCCTGGCGCCGCGGACGGCTCGTCGCCTGGCCCCCGACGGCAGCGAGCACGAGGTCGACCTGGCCGCGGTGGCGGTGGGCGATCGCCTGCGCGTCTTGCCGGGACAGAAGGTGCCAGTCGACGGCCGCATCGAGTCGGGCGAGAGCGCGATCGATGAGTCGCTGCTGACCGGCGAGCCGCTGCCGCAGAGCCGCGGCCCCGGCGAGCGCGTCCACGCCGGCACGCTCAACGGCAACGGCAGCCTGATCGTCGTCGCCAAGCAGGTCGGCAAGGACACGCTGCTGCAGCAGATCGCGCAGCAGGTGGCGCAGGCGCAGCGCAGCCGAGCGCCGATTCAGCGGCTCGCCGATCGCGCCTCGGCGGTGTTTGTACCGACGGTGATGGCGGCAGCCCTGCTGGCCGCCCTGGCCTGGCTGCTGCTCAGTCCCGAGCCGCTCTTCGCCCGCCTGGGCATGGCGGTGTTCTCGGCGGTGTCGGTGCTGATCGTCGCCTGCCCCTGCGCGCTGGGTCTGGCAACGCCGATGTCGATTGCTGTAGCCAGCGGACGCGGCGCCCAGGCGGGTGTCCTTCTGCGCAGCGCCGAGGCCCTGGAGCGCCTGGCCACCATCGATACGCTGGTGTTCGACAAGACCGGCACGCTGACCGTCGGCAAGCCGCACGTCGTGGCGCTGGCCGCTGCCCCCTCGTCCACGGCTTCTGCGACCGCGGCAGCGACGGAAGAGAGCGTGCTTGGGCTGGCGGCCGCCTTGGCCACCGGCAGCGAGCATCCGCTGTCGCGGGCTCTGTGCAGCGCGGCCCGGCAGCGCGGCTTAGAGCTGACATCGGCCCAGACGATCCAAGCCGCTCCCGGCCTGGGTCTGCAGGGGCAGCTCGACGGACAGCTCCTGCTCCTGGGCAGCGCCGAGTACCTGCGCCGGCAGGGTGTCGATGTCAGCGCCGCCGCAGCGCTGACCGCCGACTGGCAGGCCCAGGCCTATACCTGCGTCTATCTGGCGCGTGGCGGGGTCTGGCTCGGGGCCATCGCGCTCGCCGATCCACTGAAAGCAGACGCCGAGGCCGTGCTGCAGGCCCTGCGCACCGCCGGGCTGCGCTTGATCGTCGCCAGCGGGGATAGCAGAGCCGCGGTCACCGCCCTCGGGCAGCGCTTGCAGCTGCCAGCGAGTGATGTGCACGGCGGGATGTCGCCAACCGACAAGGCCGAGCTGATTCGCTCGCTGCGGGCTGAAGGACGCAAGGTGGCGATGGCCGGCGACGGCATCAACGACGCCCTGGCGCTGGTCGAGGCCGAGGTCGGCATCGCCATGGGGGGCGGCACCGATGTCGCCATGCAGGCGGCCGGCCTGGTGATCTTGGGCGGCACAGGCAGCGCAGGAGCGGGCGGCGATCTGGCAGCTGTCTTGCGCGCTCGCCGACTGAGCCTGGCGACGCTGCGCAACATCCGCCAGAACCTGTGGTTCGCCTTCCTGTACAACGCCCTGTCGCTGCCGATCGCGGCCGGGGCGCTCTATCCGATCTGGGGGCTTCTGCCGGGGCCGATGCTGGCCAGCGCGGCGATGAGCCTAAGCTCGCTGTGTGTGATCAGCAACGCTCTGCGTCTGCGTCGAGTACGCTTGTCGTGAGGAGGTGAAAGATGTCCGCCGCGGCGCATCCGCTGGCCTGGGCTGGGCTGGCCCTGTTTTCTGTTTCCTGCGGCGCGGTCGGCGGCGTCTCGCTGCCCCCCGAGCCGGTCACGGTCCCGGTCTGTGGCAGCGCGATCTGCGAGAGCCAGATCCGCTATAGCGGCGAGCTCTCGGTGCAAAGCCCTGGCGATGTTGCGGGGCTGAGCATCACGCTCTGCCATCGCGCGCTGTGTGCCGAGCGGCGGCCGGCGCTCATCCTCGACACCGCTAGCTACGACTGCGGCTTCCACGGACTGCTGCAGGCAAGCTGTCAGCTGACGCCGCTGCCAGCGAGTGCCAGCCGCTATCGCCTAGACGTCGCGTTCAGCGGGCCGGGCGAGGACTATCAGCTCGGTGACTCGTTTGGCGTTCGCATCAGCCAGGCCACAACCCGACTTTTGGACTGGACAGGCACCGCCACCGCCTACCGCGACGAGCGCCCGGCGGGTGAAGGCTGCTCGCCGCTGTGCCGCTACGCCACGCTGAACTAACGGCTCGCCGCGGCCGGTCACAGCACCGCGTCAAAGGGATAGGGGCGGCCGATGTAGCAGTCATCGGCGATCGACTTTAAGAGCTCGTCGTCGTTCTGGTTGAAGCGAGCCAGGGTCTCTTGGATGCGCACGCTGGCCCGCGAGCAGAAGCCGATGCACAGACGGAGCTCGCGCTCGGCGCGATCGAGCTCGCCGCCTGCCTCGGGCATGGCGTGATCGCCGCGGGCGTCGCGACTGTGCAAGGCCGCTGAGGCGCGCGAGACAGCGGCGCACATCCCGTACAGATCAATGACCACGTTGGCGACGCGGCGCTGCACATACTGCATCTCGGCGATGAAGCGGCCATGGCGGCGCAGCACGCGATCGACCTCGCGGGTCAGCGACTCGATGGTGTCCTCGATCAGCACGGCCTCGCGCTTCAGGCGGGGATGGTGGCGGACCAGGATGGCGCGGCCATAGGCGGCGGTACGCACTTTGTCGACCAGCGTCTCGACGACCAAGCCATAGCCGCGCAGCGGGAACTTGATGGCGTCGGACAGGCGGGCCAGCTGCTCGCCCGGACCGGCCAGGCCATTTAACGCGATGTAGCAGCGCAAGACCTCGTTGGTGCCGCCGGGATAGACGGTGTACAGCCGAGCGTCGCGCAGCAGGCGCTCGTAGGGATAGTCATTGGCGTAGCCGCAGCCGGCGGCGATCTGGCTGGCCTCGGTGGCAGCCCGCCACAGCGTCTCGCTGGCCATCACCTTGGCGCAGGCCGTCTCGAGCGAGGTGTCGATGACGCGGCCACCGCGCTGCGCATCGAGGAGCCCGGCGGTCAGATAGACCATCGACTCGGCGGCGTAGAGGTCGACGGCCATGGTGGCGCACTTGTCCTTGATCAGGCCAAGCGTCGACAGCAAGCGGCCAAACTGGTGGCGGCTTGTGGCGTGCTGCACCGCCAGGCGCAGCAGCGTCCGCGTCGTTCCCAGGCAGATGGCGGCAAAGGCCAAGCGCCCGAAGTTGACGGTCTCCATCAGCACCTTGAAGCCGCCGCCGAGTCCGCCGAGTAGCTGCTCGCCAGACAGCCGCAGCTCTTCGATGTACAGGGCCGTGGTGCTGGCGCCGCGTACGCCGAGCTTCTTGCGCTCGCTCCCTACCACCACGCCGGGGCCCTTTTCGACCAGGAAGCCCGAGATGCGATCGACATCGCTGTCTTGGCGTGGCACCACGGTCTGCGCAAACAGCACGTGCAGGTTGGCCAGGCCGCCATTGGTCACCCACGACTTGCTGCCGTTTAGCACAAAGCCCTGGCCGGCCTCCTGCGGCTCGGCGCGCATGCGGATCGACGCGGCGTCGCTGCCGGCTAGCGGCTCGGTGACGGCAAAGCTAGCCAGCGTGCTGCCGCTGGCCAGCTGGGGCAGGTAGCGACGCTTCTGATCGTCGCTGCCGAAGTTGCTCAGGGCCCGCCCGGCCAGCGCCGCATGCGTCCCCAGAGTCACGGCCAGCGAGCCGTCGATCTCGCCCAGCGCATCGAACAGCCGACAGCTGGCCCCCGCCCCCAGCCCCAGCCCGCCGTAGACCGATGGAATGTTCAGCCCAAACAGGCCCAGCTGAGCCAGGCCGGACAGCACCGACTCGGGGATGCGCTCGTCGCGATCGATGGCGGGAGAGTCGATGTGGCTGCGGGCAAAGTCGTGCAGCTTCTGACACAGCTCGTGGGTCTGCTGCTGCTCGCTCCGCCCCAGGCGCGGAAATGGGAAGATCAGATCCTCACGCAGCTCGCCATAAAACAGCGCCTTGCCAAAGCTCGGCCCGCTGCTCGGCTGGCTTGCAGAGGTGCTGCGACTCGTCGGTGTCGAGGTCGTCATCGTCAGGTACCGAGGGCGAGGATATCGCCAATCGGGCGCAAATTACGCCCTTTCCTCTTGGGCCGACCGCTAGACTCAGCCGCGACGGAGGCCCCGCGCATGAAAGCTCTTGTGGTTCAGCCCTCGACCCAGCCTGGCGGACCGGCTCAGCCGGCGAGCGGGGCGAGCAGCTCCTCGCTCCTCTATACCGATGTGCCGCTGCCGCCGCTTGCCCCGGGCGAGTGTCGGGTGGCAGTGCGGCTGGCCGGCATCTGTCGCACCGATATCGAGCTGTGCCGGGGCTACGTCGGCTTTGCCGGCACGCCGGGTCATGAGTTCGTCGGCACGGTGATCGAGGGCCACCCGGCCCTTTTGGGACGGCGGGTGGTGGGCGAGATCAACGTCGGCTGTGGCCAGTGTCCGGCCTGCCTAAGCGGGCTTTGCCGGCACTGTCCGGAGCGCACCGTGCTCGGCATCCGGGGGCGGAGCGGGGCGTTTGCCGAGTCGCTGACCCTGCCGGCCGAAAACCTGCTGCCGGTGCCGGCTGAGCTGGCGGATGAGCTAGCGGTGTTCTGCGAGCCCCTGGCCGCCGCGCTGGCCATCTTCGAGCAGTTGCCCAGCCACAGCGGCACCCGGGCGCTGGTGCTCGGCGACGGCAAGCTTGGGCTGCTGGTCAGCCAGGTCTGCGTCCAGCGAGGACTCCTGACGACACTGCGCGGCCGCCATCCGCGCAAGCTGGCGCTGGCCGAAAGCTGGGGGGTGCAGGCCGAGCTGGCCTCGATCGGCGAGGGCTCGGCCGGAGCCAGCGAGCGCTACCCCCTGGTCATCGAGTGCACGGGGACGCCGCAGGCGCTGGCCCAGGCGCTGCGTCAGACCGCACCGCGCGGGGTGCTGGTGCTAAAGAGCACCTACGCCACAACCGCCGCCGCAGCTCTCGACTGGTCGGCCCTGGTCGTCGACGAGATCCACGTGGTCGGCAGTCGCTGCGGTCGCTTTGCTCCCGCGCTAGAGCTCCTGCAAAGCGGCGCGATTGATGTGGAGAGCTTGATCGATGACTGCCTGCCGCTGTCGCAGGGTGTAGCCGCCTTCGCGCAAGCGGGCACGCGCGGCACGCTCAAGGTGCTCTTGCGCCCCGACTAAAGCCGGCGTTCGACAGCCCGGCACCGCCGACGGGAACGTTGCTATCGTTGGCGGGGTCGTGATAGGGTCGCGGGCAACCGTCAAGGAGAATACATGTCGGCAACACCCGGTTCCCCTGGCCCCTACGAACAGACGGTTGGCCTCATTGAACGGCTGCTCGGGCTCTCTGCGGTGCATCGCGAATCAGAGCGCGGTCTTTATATCGACCGTGGCCTGTACGTCATCAAGCAGGGCTCGTCGTACGTGATGATCTCGGTGCTGCGCTCGGGCCCCGCCGGTGATCAGGTGCTGGTGCGCGTCACGGCGCAGGTGGTGGCCGGCGTGCGCGCCGAGGGGGCTCTACTGCGTCAGCTGATGATCCTAAACGGCAAGCTGCGCTTCGGCGCCTTTGCCTACGAGCCGCACGGTGAGCTGATCCTGTTTCAGCACACCCTGCTCGGCGGCGGCACGCTCAACGACAACGAGGTGCTAGCCGCGGTTCACGATGTCGCGCTGGTGGCTGACCGCTATGACGACCACATCGTCGCCCGCTACGGCGGTCGCCGCATGCAAGACGTGCTGGAAGAGTCGGCCTGGGCCCGCATGCTGCACCTCAGCGATCGCGATAGCATGCCAGTCCTCGACGACACCGAAGAAGCGGCGCTGCGCGGGACGGCCAGCTCAGGCCCCAAGTCCGGTCCCAAGTCGGGCCCCAAGCCACACGCGGACTCTGGGGGACCGGCCAAGAAGCATCACTAGCCCAATTCCTCCCGAGACCCGCTGCAGTGTGCTGCGTGCGGCCGCCGGACTCGCGGCGGTCGGGCACAGGGGCGGGTCGCTTGACGCCGACCGCGCGCCGGGCTTCGGGATGACAGCCTGCCTGACTTTCGCTGTGGAGAAGATGCCCATGTCGTTGCCGCTTATGCACGGCGCTCGCGCCAATGTCACTGAGGCGATTGGCGGAACGCCTCTCATTCGCCTGAACAAAGTAGCGGCTCACGTAAAGAGCTCGATCTACGTGAAGTGCGAGTACCTAAACCCCGGCGGGTCGATGAAGGACCGCGTCGCGCTGAACATCATCCGCGATGCCGAGCGACGCGGCCTGCTCGGACCGGGCAGCACCATCGTCGAAGCGACCTCGGGCAACACCGGCGCGGGCCTGGCCATGATCGGCGCGCTGCGCGGCTACAAGTGCATCTTCGTTATGCCCGACAAGATGTCGAACGAGAAGATCGCCTTCCTCAAGGCACTCGGCGCCAAAGTGGTGCTGTGCCCGACGGCGGTCGATGCCGACGATCCGCGCAGCTACTACGAAGTGACCAAGCGCATGGTCGCCGAGACGCCGAACTCGTTCCACGCCAACCAGTACCACAACCCCGCCAACCCCGATGCGCACTACGTGTCGACGGCGCCCGAGCTCTGGGAGCAGACCGATGGCCAGTTCGACGTGTTCTGCGCCGGCATGGGCACCGGTGGCACGATCAGCGGCTGCGGGCGCTACTTCAAAGAGAAGAACCCCAAGGTCCGCATCGTCGGCGTCGACCCCATCGGCTCGCTCTACTACGAGTACGTAAAGACGGGCAGGATGACCAAGCCGTTTTCGTACTACGTCGAAGGCATCGGCGAGGACTTCCTGCCCACGACGATGAACCTAAAGCTGATCGACGAGATCGTGCGTGTCGACGACAAAGAGTGTTTCCTGATGACGCGGGCCCTGACCCGCGACGAAGGCATCCTGGCCGGTGGCTCGGCCGGAGCCGCCGTCGCTGGGGCCGTGCGCTATGCCGAGCAGATCGATCAGCAGGGCCTACCACCGCAGAACATCGTCGTCCTGCTCCCCGACGGGGCGCAGAAGTATCTGTCGAAGATCTTCGATGACAACTGGATGCGCGATAACGGCTTCCTCGACACCGAAGATCCGATGGGCACGGTGTCGGATCTGCTGCGCAGCCGCACCGCACGCCCCATCGTCTCGGCCGAGCGCACCGCCACCTTGCGGCAGGTTATCGCGCTGCTCAAAGAGCACGGCATCTCGCAGGTCCCGGTGGTCGATCAGGGTCGCCTCTGCGGCCTAGTCGCCGAGGTCGATCTGCTCAATCACCTGCTCATCAAGGGCGGCCGCCTCGACGAGACCATCGAGCCGATCATTGAAGCCGACTACGCGACGGTGACGCCGTCGACCAAGGTCCGCCTGCTCAAGACCATCTTCAACGATGCCAAGATGGTCTGTGTGCTGTCGACCGGCCACCCCGACGCCTCTTCCAAGACACCGATCCCGCACGATGCGCTGCTCGGCGTCATCACCAAGATCGACCTCATCGACTATCTCGCCAGCCGACACGCTTGAGCCGCTGTTCCCGTCCCCATGGCTGTCGCCCGTCCGAATCCGGCATCCTGCCTCGCCGCAGGCTGACCTGGGTGGGGCTGTGGCTCGGCGGCGCTGGTGGGCTTGTGAGCGTATCGCCAGCCCAGGCCTATCCCTACGGCGCCCTGCGGCCGGCCGATCAGGTCATGGCGGGCCCGACCGATGGCCACGTCAGCGCCATTCACTGGAATCCAGCGGCGCTGCGACTGTCGTCCGGTAGTCACATTCTGGCCGTCGCTGGGGCGCGCGGCACGCTGGGCAGCTACGGCCGCGATACCCCGCTGCCGGCCGGCTTTGACCCCGGACAGGTCAGCGCCCAGCCCGCTGATCCGGCGGCGCTAGCTTGGGCCGTATCGGACATGATGGTCGCCGCTAGCTGGGACTTGCGCACCGAGGCGGTGACCTTGGGATTTGGCGTCTACACGCCCTACAACGACGGGACGCGCTACGCCGCGCAGACCGAGGTCGATAGCGCCCGCGACTCGCAGGCCTTGCAGCGCCTGAGCACGCGCTACCACGCCATCGCCGATCAGACCTACAGCCTGTGGGGCACCGTGGCGGCCGCGCTGCGCCTGCGACGAGGCCTGTTCTTCGGCGGCGGCTTCCAGTTCGCCTACACCCGCAGCCGCATGACCCTGCTGCGCGATCTCGGCGATACCAGCCAGCCGGGCGGCGGCGATGGCCTGCCCTGCGCCGGTGGCCGCTGCGAGCAGTGGACCGGGCGTCAGCTGATCGACCTCGACGTCAACGGCTGGGGCTATGGCTTTACCGCTGGCCTGCTGTCCGAGGTCCTTGAGGATCGCCTGTGGCTTGGCCTGTCGTACCTCAGCCCGCTCCTGACCTCGATCGGCACCGACGTGCCGCTGGAGGGCCGACCGACTCAGCCGACCTGGCTGGGCCTATCGCCCGACCCCACCCAGCCCTGCGGTCCCGGCGCGCGGGGTGCCCGCATCAGCAACCGCGACGAGCCGGTCCGCTGCGCCAGCGCCCGCGTCACCCGCTCGTTTCCCCATCTGGTGTACTTCGGCGCCCGGCTCCGCTTCGATCTTGAGCGCGGACGGGCCGCCGAAGCCGCACTCGCCGAAGCCGGGCAGCGCACAAAGTCTGCCCTGCGCCCCGACAGCGTCGAGCTCACGGGCTGGCTGCGCCTGACCATTCCCACCCGCAGCGACCTGCTCATTTCGCTCGACGACAGCGTGTTTCCGCCCGGCGAGCTACGCGTCCCGACCGGCCTGACCACCGCCCTCGCCGTCGCCCTCGGTGTCCGCCAGCACTTTCGCTGGCTGAGCCTGGCGCAAGAGATCCTGTACGAGAGCCCGCGCAGCACCGCCGAGGCTGTGTCGCCCATGACGCTGGAAGGCCACAAGCTCGATCTCAGCCTGGCGGCCCGCCTGCGCCTGCATCGCCGCCTAGCACTGCAGCTTACGATCGGCAACACCTTTGCCCTGTTCGAAAGCGGCAGCGGTGCCGGCTACAGCAATGACTGGGGGCAGAGCTGCCGGGCCAGCGGCTACGACATCACCAGCCCGGCCTGCCAGCGCCTACAGGCCGGCTGGGCCCTCCCGGCAGCGACGGGAAGCTATCAGCTCTTTTTGCCGCATGGCATCGCCGGCCTTGAGCTGAACTTGTAGGGCGCGCAAACGATCTTGCCTAAGCTGCTTGCCTAACTGGGCGAGATCGCTTAGAAAAAGCTTCTCGTTTTGCTGACAGTGGCTCACGGCGGCTGTCGCAGCGGGGCGTAGCGCAGTCCGGTAGCGCGCCTGCTTTGGGAGCAGGATGTCGGAGGTTCAAATCCTCTCGCCCCGACCCGTTGTCGTAGGAACCCCGGGGGCAGTGCATCTTCGCTAGAGCGAGGGTGCGTACGTCGAAAGCGGCACTTTGGGCTGCGCCTTCGGCGGCTGCGGCAGGGGCAGCTGAGCCGCGTCCTCGTCGAGCTCAAGCAGCGGTGGCAGCCGACGTGGCCGACGCTCTTGGCGCGTGCGTAGAGCCTGATAGGGCGCCTCACTGGTGCCGCGGAAGCTGCGCCAAGCGGGCAGCGCGCTGCTCTTAAACTGAACCATGACCTCGCGCAGGCGCGCGATCTCCGCCGCGGTCAGCCGCCGCTCGTACACCGACAGCGTCGGACGCGGCAGCGGCGCGCTGACGTATAGGGGCCGCAGGCCGGCCTTCTGGGCCTGCCCGGCGTCGTCTTCGTAAAGCAGGATGGCCTCAGCCTTGCGCAGCGAAGCCAGGCTCAGAAGCGAGCCGACGTCGCGCGCCGACAGCAGCCGGTCGCGGGCCAGCCCGAGCTCGCCCTCGAACAGCAGGTTCTCGACGAAGCTCTGCGGATTTTCGAGCGGCAGGGCGGAAAACAGCTTGTGGCCCCGCAGCTCGGCCAGCACGCGGATGCTGCTGCTGGCCAGCACCAAGAGCCGCGTCTCGCTGTTGCCGCCCGGCGCCACGACCGCCACCGGCTGCAGCGACGACAAGCGAGCGGCCACCAGCGGCGACTCGGCCAGCAGGAGGGCAATGCGCGGCGCATCGGCGTCGAGCGCTTCCTGCGTCGCATAGACCCGGGGAGTCAGGCGCGGCCGCGGCTCGCCGGCTCCGCCCGCGCTCTGCCCCTGACTCAGGCTCTGCGACACCTGCTGCGCCAGCTCATTGCCCAGCTCGACCTTGTCCTCCAAGCGAGCGAAGTAGACGCCCGGCAGATAGATCGCCAGCACGCGCTCACCGTCGCTGGTCTGAGCCAGGAGCGGGCGCGAAAACAGCGTGAGCACGCTCAGCAGCGCCAGCCAGATCGCTGCCCAAAAGCGAAGGGGACGGCGGTCAAGCGCAGTGGCCAGCGCGCTCATCGCGGCCCCTCGTAGATGCGCTCCAGCACATCGACCCAGCCGCTGACCAGCGGCAGCTGCGGATCGCCCGGCTCGCTCTGCGCCAGATAGCGGCGATACGCCTCCAGCGCCGCGCGGCTGTCCCCGGTCAGGTCGTAGTAGCTGCCTAAAGCGAGGTGGACAGCCGGCAAGAGCTGCGGATCCAAGCGGCTCAGCAGGCTGCGCGCCTCCTCGGTGCGACCGCGATACAGCTGCAGGACGGCGTAGTTGTACTGCAGGCGGGCCTGGTTCTCTGGCGTGGCCGCCTGACTGTGCCCCTGGGCAGCGCGCATCAGGGCATTGGCTCGATCGATGTCGCCGCGCTCGCCGCGATCCAGGAGCTCGATGGCCTTGCTGGTATAGGCCACGGCCATGGCGTTCTGCAGCGCCCGCGCCTCGGTCGGCTGCAACAGCTGCAGCGCCTGCTGCGCCAGGCTCTGGCCCTGATAGAAGTCGCCGCCGCGCAGCGTGATCCGTGCCTTGAGGTTGGCCAGGCCGCCGGGGCCCAGCAGCGCATCCAGCGTCGGTGCATCAAACTGGCTCTGCACTTCGTTCAAGCGCCGCAGCGAGATATCAAACTGCCCGCTGCGGGCCAGCGCCACCACCTGATAGAGCATGGCCTCGGCGCGCTCACTGGCTGACAGCGCCGCTCCGGCTCGCAGCGCGGCCTGCGCATACCACAGCACCTGTCGCTCATCGTTGAGCCCCTGCGGCTGTAGCGTCGTCACCGCCGGGCTGGCCGGGCTGCCTTCGGGGGCGTCGCTGGCCGTACGCAGCGGCGGAAACGGTCCGCGCGCCGCCAGCTGTTCCTGCCCGCTGCGCAGCGGTGGAAACGGCCCGCGCGTCGTCTGCACTTCCGAGAGATCGATCGGACCCCGCAGCGGGGGATAGGCCGCCTGCCCGGCCTTGCCACTGCGCGACTCCGGCTGCTCATGACCTTGGCGCAGCGGCGGGAACGGCCCCCGACGACCACTGCTGCGCCCCCGTCCGGCGGGCTGAAAGTAGGCGCGCACCGCGGCCAAGAACGCGAAGGCGCGCTGCCGCTTGGCGGTCTCGTCATTGCCTTCGATCAGGCGCAGCGCATCCAGCGGCCGACCGAGCGCCACTAGCGTCTCGCTCTGGTCCTGCCGCAGGGCCTGGCGCAGCCCGCTCTGGCCAGCTGCCGCTGCCAGCTCATCGGCCCGCTGCAGCACCGCCAGCGCCTGCTGCGGCTGGCCATTTTCGCGCAGTGCCCGACCAAACACCGCCAGCAGCGTCGGTGATGGCGTCGCAGCGCTGCCCTCACACAGCGGCGCCAGCAGCGTCACCGCCTCGCCCGCCCGCCCACTGCTAAGGAGCCCCAGCGCCAGAGCCTGAGCATGCGTCGGGCTGGGCTGCAAGCGCTGCGCCTCTTCGAGGTCGGAGAGGGCCGGCGCGGGCAGCGGGGTGGTCTGCAGCCCGAGCAGTCCCCGACGCAGCAGGGCGGAGGCCAGGCGGTCAGCAAACGGCGGCGGCCGCAGCTCCCCACTTGCCGCCGGGCCCGGGCTCGCTTTTCCTTCGCTGCTCTGGCTGCGCGCCACGGCGTCGCGCAGGCTAGCGATGCCCTCGTCGAGCCGCCCGAGCTTAAGCTGCAGCTCGGCACGCAGGCTGAGCGCGGTCAGCGCGTCGGCGGCGGGCAGGTTCAGGCCTTCGCAGCGCTGCAGCTCACCTAGCGCCCGCTCGGGCTTCTGGGCGCGATCGAGGACCACCGCGTGCTCCAGACAGATGCGCAGATCGTTCGGCTCCAGCGCCGCCGCCCGCGACAGGACCATGGCCGCTGCCGCCGGGTTGGGTGGCTCTTCGCTCATATAGATGCGGGCCAGCGCCGTCATCGCCGCCGGATCGTCCCCGGCCTGGCGCAGCGTAGCGATGGCCTCTGAGGTCCGCCCGGTCTTAAGCTGCGCCTGCGACAGGAGGATCAGCGTGCGGCTGCGCTGCGCCGGCGGGGCCTTTTCGAGCGCCCGCAACAGCGTCGTCACCGCCGCCGCTGCCTGCCCCGCCTGAAGCTGCGCCTGTCCCTGCAGCAGCAGGGCTTCCAGGGTCCCGCTGCTCAGCTGCTCGGCGAGCGCGGCCGCCACCTCCTGCGGTCGCCCGATCGCCAACAGCGAGCGGGCCAGGCTGATGCGCAGCGTCGCGACGGCAAGCCCGGTATCGAGGGGCGGCACGAGCGGCAGAGCCCGACCGGCCTGGGCCAGCGCGGGCCGCAGCGAGGCAATCGCCAGCTCGTGCTCACCGGCTTCGCTGGCCGTCTCGCCCAGCACCGCCAGGAGCCGCGCATCACCGGGCGTGCTCTTGAGCCCACGCTGGGCCTCGTCGATGGCGTGGCGCAGCCGCCGCATGCCGGAAAGGGCGCGGACTAACTGCACGCGCAGCGGCACCTCGCGCACCCCTTCGCGGATCTGCGAGCTGCACAGCGCATAGGCCGCAGCGGGGTTGCCGCGCGCGATCAGCGTGTCAGCCAGCGGCGCATACAGATCCTTGCGCAGCGGGTTTAGCTCCAGCAGCTGACGATAGCGAGCCGCTGCGTCGGCCAGCTCCCGCTCAGCCGCCGGGCGATCGCCGCGGGCCAGGGCCTCGCGCCCGCGGCTATGCGCGGACTGGGCTTCGTTGAGGGTGCGCCACTCGCGCTCGATCTCGCTGGTCTGCGCCGAGGCGAGGCGGCCGCTATCGGGCCAGCCCGCAACGAGCAGAACGAGGAGCAGACAGCGACGCATGGCTGGGCATGATAGCGCAAGCGCCCCGGCCCAAGAGAGCTCGGCAGAGCGATCTTCTGCTCAATCTGCCAAGAACGCGCCCGGCCGGGGCCTCTGCGAGGAAGAGAGCGGCTAGGTACGCGGGACCGTGCCGTCGTAGTACGAGACGCCCACCGCTTCCAGCTTGGCCTTGGCCTGCGGGCCGCGCAGGTCCTGCATGATGCGGTGGATGTTCTTGTAGCCCGGTGCATCGAGGCGCGAGATGAAGTCGTCGAGCTGGTGCAGGTTGTAGTGCCAGGTGCAGCCCACCGCGATCGTCATGCCCCGCTTGTACGTGCGCACCATGACCGATTTTTCATCGCGCGGAAGCGACTTCAGGCTGTCCTTGAAGTTCTGCGTGTAGTCGAAGAAGCCCTCGGCGTTCGAGGTGTAGATGGCGCGGACCTTCAGGCCCAGCTTGCGCGCCGTGTCGCCGATGCTCTTGATCGTCGTCGCGCCGTTTAGGTCACCCTGCCGAGCGATGACCCGCCCGCCCTGCACCAGGGCCCGGATGTAGCCATAGGCCACCGGGTCGCCGAGCCAGGTCGGGTGACGCTGACCGACGCGGGTGTTGGCGACGTGGTACATGTAGGTCGCCATGCGATCGCGGTAGCGGTTGTAGATCTGCACCAGCTTGGCGTTGTCTTCCTTCGACGGGCTGCTGGCGTTGAGGACCTCGATGGCCTTGGCCGCGCTGGCCTGGCGGAAGTAGGCGCGGAAGTCCTCGGGCGTCGCCGCCTGCTTGATCAGCGCGTGGTACATGCGATGGACCAGCACGACCTCCAGGTCGTAGTCCATGGTCACCAAGAGCTCGGCATGCGCCGCCGCGGCCATCGTGTAGTTCTGGTCGGTGGCGACGCCGATGAACACGCCGCCGAGGTTGGCCAGCTTGGAAAACATGACGTCGTGGCGCCACTCGTTCGACAGCACAAAGCGCGCCCACTTCGGCTCCGGTAGCTTCTCGCTCTGCGTTGCCTCGACGATGGCCCGCTGCTCTGGCGTCAGCGGCGGCGGGGCCGGCGTGGCGGGCAGGGCGGGCGGCTCCCACTTGGCCAGGGTGGCGTCAAGCGTCACCGGCTTGGAGCCCGGAGCCTGTCCCGGACCTGCCCACGGCGCCGTAACTACATGCGCTTGCGCCGCGGATTGACCGGCCAGCGCGGCCGGCAGGAGGCAGACCA